>DATIQL010000104.1:0-41727 GCA_035470905.1 Casimicrobiaceae bacterium
ATCTACACCCGGCACGGCAGTCCGGCGCTCCTGATGCTGGGACTGGTCTTCGTCGTCGCGGGCCTCGCCTTCAAGCTCGCCGTCGTCCCTTTCCACATGTGGGTGCCCGATGTCTACGAGGGTGCGCCGACGCCGGTGACGGTCCTGATCGGGACGGCGCCCAAGATCGCCGCGTTCGCGATGGCGCTGCGCCTGCTGTCGCAGGGGCTGCAGGGCGCGTCCTTCGACTGGCAGGGGATGCTGATCGTGCTCTCGGTGCTGTCGATGGTGCTGGGCAACCTGATCGCAATCTCGCAGACGAACATCAAGCGCATGCTCGCCTACTCGACGATTGCGAACATGGGCTACATGCTGCTCGGGTTCCTGACGGCGAACCGCTACGGCTTCTCGGCGGCGATGTTCTACGTCGTGACCTACGCGCTGACGAGCCTCGCCTCTTTCGGCGTCGTCATGCTGCTGTCGCGGCAGGGTTTCGAGAGCGACCGGCTGGAGGACTTCAAGGGCCTGAACCAGCGCTCGCCGTGGTGGGCGTTCATCATGCTGCTCGTGATGTTCTCGCTCGCAGGGCTGCCCCCGACGGTCGGCTTCTACGCCAAGTTCATGGTGATCGAGGCTGCGGTCAACGACGGCTTCGTGTGGCTGGCCGTGATCGCCGTGATGACCTCGCTGGTCGGCGCGTTCTACTACTTGCGGATCGTCAAGCTGATGTACTTCGAGGATCCCGTCGAGACGCTGCCGATCGTCGTGCGCGGAGACACCCAGCTGGTGCTGTCGGTCAACGGGCTGCTGCTGCTCGTGCTGGGGATCCTGCCGCAGCAGCTGATCGTCCTGTGCACGGTCGCGCTGGCGCAGTCGAACTTCCCCTGAATCGGGGCGGCGCGAGCCATCGGAGGGAACACCATGAGTGCACCACAGGGAGCGGACACCGTCCCGCGTCTGTCGCGGCGGGGTGAATCGCTGGGCACCGAGAACGCCTTCGTCGTGCTGGCCGAGGTGAACGCACTGGTCCGCCAGGGCCAGGACATCGTCTCCTTCTGCATCGGGCAGCCGGATTTTCCGACGCCGCGCAACATCCAGGACGCCGCGATCGCCGCGATTCGCGGCGGCAAGCATGGATATACGCCTTCGGCGGGGATCGATGAGCTGCGCGAGGCCGTCGCCCGCGACCTCGGGCAGCGACGCGGACTCGACATCCGTCCCGAGGACGTGGTCGTCGGCGCCGGCGCCAAGCCGTTCATCGCCTACACGATCGCCTCGGTGACCGACTACGGTGCGGGCGAGGAGGTCATCTACCCGGTCCCGGGCTTCCCGATCTACGAGTCGCAGATCGTCGCCAACGGTGCGGTGCCGGTGCCGATCTTCCTGCGCGAGTCGCGGGATTTCGCGTTCGATCCGGCGGAACTCGAGGCGAAGATCACCGACAAGACGCGGCTGCTGATTCTCAACACCCCCCAGAACCCCACCGGCGGCGTCCTCGGCGCTGGCGACCTCGATGCGATCGCCGCGATACTCGCTCGGCATCCGCAGGTCTGGGTGTACGCCGACGAGATCTACTCGCGGCTGGTCTACACGGGGGCGTTCGACACCCTGGCCCGGCGCCCCGGCATGCAGAAGCGCACGATCATCTCCGACGGCGCGTCGAAGACCTGGGCGATGACCGGCTGGCGCGTTGGCTACGTCGCCAATCGCGCGCTCGCGCCCGCGTTCACGCGCTGGATCACCAATACCGAATCCTGCGCGTCCCAGATCTCGCAGTGGGCCGCGGTCGAGGCGCTCAACGGGCCGCAGGACTCGGTCGTCGAAATGCACGCGCGTTTCGCCGAGCGCCGGGCGCTCATCGTCCGCCTGCTCAACGAGGTGCCCGGGATCTCCTGCAGGAGTCCGGGCGGCGCGTTCTACGCGTGGCCCAACGTCACCGAGGCCTGCCGGCTCGTCGGTGCCGCCGATTCCGAGGTGTTGCGCAAGCGCCTGCTGCACGAGGCCGGCATCGCCGTGCTGGCCGACATCCACTTCGGCCGCCGGGTGCCCGGCGACGGCCAGCACATCCGGCTGTCCTATGCCGCGTCGAACGAGGCGATCGAGGAGGGGATCGGTCGTCTCGACGCGTTCGTGCGCAAGAACATGGGCTAGACGCCCCGGCTTGCTAGTCGCCGAACTCCCGCATCACGGTTTCGACCGCCGAGTGATCGGAGAGGAAGGCGTCGACGCAGGTGGGATCGAAATGCTTGCCGCGCTGTGACCTGACGAATTCGATGCCCTCGTCGATCCCCCAGGCGCGCTTGTAGGGACGCTCGGAGACCAGCGCGTCGAACACGTCGGCGACTGCGACGATGCGCGCGACCAGGGGAATGTCCTCCCCGTGCAGGCCGTTGGGGTAGCCGGAGCCGTAGAATTTCTCGTGATGGCCGAGCGCGATGATCGCGCCCATCGACAGGTACTTCGACGGACTGCCTTTCAGGATGTCGTAGCCGATGCGCGGGTGATTGCGCATCACCAGCGTCTCGTCCGAGGTCAGCGGGCCTTCCTTCAGCAGCACCGAATCCGGGACGCCGATCTTGCCGATGTCGTGCATCGGTGCCGCGACCTCGAGGACATGCACCGTTTCCGTGCCCAAGCCGAGGTGCTGACCGATCAGCGCCGAGTACTTGGCCATGCGCATCAGGTGATTGCCGGTCGTCTTGTCGCGGAACTCGCCCGCCTTGGCAAGCTTGTTCAGCGTCTCGAGTTCGCGCTCGAGGATCTCGGCAACCGACTTGTCGACCTGATACTGGAGCACGCGCGCCTGGTCGGACAGCACGATCTTGTGCCGACGAAGCTCGAGCAGGTTGGCGCAGCGCGCCCGCGTCTCGTTGTCGTCGAGGGGCTTGATCAGGAAGTCGGTCGCGCCCGCTTCGAGCGCGTCGTAACGGATCTTGCGGTCGTCGACGACGGTGATGACGACGATGGGGACGTCGACGCAATGCGGCAGCGCGCGGAGCTGCTTGACCAGCTCGATGCCATCGAACTCAGGCAGCTTGTAGTCGGTCAGGACGATGTCGACACGGTTGTTGCGCGCGAACTCGAGTGCGCGCGAGGGGGTGTCGAACAACTCCAGGTTCAGCTTGCCGTCGATCTGGCGCACGATCTCGGCGAGCAGCAGGCGGCTCGAAAAGAGATCGTCGACGATCAGGACGGTATTGCGCTGCGCGCGCGCGAACGCGAGTTCCGAAATGACGCCCGTCGCAACGGGCGCCGGTCGTAGCTGAGCCGACATGACTTTCCTCTCGAAGCCTGATCCGCGCGCGGCCCCTGTGCCGGCGCGGCGGCTCTTGCATCGAAGTCGTATGGAGCAAGAAGAATGCCTGCACGTGTCACCGACAAGCAGGCGGCCCCCGTATGTAGTTTACAGCGGGGAAGGCGATAAGCGACCTGCCGCGATCCGCGCCGGGTCAGGCTCGGGGATTCATTGGTCGGGACCGGGAGATTCGAATTTTAGACCTGGCGCACCCAGGCCCTGGGTCGGACTTCTATCCTTTTGATATCTAATCGATTATCGGCCAAGTCGTCCAATGGATCAGCCGGTTTCGGCATCATCCCTGGCGGTAACTGCGTGGTAGCACGGGTCTTGGTCAGTCCACGGTCGTCACCTTGGGAAGCGCCCGCCCGCGGTCCGCTGCCCTGCCGCGCAATCGCCCATGCAGCCCTCGATCCTCGGTGCGGGGCGGCGCCCGCCTGTATCGCGGGCCTTCCCGAGCCAGAGCTGTTGACGCTTCGCGTCCGAGAGCGCCATCGGCCGCAGGTCCCGAAACCAGGGGACCTTGACCGCGACCCCGCCCGGGAACGAGGGGCTCGATGTTCCGCCAGCAGGTCGTTCCGCTTCCCACGTCGCATCGCCGACGCCTACAACCAGCGCCGGACCCGTGCGCAGTAGGCGGCATACTCCGCTCCAAACAGCGCGCCCAGGGCTCTTTCTTCCGGCCGGATCTGAAAGCGGTCGATGTACCAGGCGAATCCCGCCAGCAGCGCGAGATTGGCGGGCTGACCAAGCCACACTGCGACCGCCGCGAGGATCAACAGGTCACCAAGATAGATCGGGTTGCGCGTGAAGCGGAATGCACCCCCGGTGATCAGCGTTGACGCGCGTGTCGGCTTCAGGGGATTGATCGTCGTCTTCGCCGCTACGAACGAGGCGACGGCCATCGCCATCACGAACGTACCTGCGATCAACAACGCGATCGCCACCGGGGTCTGCAAGCCGGAATCGATGCGGGCTGCGCCAACCGCCCGATCGATCAGCCACATGGCCGCGGCGACGACCGCAACTACGACGGGAGGCGGAACCAGCAGATCCATGGCCGACCGATTCAGTGTCACGGAAAGATGGGAAATGCCGCAGGTCCGCCCCTGGGAAACTGGCTCGCGCCCGACATCCAGAATCCGGGCCTCGAGCGGCTCGGAAATGGGTTCCGGGTTGATGATAATGCAGCGTTTCCGGCAAAGTGTCGTCTGACGTCATGGGGGTCTTCCTGAATACTTCGCGCATGCCTGCGATGTACCTGCCGCATGGCGGTGGTCCGGCGTTCTTCATGACGGGCGAACGCAAACGCCTGTACCAGCCTACGGAGGACTTTCTGCGGAGCGTTCGAGCCATGCTTCGCGCAACACCCACGGCGATCCTGATTGCGACTGCGCACTGGGAAACTGCCGTGCCCAGTTTTACCGGCGGCAGGCAACCGGAGCTGATCTACGACTACTACGGGTTTCCCCCCGAGACCTACGAGCTGCAATACAGGGCCCCGGGCGACCCCGGGCTGGCCGAGCGGGCTTGTGCATTGATCCGGAAGGCAGGTCATCCTGCCGTGGTCGATCCGAATTACGGGTGGGACCACGGCGTATTCATCCCGCTGAAAGTCATGTTTCCCGATGCGGACATTCCAGTGGTGGCAATGTCCCTTCACGCCAGCCTGGATCCGACGCTGCATTGCGAGTTGGGCGCCGCGCTTCGAAGCTTGCGCGACGAGGGTGTGCTCATCGTGGGAGCCGGCATGAGCTACCACAATCTGAGGGATTTCGTCGCCGCCGCACCTGCATCCTTTGCATTTCACGACTGGCTGGACGGCGCGTTGTCCGGCGACTGGGCCGAGCGCACGCAGCGTCTTGCCCAATGGAGCAGTGCTCCCGGGGGACGAGCATCGCATCCTCGGGAAGAACACCTGCTACCGCTGATGATTGCGAGTGGAGCCGGCTCGGACCTGCCGGGACGAAGGTTGTGGCGGGGATCGGTGGGGCCGAGCTGTCTGGCTGCCTGGGCTTTCGACTAGCAGCCTCTGAGCCGGGTCCGCATCGTCGAGGCAGTCGCCGTAGCGCCGCAATGGATGTCACTGGCAAGCTCCGGAAGGAACGTCGGCACCCGGCCCCAACACCGGGGCGCGCTCGCGCGGGGCGCACTTCTGCCTCATGGCGTCATACCGAAGGGCCGGTGGGCGTCGTACGAAGCCCGAGGCCTGCCGCTCAGCCGGCCCCGATCAGCACCTTCACGTGCGCAGCCACGGCGCGTGCCAGTGCCGGCACCTCATAGCCGCCTTCCAGCAGCGAAACGATGCGGCCTTTCGAATGGCGTGCTGCGATCTCGACGATCTGCTCGGTCAGCCAGGAATAGTCGGCATCGACCCACCCGAGGCGCCCCATATCGTCTTCGCGATGCGCATCGAATCCGGCAGATACGAACACCATCTCGGGGCGAAACGCATCCAATGCGGGCAGCCAGCAATCGGCTACCGCGCTGCGCAATGCGTCGCTGCCCGAGCGCGGCTCCAGTCCCACGTTGCAGACGTTGGGTCCCAGCGCATCCTCGCCGCAGAAAGGGTAGAGCCCGCGCTCGAAGGTCGAAACCATCAGCACTCTCTCGTCGCCTGCAAAGATGTCCTCGCTGCCATTGCCGTGGTGAACGTCGAAGTCGACCAGGGCGACGCGTCGCATGTCGCATTCGGCCAATGCATGTGCGATCCCGACCGCAACATTGTTGAAGAAGCAAAAACCCATCCCTGCATGGCGCGTGGCGTGATGACCCGGAGGGCGTACGTTGCAGAACGCGGAGGCGACCTCGCTGCGGGCCACCAGCTCGGCCGCCAGGACAGCCGCACCGGCCGCGTGCCAGGCAGCAGGAAGGGTGTGGCGATTCATTGCGGTGTCGGGGTCGATGGGGCGATAGCCCGCTTCGGGCGCGGCAGCGATCAACTCTGCCACGTACAGCGCATCGTGTACCCGGTGGACCTGCTGTAGCGTCGCTGCCGGCGCCGTGTACGGCAACATGAAATCGAGGAGTCCACGGGCGAGCAAACTATCGTGAATCGCGCTTACCCGTTCCGGACACTCGGGATGGCCGGGCCCCATTTCGTGCAGCAAGCTGTTCGGGTGTGTGATGTAGGCGGAAAGCATGCGGCGAACACCTGGCGCGTGATGGGTAGGCTTCGGGGATCCTACTGTCGGTCACCAACGGTGACTTGAGCCAGATCAGACACTCGTGACATTCCGAGGGTCCTGATCCTCCCGTCCGGTTCGCGGGCCCTGGGCCCCGGGGCGGCCACCGAAGTCGCTTGACACCCCGACGTCGAGCGCTCATTGATGCTGCTCAAGGCGAATGCCGCTCTCTGGCCGATCATCGATCCTGGGCGGATTGCCCGTCGGTCGCTCTGCCCCAACACAGCCGGCAAGCGGGCTGCCCCGAACGCATGCGAATCCACTCACTCATTTTCGGTCGCGCTGCCCGTGATCGCCTGCCGCGAAAGTTCGCCGGCAAGGAATCGCCACTGCGCGCGGAGTTGTTCAGCGCCGATCAGATGGAGCGGCACGGGAAGGGCCTCGCCGCATCGCACCGGTTGGCGCGGGAGCGCATTTCGGGCCAGCTTCTGGCGCGACTGGCCGAGAATGAGGGCGTACTGACCGAAGTCTGCGATCTGCTGACGGCGGCGGTTACGGAAAATCGCAGGATCACGCCCGCTGCGGAATGGCTGCTCGACAATTTCTACCTGATCGAAGAGCAGATCCGGACCGCCAAGCGGCACCTGCCAAAGGGGTACAGCCGGGAGCTGCCCGCGCTCGCCGACGGTGCATCGGCCAGGCTTCCCCGCGTGTACGATCTCGCGCTCGAGGCGATCTCGCACGGCGACGGCCGGGTGGACGCCGAGAGCCTCACCCGTTTCGTCGCGGCGTATCAGACGGTCTCGCCGCTCACGCTGGGCGAGCTGTGGGCCTTTCCCATCATGCTGCGCCTGGCGCTGATCGAGAATCTGCGCCGCGTCGGGGCGCGCATGGCCGCCGGCACGATCGACCGGAACCGGGCCGATGCCTGGGCGGATCGGATGATCGAGGTCGCCGAGCAGGACCCGAAGAGCCTGATCCTGGTGATCGCCGACATGGCGCGATCGAGTCCGCCGATGGTGAGCTCGTTCGTCGCCGAGCTCGCGCGCAGGCTGCAGGGACAGAGCCCTGCATTGGCGTTGCCGCTCACATGGATCGAGCAGCGGTTGTCCGAGTCGGGCCTGACGATCGAGCAGCTGGTGCAGTCGGAGACCCAGGAACAGGCGGGCGACCAGGTTTCCATCAGCAACAGCATAGGCAGCCTCCGGTTTCTGGGGTCGATGGACTGGAGCGACTTCGTCGAGGCAATGAGCTTCGTCGAGCAAAAGCTGCGGGAAGATCCGGGCGGCTTCTATGGCGGGATGGACTTTGCGACGCGTGACCGTTACCGGCACGCGGTGGAACGGATGGCGAGGTACAGCCGTCTGTCGGAAACCGACGTGGCGCGCAAGGCTATCCAGCTCGCGCACGAAGGCGCGGCGCGCAGTGCAGGCGGTGGCGGCGACTTCGATCGGGTGTCCCACGTCGGCTACTACCTGATCGACGCCGGGCGTCCCGAACTTGAACGCGCGGTCGGGATGCGGGTTCCTTCCGCCGAGGCCGTCAGGCGCGCGGCGGGGCGCCTCCCTTTGACGCTGTACCTGGGGGCGATCGCGCTGCTCACTGGGGGCATGACGGCGGCGCTGATGGCGAAGGGCCAGGCCGACGGTGCGGCGGGTGCGCTGCTCGTGGCGACGGGAATCCTCGGGCTGCTTGCCACCAGCGCGCTGGTGGTGGCGATGGTGAACTGGGTGGTGATGCTCCTGGTCGCGCCGCGCCCGCTGTCGCGCATGGACTTCGCGCACGGACTGCCGCCGAGCGTGCGCACGCTGGTCGTGGTCCCGACGATGCTGACCGACGCTGCGGAAATCGACAGCCTGGTCGAGGCCCTCGAGGTGCGCTTCCTCGCCAATCGTGACGACCACCTGCATTTCGGGCTGCTGACCGATTTTCAGGACGCAGCCGAGGAAACCCTGCCCGCGGATGCACCGCTGCTGGCGCTGGCCCGGGAAGGGATCGAAGCGCTGAATCGGAAGTACGGAAGTGCGACGGAAGGGCCGGACGAGGGCGTCGATGGCGGCACCGATGGCGGACATTTCCTTCTCCTGCACCGGCCGCGCCGCTGGAACCCGCAGGAACGTCTGTGGATGGGCTACGAGCGCAAGCGAGGCAAGCTTGCCGACCTCAATGCGTTCCTGCGCGGTGGCGCGCGCGACCGCTTCTCGCTGATCGTCGGCGACACGACGGCATTGCCGGAGGTGAAGTACGTCATCACGCTCGACACCGACACGCAATTGCCGCGCGACTCGGCGCGGCAGTTCGTCGCCGCGATGGAGCATCCGCTGAATCGTCCGCGTTTCCAGGCTGCGGGCGAGGGCATCCGCTGGCCACGGGTGACCGGAGGCTATGCGATCCTCCAGCCACGCGTGGCGGCCAGTCTGGCAGGGGCAGCCCGGTCGTGGTACGCGCGGCTGCACAGCGGCGAGCCGGGCATCGATCCGTATACCCGGGCGGTCTCCGACGTCTACCAGGACGTGTTCGGCGAGGGCTCGTACATCGGCAAGGGGATCTATGACGTCGACGCCTTCGAGCGGGCACTCGGGGGGCGGTTCCCCGAGAACCGGATCCTCAGCCACGATCTGCTGGAAGGATGCTATGCCCGGTCGGGTCTGATGAGCGATGCCCAGTTGTACGAGGAGTATCCCTCCCGCTACCTCACGGACATGAAGCGCCGGCATCGCTGGGTACGCGGCGACTGGCAGCTGGCGGGCTGGCTGCTGCCGCAGGTGCCCTGCGACGGCGGGCGCCGGGAGCGGAATCCGCTGTCCGCAATCTCGCAGTGGAAGCTGCTCGACAACCTGCGGCGCAGCCTTCTTCCCATCGCCTTGACGCTGCTGCTGCTGCTCGGATGGACCCTGCTGGCGACGCCCTGGTTCTGGACCGCTGCAATCATCGGGGTGCTGCTGATTCCGGCGATCTGCGCTTTCGTGCTCGACGTGATGCGGAAGCCGGAGGAGGTGGTGCTGAGGCAGCATCTCGCCGCCACGACGCGCAGCACTGGCCGCGCATTCGCCCAAGAGGCACTGACGCTCGCGTTCCTGCCCTTCGAGGCGTCCGTCAACCTCGATGCGATCGCGCGCAGCGCCTGGCGCATGCTCGTCAGTCACCGGCGATTGCTCGAGTGGACGCCCTCGAGGGACGAGGCGCGCAAGTCGGGCCACGGCGTCGACAGGAATCGCTCCACCGGCCTCGCCGAGTCCTTCCGGTCGATGTGGATCGCGCCGGTCGTCGCCTCGGGCGCGGCGATCGCATCGGCCGCGGCCGGGCCGGGCGCCCTGGCGGCGAGCGTGCCGATACTGTGCCTGTGGTTCGCCTCGCCGGTCATTGCCTGGTGGATCAGTCGGCCGCTCCCGCGTCGCGAAGCGAAGCTCACGGCAGAGCAGGTGCACTTCCTGCATGGACTCGCGCGCAAGACCTGGGCATTCTTCGAGGCATTCGTCGGCCCGGACGACCATTGGCTTCCGCCGGACAACTACCAGGAGCATCCGGTCGACGTGGTGGCGCATCGTACGTCGCCGACCAACATGGGGCTCGCGCTGCTGGCGAACCTGGCCGCCTACGATTTCGGCTACATTCCGGCCGGAGCGCTGGTCCTGCGCACGACCAAGGCGCTGGACACGATGCAGGCGATGGAGCGGCTCCAGGGGCATTTCTACAACTGGTACGACACGCAAACCCTGCAGCCGCTGCACCCACACTACGTTTCGTCGGTGGACAGCGGAAATCTGGCGGGACATCTGCTGACATTGCGCGTCGGGCTGCTCGCGATTCCCGACCGGAAGATCATCGAGCCGAGATGGTTCGAGGGATTGAGCGACACGCTCCAGGTGCTCGCGCAGGCGGCAGGCGACGTCGGCGCAAGCCTCCTGGTGCCCCTGCGGAGGCATCTCGAGTCGGCCTACGATTCGCGTCCGGCGACCGTCGAAGCCGCACGCCAGTGGATCGAACGGTTGACCGCCGACGCTGCGGAGGTCGCCGCAAGCTTCGGGGCCGGCCCCGATGATGGCAATGCGACAGCGACGGGGAGCGAGACGACGTGGTGGGCGCAGGCGCTGCTGCGCCAATGCCGCAGCATGCAGAACGAGCTGCTGTCCCTCCTCCCCTGGCACGAGCTGCCCGCTGCACCGGGTGGACTCGATCCCCTCCTGCCGCCAAGGGGGATCCCGACGCTGCGCGAGCTCGCGACCCTGGACGCGGAGATGTCGCCGGCGATCGAGGATCGGCTCGCCGCGACTACGGTGCCGAGCGAGCGCGCGTGGATCGAGGAATTCAGGCGGGCGCTCGCCGAAGCGAGCCGCCGGGCGACGGAAGCGATCGGGACGCTCGAGCGCCTCGCGCTGCAGGCGGGCGACATGGCGCGGATGGACTACGACTTCCTGTACGACAAGGCGCGGCATCTGATGGCCATCGGCTACAACGTGGGCGAGCGCCGCCGCGATCCGGGCTACTACGACCTGCTGGCCTCGGAATCGCGATTGTCCAGCTTCGTGGCGATCGCACAGGGCGAGCTGCCGCAGGAGAACTGGTTCGCCCTGGGACGCCGGCTGACCAACGCCGGAGGCCGACCGATCCTGCTGTCGTGGAGCGGCTCGATGTTCGAGTACCTGATGCCGCTCCTGGTGATGCCAGCGTATGAAGATTCACTGCTCGAGCAGACGTGCCGCATCGCGGTCGAGCGCCAGATCGCGTACGGAAACCAGCGTGGCGTGCCCTGGGGAATTTCGGAATCCGGCTACAACAGCGTCGACGCGGGTCTCAACTACCAGTACCGCGCCTTCGGCGTGCCCGGCCTGGGGCTGAAGCGCGGGCTGGCAGAGGATCTGGTCGTCGCGCCGTACGCATCCGCGCTCGCACTGATGGTCGCACCCGAGGCGGCGTGCCTCAACCTTCAGCGACTGGCTGCCGGCGGCTTCGAGGGGCGATTCGGCATGTACGAAGCGATCGACTACACGGCGTCGCGCCTGCCGCGCGGACAGTCGAGCGTGGTCGTGCGCTCGTTCATGGCCCATCACCAGGGCATGACCTTCCTGGCACTCGCCCACGTGCTCCTCGATCGTCCGATGCAGAGGCGCTTCGCGGCCGACCCTCTGTTCAAGGCGACGATGCTGTTGCTGCACGAGCGCATCCCCAAGGCCGCAGTGTTCGATTCGCATCCGGGCGAGCTTTCCGCCATCCGCGCGATTTCCGGCGGCCCGGAAGCGCCGGTGCGCGTGATCGAGAGCCCGGACACGCCGACCCCGGAAGTGCAGCTGCTGTCCAACGGCCGGTACCACGTGATGGTCACCAACGCGGGCGGCGGCAGCAGCCGCTGGAAGGATCTCGCGGTCACGCGCTGGCACGAGGACAGCACCTGCGACAACCGCGGCACGTTCTGCTATGTCCGCGACGCTGCGAGCGGCGCGTTCTGGTCGACCGCGCACCAGCCGACGCTGGAACGCGCCGAGGGCTACCAGGCGATATTCTCGGAGGGGCGTGCCGAATTTCGCCGTCGCGACCACGCCATCGAAACCCACACCGAGATCGTCGTTTCGCCCGAAGACGACATCGAGCTGCGCCGGGTCAGCATCACCAACCGCTCCCGCACGCGCAGGGCCCTGGACGTCACCAGCTACGCCGAAGTGGTTCTGGCGCCGGCGGCGGCGGACGCGCTGCACCCGGCGTTCAGCAACCTGTTCGTCCAGACCGAGATCGTCCCGAATCGATCCGCCGTCCTCTGCACGCGCCGGCCGCGATCGCACGGCGAGCAGGTCCCCTGCATGTTCCATCTGATGGCCGCCCACGGGACGGATCTGCGGGAGGGAGTCTCGTGCGAGACCGACCGCATGCGCTTCATCGGTCGGGGGCGGACTACTGCCGCGCCGCAGGCGATGACCGATGCGGCGCCGCTTTCGGGCAGCCAAGGCTCGGTGCTGGATCCCGTGGTGGCCATCCAGTACCGGATAACCCTCGATCCCGAGCAGACGGCGACGATCGACATGGTGTTCGGTGTCGGCGAGACGCGCGACGCCGCCCTGAGTCTCGCCGGGAAATACCAGGATCGGCATCTGGCCGACCGCGTCTTCGACCTCGCAGGGACGCACAGCTGGGTGACGCTGCGGCAGATCAATGCGACCGAGTCCGATGCGCAGCTCTACGGCCGCCTCGCCAGCTCGATCATCTACGCCAGCGCTTCGCTGCGCAGCGGCGCCGCGGTCATCCGGAAGAACCGCCGCGGGCAATCGGGCCTCTGGAGCTACGCCATATCGGGGGACCTCCCGATCGTGCTGCTGCAGATCGGCGACCCCGACAACATCGATCTCGTTCGCCGACTGGTGCAGGCGCACGCGTACTGGCGGCTCAAGGGCCTGGCGGTGGACCTCGTGATCTGGAACGAGGACCGCGGCGGCTACCGGCAAGCCCTGCAGGATCAGATCATGGGCCTGATCGCCGCGGGCATCGAAGCGCACGTGATCGACCGGCCCGGCGGCATCTTCGTGCGGCGGGCGGAGCAGATTCCGGACGAGGACCGCATCCTGATGCAGTCGGTGGCGCGCGCGATCATCACCGACCGCCGGGGCAGTCTGGCGGAGCAGGTCGTCCGTCGAGGCGTCGGCGAGGTTCGCGGACCGCGGCTGGTGCCGATCCGGACCCGGCGGGCCGGGGCCCGGAGCGAGGAACCGCCGTCGCGCGAACTGATCCTGTCCAACGGCCTCGGGGGCTTCACCCCCGATGGCAGCGAGTACGTCATCACGACCGATTCCGGCTCGAGGACGCCGATGCCCTGGGTGCAGGTGCTGGCGAATCCGGATTTCGGGACCGTAATCTCCGAGAGTGGGCTCGCGTATACGTGGAGCGAGAACGCGCACGAGTTCCGGCTCACGCCCTGGCAGAACGATCCGGTGACCGATGCCAGCGGCGAGGCCTTCTATCTGCGCGACGAGGAGTCGGGAGACTTCTGGTCGCCCGCACCGCTGCCCAGCCCCGGCGCAGGAGCGTACGTCACCCGCCACGGCTTCGGGTACAGCGTCTTCGAGCATTTCGAGGAGGGCATCCGCTCCGAGCTGTGGGTGTACGTGGCGATCGACGCGCCGGTGAAGTTCTCGGTGCTGAAGGTCCGCAACACGTCGGGCCGCTCGCGCCGCCTCTCGGCGACCGGCTACGTGGAATGGGTGCTCGGCGATCTGCGGCCGAAGACGGCGATGCATGTGGTCACCGAAATCGAGGCGAAGAGCGGTGCGCTGCTGGCGCGCAACGCCTACAACACGGAGTTTCCCGATCGCATCGCGTTCTTCGATGTGGACGATCCGCTGCGCAGCGTGAGTGGCGACCGCAGCGAATTCCTGGGGCGCAACGGCACGCTCGGCAATCCGGCCGCGATGGCGCGATCGCGGCTGTCCGGCAAGACGGGCGCGGCGCTCGATCCCTGCGGGGCCATCCAGATCCCCTTCGACCTGGCCGATGGCGAGGCCACCGAGATCGTCTTCAGGCTGGGCGTGAGCGCACGTGCGGGCGACTCCGGCAACCTCGTGCAACGGTTCCGGGGAACGATCGTCGCGCACGACGCGCTCGACGCGGTGCAGGCCTACTGGAAGCGCGTGCTCGGTGCCGTGCAGGTCGAAACGCCGGACGCGTCGCTCGACGTGCTGGCCAACGGCTGGCTCGTGTACCAGACGATGGCATGCCGGCTGTGGGCGCGCAGCGGCTACTACCAGTCGGGGGGCGCTTTCGGCTTCCGCGACCAGCTGCAGGACGTGATGGCGCTGATCCACACCAGACCCGCCATCATGCGCGAGCACCTGCTGCGCTGCGCGAGCCGGCAGTTCGTGGAAGGCGATGTCCAGCATTGGTGGCATCCGCCGTCGGGCCGGGGGGTGCGCACGCGCTGTTCGGACGACTACCTCTGGCTGCCCCTCGCGGCGGCGCGCTATGTGAAAGCGACCGGAGACGTTCGAGTGCTCGACGAATCGATACCGTTCCTGGAGGGCCGCGCGGTGAACCCGGGGGACGACTCGTACTACGATCTGCCGGGCCGGTCAGGGGAATCGGGAAGCGTCTACGAGCACTGCGTGCGCGCCATCGTGCACGGCCTGCAATACGGCGCACACGGCCTGCCGCTGATGGGCTCCGGCGACTGGAACGACGGCATGAATCTGGTCGGGATCGAGGGCAGGGGCGAAAGCGTGTGGCTGGGCTTCTTCCTCTGTGCCGTGTTGACGCAGTTCGCCGATGTCGCGCGGCAGAAAGGCGACATGTCGTTCGCCGAGCGATGCGACGAGGAGGGAAGCAAGCTTCGTGCGAACCTCGAGCAGCACGCCTGGGATGGCGCGTGGTATCGGCGCGCGTATTTCGACGACGGCTCGCCGCTGGGATCTGCGGGCAACGCCGAGTGCCAGATCGACGCCGTGGCCCAGAGCTGGTCGGTGCTTTCGGGCGCAGGCGATGCGAGGCGCTCGCGGATGGCCATGAATGCCGTCGACGAGCGCCTCGTGCGTCGCGACGATGCGTTGATCCAGCTGCTGGATCCCCCGTTCGACAAGTCCGCTCTCGATCCGGGCTACATCCGCGGCTACGTTCCCGGCGTCAGGGAAAACGGCGGGCAGTACACCCACGCAGCGATCTGGGCGGCGATGGCCTTCGCGGCCCTCGGAGATCGCGAGCGTGCGTGGGAGCTCACCGCAATGATCAACCCGGTGAACCATGCGTGCACGCCGGAAGGCGCTGCCGTGTACAAGGTGGAGCCGTACGTC
Organism: Casimicrobiaceae bacterium; assembly: GCA_035470905.1. Lineage (GTDB taxonomy): Bacteria > Pseudomonadota > Gammaproteobacteria > Burkholderiales > Casimicrobiaceae > VBCG01. Next base: position 15,165 of record DATIQL010000104.1, read on the forward strand.
GTTTCCGCCGACGTCTATGCGCTCGCTCCGCACATCGGTCGCGGCGGATGGAGCTGGTATACGGGTTCGGCAGGCTGGATGTACCGGCTGATCCTCGAATCACTGCTCGGCGTGACACTCGAAGGAAACTGTCTCCGCTTCACGCCGTGTCTTCCCGCGGAATGGACCGGGTTCACGATGCGCTACCGCTACGGGGGGACGACATACGACATCGCCGTCCGGCAGGCGCCCGCCGATGCCGGCCCAGGAGTTCCCGCCGCTGTCGTGATGCTGGATGGCGTCGTGCAATCCGGCGACTCGATGCAGCTCGTCGACGACGGCGCCGCGCATCAGGTTTCAGTCGAGGTGCGCGCGGGCGCGAAGTAGGCCGGAAACCGCCATTTCGCGTACGTGTCCCAGCGCACAGACGGTTGGCCGATCTGCCCGTAGTCTTCCTCGACCGCCGCGAATTCGCAACACGTCGATGGCTTGCGAATTGCGGACCGCAGACTTCAGCGAAAAGGCCAAATCATGAAAAGATCATGCAAGCCACTGGTGACACCCCTGGTGATAGGCATCGTATCGTTTGCCGCCGGCTCGGCCGTTGCCGACAGCATCACGTTCTACGAGGAGGGCAACTACCGCGGCCGCCAGGTCACTGCCGATCGTCCAGTGGCGAACTTCGAGCGCAACGGCTTCAATGACCGGGTCAACTCGGCGGTCGTGCACGACGGCCATTGGGAAATCTGCGTCGACGCCGATTTCAAGGGCAGTTGCAGCGTCCTCGCCCCGGGTGCCTATCCCGACCTCGGCGCATACGCTGGCCGCATCAGTTCGGTACGCCCGATCGACCCGAATCTTTCCAGCGATCGCTCCGAGAGTCGCCATGACGATCGCGGCCGAGGCCGCACGGCACGCGCGACGCTTTACGAGGGTCGGAATCTGTCCGGGCGTTCGTATGCGCTCGACGGCACGATGCCGAACCTCGACAGGACGGGATTCAACGATCGTGGGTCCTCCCTGCACGTCGACAGCGGCTACTGGATTTTCTGCAGTGATTCCGATTTCCAGGGCGAATGCCGCACGTTCGGTCCCGGCGACTACGCATCCCTGCCGGGAATGAACAACGTCATATCGTCGGGTCGCCGGATCGCCGACGGCTATCCGTACGACGAAAGGCCGGATTGGCAGCGCGTGCCGTCTCGTTCATCGCAGATCTTCCAGAATCGTCAGTAGTAACCGGCAGGACGTCTGGAAGTCCGGGGCGCGATTGCGCCCCGGTTCATTGCTGCGTCGTCATCTGCGTAGCGCCGTGAATCCCGTGCGCGCGAGATGGCGGCAGCGTTCGATGCGGTTCCGTGCGGTATCGCACAGATGAGCGGACGGCCCTGGCGCACCATCGAATCGTTTCCGGGTTGACACCGCCGGGAGGGGGCAGTCATGTTGCGTCGCTTGGCTTGGTCGAGTCTTCCGTCAGCGCCCCTTTCTGTGGCCCGTCTTGGCGAGATCATTGCGCCCTCACGGCGAAATAATGAACGCAATCACATTTCCGGCAGGCTCCTGTTCACGGGCGCCCACTTCCTCGGTGTTCTCGAAGGCGACGAACGCGACCTGGGCAAGCTCTGGCTGCGCATGGCGTGCGACGAACGCCATCTCGACCTGATCCGCATCGGAGACGACCTATGCGGCAGGCGCTGGTTTCCCGAATGGACGATGGCATACATGGACTACGCCGAAATCGGCGCGCAAATCGAGGCTCTTCGACTGCCGCACGCGCGCAGCGCCCGGACGTCGTCGGAAATGATCCATTCGATCATGTTGCGCGCCGACAGCATGTAGCAGACCGGGGCGGGTCTGCGAATTCGGGACGGCCTGGCCTTTCACCCGGCCCGCCAATGGAGCCGCGGCAATGCCTGCGCTGCGGGGCCCCGTTGCGGCGAATCAGGCGCCACGGCCTGGACCGGATCATCAGCGTGATTCGACCGGTATTCCGATACCGATGCACGGGTTTCGACTGCTGCTGGGAAGGACGACTGTCAAGGCGATGGCGATGACGTTCTATCCGAGGATGCGCTCGTACGAATCCAGATCCGCCCTGTAGCAGCCGCAGGACGCGGCCTTGAGACCGCGGCGATCAAGCACCGTGATGTCGCCACGCCTGTAATGGATCAAGCCGGATTTCTGCAGCGAGCTGGCCGCCCTGGTGACGCCGACACGGCGCACGCCCAGCATCGAGGCGAGGAGTTCGTGGGTGACGTGGAAGCTGTCCGCGTGCGCACGATCCTGGGTCATCAGCAGCCAGCGGGCAAGTCGCGCCTCGACGACGTGGAAACGCGTACAACCCGCTGTCTGGGCGAGCTGGGTCAGGTGAACGAAAACGTAGCGATGCATCTCGCGTCGCAGCGCCGGGCTGCGGCCGAGCTCGCGGCAGAAAGGAGCGGCAGCCATCCGCAACGCGGAACCCGCGCCCTGAACCACCGCGCGCACCCGGGACACGTCCAGGCCAAGCACGAGCGGAATGCCGAGCATGCCTTCGCTTCCAACCAAGCCCACTTCGAGGGCGGCCGAGCCGTTGATCGGCATGATCAGCGAGATGAAGCCTTCGGTGGGGAAATAGACGTGGCTGAGGCGCTTCCAGGGTGCGTAGAGCTCCTGGGCAAACGCGAGCTCGACCTCTTCGCACCCGGCCAGCATTCGGCGCAGGTCGCGGCTCGGCAGCGCCTCGAGCAGGCCGTTGCCTGCATGGGCGGGTTGGGCCAATGACAAAGGGGTTCTCCTTGCGAGCCGGCGCAATCCACGCAGTTGCGCCCGCAGAACCGGGGCGCGTTCCCGTTCCGATGGTCTGGTGGGGCAGCGCTATCCGGTCCGATGCGATGGATGCGAGCTTGAGGCGGCGGCGGTGCAGCGTCTGCGCGCCAGCGCACATAATTGCGCGATGCGGTGCTCGACAGCGCAACAGGAAATGCCTAGCGAGACCTATGTGGCAACGTAGGGGAGCAGGCGATCGAATTCCACCTTGACCACCCGGTAGCACTCGCAGGACCGAGCCTCCAGACCCGGGCGATCGAGCACTGTGATCCTGCCGCGACGGTAACGGATCAGCCCGGCGTCCTGCAGCTTCCCGGCGGCCTCGGTCACGCCCTCGCGCCGCACGCCCAGCATGTTGGCGATCAATTCCTGGGTCATGACGAGCTCGTTCGACGACAGGCGATCCAGACTCAGCAGCAGCCACCGGCACAACTGCTGGTCGACCGAATGGTGCCGATTGCACACTGCGGTCTGCGCCATCTGGGTGATCAGCGCCTGGGTGTAGCGCAGCAACAGATGCATCATCGGGCCGAAGCGCGCGAACTCGTCCTTCAGCAACCGGGCCTTCAGACGGACGCCGTAGCCTGCGCTTTGCACGACGGCATGGCTGGGCGTGGTCTCGCCACCCATGAACAGCGAAATGCCGAGCATGCCCTCGTTGCCCACAACGGCGATTTCGGCCGATGCGCCATCCTCCATGACGTAAAGCAGGGAAACGATCGCCGTGGTCGGGAAATAGACGTACCGCATGCGGGCGCCGGGTTCGTAGAGTGCCTCCCCCAACGCAAGCGGCACCAGCTCGAGGTGGGGCTCGAGGCGCGTGTAGTCGCCCGCAGGCAGGGCGTCGAGCAGGTGATTCTGATGGGGATCCCGGTGGACGGGCGCGGCGAGGCGCGCCCGACCCTTCGTGGGCGCCGGCAACGACCTCCCGCTTTGCGCAGCCGGTCTCTCTGCAGCCATCACTGTAGTCTAGACCACCGAGCCTGAGTTCGGTGCGCTGTCGTCCGATCGCAAGGAGGCCGCCGAGCGGCTGAAGAGCGAGATCGGCGAAAAAACCTCGCCCTGGGGAATGTCGGTGAGCCCGGTGGAAATCCGCGACATCGCGATTCCGGAAGCTCGGCAGGATGCCGTGTCCCGTCAGGCCATCCTGCAGCCCTGCAGCTGCGGGCCATGAACATCATCTATGAGAGCACCAAGGAACGAGGAGCCACGATCCAGATTCCTGGCGCGATGGTCGACAGCCTGAACCCTTCGACGACGCTGGCGCTTGCGTTCGCGAGCAAGGCAGTCCCGGGCGAGGAGGTCAGCGTTCCGCCGAGGCTTGCGGCCTGACGTCAGGCTTGGTCGGTGGCCGGGATGGGGCCGGGGAGCCGGCCCGTGCATCGCAGGCGCCGCTTCACTCCCCCAGCAACTCGGCCACGGGCTTCAGTTGCTCGACGTGCTGGGATACGACCTTGACGATGACGACGATCGGAATGCTGAGCAGCATTCCCCAGATTCCCCACAGCCAGCCCCAGAACAGCAAGGAGATGAAAACGGCAGCGGGATTCATTTTCGCGATCCGTCCGGTCATCCAGGTGGTGACGAAGGTTCCCACCACGGTGGCGATGACCAATGATGCTCCGCCGACCAGAAATGCCATCGAGAAGGATTCGAACTGCATGAACGCAGCCATTCCGGTCGCCGCGGCAGCGACCCCCGGACCGAGGTAGGGGATGACGTGAAGCACGCCGAACGCAACCGCCCAGGCCCCTGCATTCTCGAGACCGATCCAGCGGAAAGTGACCCAGGCGAGCAAGGCGACCAGCGCGTTGGTTACCAGGAGCATGAACAGGTATCTTTGAACGGACGCGTCGATGGCGTCGAGGATGTTCACCGTGATCTTCCGGTTCGACAGCGACGGTCCCGTGAGGCGCACCAGCTTGCGCTTGAACGTGTCCCCGCCGGCCAGCAGGAAGAACGCGAGAAACAGCACCATGACGGCCTGGCCGAGGAACCCGAGCGCGCTCCTGGAACCCGCCAGCAGCAGGTGGCTGAGGGTGAATCCGGGCTGATCGATGACGACGTGCGTTGCCGACTTCCTGGGGCTCGAGGCACCTTCCGCCGCCTGCCCGGTCGCCTTCTCGACTTCGGCCGCCGCATTCTGCATCTTCCGCATGCTTCCGGCGGGGTCGGTGCCCAGTCGAGCCAACGCGCCGGAAAACGTCCTTGCGGCTTCGGGCAGTTGCTCGACGATCGACTGCATCTGCCAGCGCAGCGAATAGGCGCCGAATCCGAGTGCGCTCATCACGCCCATCATGACGATGAGCGTGCCGGCCGCGCGGGGAATTCCGAACCTTTCCAGATACGCTACGAGTGGATTGAGCATATAGGCGATCAGCATTCCGAGCAGCAGCGAGACGAAGAACGTCTGCGCCAGATCCAGAGCGCAGGCAACCGCGATGACGGCAAGGACCGTGAGCGCGATGCCGCGCGCTTCCGCGGATACCCTGATCGTCGGATCGCCGGGCTCGGCTTCCGCTGATGCAACCTGTGGAGCGCCCGAATCGCTCATGGGCTCAGGGATCACGCCCGTGGGCGCGGGCATCGGCGGGCTTCAGGAGGACGGGGCCTTGGCAGGCCCGGTCGTCGGATTGGAATGGTCATTCGCCTGACCTGGCAAAGGCATCTGGGTGGACTCCTCCTGCTTGGACATCGGGCGCGACGGATCGGGTGATTTCGCGTCGGTCGACGCGGTGTCCGGGACTGCCGGGTCCTTCATCATGTCGCCGGCGCCTGGCGCGGCATCGGGCGTCGCCGCGGGCTGTGCGACGGGCGCCGGGGTTTCCGACACCTTGGCCGGCGGCGGTTGGTCGCTGCTGTCACTGCATGCCAGCAAACCAAGCGTGGCGACGCCCATGATTGCAAGCGTCATGCTGCGACCGAGTCCCACTCTTGCATCCATCACTGGCTGCTCACTTCCGGTAACGGTCGTCATGACCCGCGCCGAAACATGCCGACCGCCAGGGACACGACGAACAGGACCAGAAAGACCACGAACAGCAGCTTGGCGATTTCCGCAGCACCTGCCGCTATTCCTGTAAAGCCGAATATGGCCGCAATGATCGCGACCACGAAGAACACCACCGCATAGTGCAGCATCTGGAATCCTCAACCCTTTCCGCTCGCGACGGATGACTCGCGCTGCGCGATGCAGCGCGACACGCCGGGCATTCAACGACGCCGGGATACTGGAGTTGGAGTGGAGCGCGGCGCCGGATCGCTCAACGACCACGATATCGGCGACGGTCCATGCAGTCTGTGCGCCAGCGCACCCACCATCGGATGCATGCGCGAAGCTGCAGGCGAACGCCGGATTGCCTCCAAGTCGCATTCGACCGTGTCACCTGTGTGTGCCAGCGCACCGACCGTCGCCGCAACGTCGGATAGCCTGCGGTCAGCAGTGGAGCACTTCCGAGACGGCGTCCCGGGACGCGGCCATTGACCGCCGTTGGCAATGTCGCCGACGCGCTCACCAACGAGGTAGACCACCATGAATTGGGACATCATCGAAGGCAACTGGAAGCAGTTCAAAGGACTGGTCAGAGAGAAGTGGAGCCGGCTCACCGACGACAATCTCGACACCATTGCCGGCAAGCGGGACCAGTTGGCGGGCAAGGTGCAGGAAGCCTACGGCATCACCAAGGATCAGGCCGAAGTGCAGATAAAGGCTTTCGAGCAGACGCACAAGGACTATCAGCCGAGGACGCCGGCGTAGCACCTGTCGGTCATGGCCGGTGCCGCGCCGGGCGCGATGCCGGGATTCATCACAGGCATGAAGAGGAACAACCATATGAACAGATCCAAGTTGTTGGCTGCAATGATGGGAGTCACGGCGATGATGGCCTTCGGTCCGACTGTCAGCGCCGAAACGACGCAGGCCCGCACCGCCTACACGGCGGCCCTGGACCAGGCGTCGCTTCGGTACAAGGGCGCCAGCGCCAAATGCGAACCCATGGCCGGACATGCCAGGGACATGTGTGCGATCGAAGCCAAGGCCGTCGAGAAAAAGGCGAAGGCGTCAGCCGAAGCCGATTACAAGGGCACGATCGAGTCCCGGACGGACAGCCAGGTCGCCAACGCCGACGCTGATTTCATGGTCGCCGAGGTTGCGTGCAATACGGAAGCCGGCCAGCAAAAGGACGTTTGCGTGAAGCAGGCCCAAGCCACGCAGGTCAAGCGGGTGTCCGCCGCAAAGGCGCACAAGACCGCCGTCGATGCCCAAGCCGATGCGCGCGATGACACGCGCGAAGCGCAATACAAGGTCGAGATTGCCAAATGCGACGCCATGTCGGGCCCGGAAAAGGTCACCTGCCTGTCTTCGGCCGAGTCGACGTACGGAAAGTGACGCAGGGAACCGGCCGGCCGGTTGCATTCATCACTTCAGTGCGGCCTCGGCCGCACTTCTTCCGTCCGATTGCAGGCATGGCGCGCGAGGTCGCGGTGGAGCGCAACATCGACGCCTCGCGGATCCACGTGCCGGGACGACGAGACACCGAGGGGGAGCAGCGCGCCCGACTCGCCTGACGCATGGCATATGTGCGAGACCGCACGGACGGCAGCGCAGCCCACGTTCAGTCTGAGGGTCCCGATGCGATCCACCCGCGAGGTCATGTGAAATCCATTCTCGATCCTTCATTTCGATATACCCCGAGCTTCAGCACGGACCTGGACAGGACGTTCGCGAGGATTCGGCGGCATCAGCGGCAGGAGGAGAAGAGGGTGCTGCAGGCGCCCGGGGGATCGCTCGCCAAGGTTACTTCGATCGTCAGAAAGACAATCCCGTGATGAGCCACGCATCTCGCGCCCGGCCAACGTAGGCCGTGAACGGCAGCAAAGGATCAAATCGCGCCTGCCGCGTTCTTCTCCGTGCCGAGCCGGTCGCTGGCGATGGGTTGCCACCGATCGCTGCGGCGCGAGCACCCCGTCCCATCACGACTTCCTCGTGCCGTCCAGCCAAGTCGTTGATGCCCGTCATGACGTTTCGATCCTGAACCAGGCCGCCACGGCCCCGGCGCGCAGCGACGCGGTCTCGCCCCGGTCCGCCAGCCCGGCTGCTGCGTCAGCAGCCCGCCGGAGTTCCCGGGCGTGCCCACGCGCCTTTCCATGGGATCATAATGCGAGCATGGCTGCCTCGCCGACAACCGACAAAGACCCTCTGTCCCTGGACGTGCCTCGGGAATTCCACCGCCGAATGGCGGCGATCATCGATGCGGTCCAAGGCGGAATCTGGGAAGCGGGAGTGCACGATCTCCTCGGCTACGCCACGGATTTCGCATTCGGGCAGCAACGGGGTCTGCAGACGCTGGTCTTGAAGAGCCGCAACAGGTCTGCGTACGTGCGCCTGACCTGGGACACCGTAATGGGCGACACCGAGGGCGACCGACACCTGGTGGACTCGGCGATCAAGAGCGCGATACGGGAATTGACCTAGTCAAATCGCAACGCGTTGCCGCATCGGCCCGGTGGTGGCGATGCAGACGGCGCCGTGGGGATGACCGGCGCTGAAGATCCACCCGTGGACTTGCGGGTCCCGGGCCCGCGAATTCACGCGTGCGAACCTGCGGCCGTCTTGCCTGCCGTGCCTAGCGACGCTTCTTTGCAGGGCTCTTCTTTGGCGGGCGTGCCGCCTCTGCCGTCCGGTGTTCGTCCGGCCGGTAGTCCCCGATGATTGTCTTGACGGGACAGATCGCGAAAACCGGACACTTCTTGCAGCCGATCGCGATGGCAACTGGACAGAGCGTCATCTGCGCCTCCGGAAAGTGCGGACAGGTTCACTCTACGCTCGTCCGCGCTCCGCGTCCGCAATTGAGCAAGCCGAACGACCCCTTTGGATCGAGCACGGCGGATTCACGGCCCTCGTGGTCGCCGTATCGCAGGGGACGGCGGCAACAGCCGGAAGCGGACTTCCAGGACTGGGGACGGCCCTTTCCTCGTCGCGTGGCGGCATCGAGGTTTCGCCTACGCACGCTCTCCCATGATGTAGTGCGTCAAGTGCTCGATCACGATGCTCTGCTCCGTGATGATGTCTTTCACCAGGTCACCGATGGAGACGACGCCAATCAATGTGCGGCCGTCCATGACCGGCAGGTGGCGGAGGCGATTTTCCGTCATCAACGCCATGCATTCCTCGCTGGTCTGGTCGAGTCGCACGTACATGACCGGGGACGTCATGATTTCGCGAACTGGCGTTTCCTTCGACGAGCGTCCCATCAGCACGATCTTCCGCGCATAGTCGCGTTCGGTGATTATGCCGACAATCGTCTCGTGCTCCATGACGAGGAGCGCGCCAATTCCCTTGTCGGCCATCAACCTCACGGCATCGAACACCGATGCCGCAGGGGCGATCTTGTAGACAGTCTGGTCGGGTTTCGCCTTGAGTATGTGAGCCACGGCTGTCATAGCTGACCCCCAGGAGTGTCGTGAGAGAAGAACTCCATATTACGGCGGTTTGTGCCAGAACTTCCATGGCGCGACGAAGCGACCGCCGACGTCACCAGCTCCGCTTTCGACGAATGCCTGTCATTGGCAGGCACGGGCGCATCCGGCCATCGCATGGAAGGCCTGCCGCGGGCTGGCTGCCGATCAACGGCATCAGCGGAGTCGGTGAATCGCGCGGCGAAACCTCGACCCCGTGACAGTCAGGCGCAATCGCTCGATGGTAGCCGGCTGGCAAAGATGCAACCAGCGAGTGCAGCTGCAGGCGCCGTGGGGAGCCGCTCGGCAAACCGTTGCTTGAGAGGGCACTTCGTGCGGCCCATCGCACCGCTCCGACCGCCGGAAGCGGTGGCCAAGCGGGCACCGGGTGGGCCCGCTTGGCGCACGCCGCTCATGAGCTGGCGCTGATCTGCGCGTCGAGGACCTGACTGAGCTTGCCCGCTTTCGTGCCCTTGCCATCGTCCCACCCGAACTCGGCCTGACCGCGCAGGCGCGCGCCAGCCGCGACTGTCAGGGAGCCGGCCTTCAGGTCGCCGATGACCACGCCGGTCCGCTGCAAGTCAACGAGCGAGGCCTGCTCTACATTACCTTCCAGCTCGCCGGCGATCGTGACCTTGTCGGCGCGTACGCCGCCGGTCAGCTTGGCGCCGGCCTCGATGGTGAGATCACCCTGCACGTCGACATCGCCCTTGAACTTGCCGGCGATGCGCACGCTGCCGCCGCCTTCGATCTTTCCTTCGATGGTGATGTCAGCGGCAATCAGCGATTCCTTGCGAGAAAGCGCGGTGTCGATGCGTGCCAATGGAGTGGCCGCGGGGCTCGCAACGAGCTCAGGTTTCGAATGCGGCTCGAACCGGACCGGGTCCTTGGTTTCGGGGGCGGGCAGGGGGGCCTGGCGCGGAGCTGGACTATCTTTCCAAATGGACATGGCGTGGACCTATCAGGAGGAAGGATTCGCCGGGCAAAACCAACCGCCGGGGCGCTATGCCATCGTCATACACTGGCGTGGCCGTTGTCAAGCCCATTGAACGAAATCCAGGCAGCTGCCTTTGCGTTTCCCGCGCGCGATTGCCCGGGTCCGTTGGGGAAAGATCATTCGTACCGGACCCGGATCGTTGGCAGGCACGCTCCACTATTCAGCCTTCAGATAGGCGTATCCCCGATGCTCCAGTTCGGCGATCCGAACCACGCCCGAGCGGACGGGCAGCACGCCGGGAATAATCCTCTCCTTCGGCAGTGCGACCGACTCTCGCGTAATTTCGCACAGCTCCAGCTTGACGTTCTGCACCGTTCGCAGCTGTTCGAGCCGCTGGATCAGCTCCGAGCGGCGCGCCTTGAGATCCGCATCCTCGGCGAAAGGCGTTCTGGAAAGCGGATCCTCGGTAAGAAAGCGGATGCCGGCGGCGACGAACACGATGCGCACATCGTAGTCCACCAGATCGTTCTGATAGGACGTCACCATGTTGTTCACGTTCTGGATCATCGCACTCACACGCCGTGGATCGGCAAAGTCGACGTGCCAGACCACCTTCATGACCGGGTTGGCCGGCGCCGGATCGACGGCACGCACGGGTGCGATCGAGGCCATGACTGCCACGAGCATCAGCGCCTGCAGGGTCTTGGAAAGCATGGACTCCTCCTCCGGGTTGAAAACGGGGTCAGTGACGGGGGTTCGTCTGCTGCCGATGGGTCGATCCGGATGATACGGGTCGACACGCTGACCGCAGCACGACGCCTGCCCGCCGCGGTGCGCGGGCCCGGAGCGGTGGGAAGTGCACATCACTACCAATTCCTTTGCCAGATGGGCAGCGCCAGTCGTAGTATCGATTCGAGACGTCCCCGTCGTTTGCACTGATGACCCGAATCTCGATCGTGGCACCCCGATGGCGGGCGGCTCGTCCGCTCCGATCGCGAAAGGTCCCGCACATCCGGTCCAGGAGGACGCAATGAGGCCATCGTCTCCAGCCGACCAACCATGACCCGCACCCGCGCCGAGGTTCACCGGATAGAGCTGCGCCTGAACGAGCTGTCGCAGCTCTTCAACTCGATGGACCCGACCCCGTTCCATCACAGGGACCTCGATCGCGATGCCGAGGAGTTCATCGAGACCTGGGCCCTGGAATTTGCGCAGGCGAGCCATTTCCACATCACCGTGCATCTGGCGCGGATGCCGCCCGAGGATCCGACAGCGCTGGTCACGGAGGCGATCCGGAATTACTTCACTTACAAGGCGGGGCTATCACGGCGCATGGTGACGGTTCTGCTGCGGGAGGGACGCATGAGCCTGCTGATCGGCCTCGCGTTCCTGAGTGCCTGCCTGCTCGCGGCGGATCTGCTCACGCCGCTGGAAGGCAGGCCGGTCGTCAAGGTCCTGCGCGAAAGCCTCAGCATCGGGGGCTGGGTTGCGATGTGGCGGCCAATGCAGATCTTTCTCTACGAGTGGTGGCCACTGATGAGCCGCCGCCGGATCTATCACAACCTCGGCCTCGCTCAGGTGCAGGTTCTACCGGGTGAGACGCGGTCGGGCGGAACGGCAGCGTAGCTCGGGGGCAATTCGACGGCGCATCCGGGGCGAATCCGGCCGGTTGCCCGTTCGGCGCGTCGGCGAGCAAAATGCCGCCATGAATGAAACCTGTACGCTTGCCGATCGGCCCGACACCGCGACGGACGCGCCGGCGGGCGGGAAGGGCAGATTCAATCTCCCACGAGTCGCAATGGCCGCTGACATTCCTCCAACGCTGCAACATGTCGCGGATTGTCGATATTCCGCATGATCGGGCCATCGGCATGGTCGTCGGACCGTTGCGCCCGCGGTTCGGGATCGTCGATTCGCACGGAGAATCCGGGGTCACGGTCCACCGGACCCGGAGAGTCGTGAGCATCGTGCGCCAGTTCACCTGGTATGCCGCGATGGGTGCGCTCGGAACATTGGCCCATTACGCCGTCCTCATCGGTCTCGTCGAGTCGGGGAGTGCCGGCGACCTGACAGCGTCGACCCTCGGTTTCGCAGTTGGAGCGCTGGTCAACTACCTGCTCAATTACCGTTACACGTTCCGCAGCCGCAAGTCGCATCGCGAGGCGTTCGCGAGATTCATGACCGTTGCATTGCTCGGGCTCGCGGTGAACTTCCTCGTCATGGTGCTTGGGACGAGGCTCGCGGACCTCAACTACCTTCTGGCTCAGCTGATTGCAACCGGGGCGGTGCTTGCAACCACGTTCCTCACCAATCGAGGCTGGACCTTCCGGGAGAGCGCCGATGCGGCAAAGCGCTGACCCGTGGCTTTCGGTTGTCGTTCCCGCGTACAACGAGCACGAAGTGCTCGACCCGTTCCATCAGCGGCTGGGCGCAGTGCTCGATCGCCTTCCCGCAGGGACGGAGATCGTGTACGTCAACGACGGGAGCGACGACGCGACGATAGGGGTCATGCGACGGCTCCGGGACGTCGATCCGAGGGTCGCTATCGTCGATCTCAGCCGCAACTATGGAAAGGAAGTCGCCCTGACGGCAGGGCTCGATTTCGCGCGCGGCGACGCGGTGGTCGTCATCGACGCGGACCTCCAGGATCCGCCGGAACTGATTCCGGATCTGGTCGCACACTGGCGGGAGGGCTACGATGTCGTGTATGGGAAGCGCGCCGCCCGCGAGGGCGAAACGTGGGTGAAGAAGCTCACCGCTCGCTATTTCTACCGGTTCATCCGGTCCGTCAGCAAGGTGCAGATTCCGGAAGACGCGGGCGACTTTCGGCTGCTCAGTCGCCGAGCCGTCGAGTCGCTCAAGCAGCTTCGCGAGCAGCACCGCTTCATGAAGGGGCTATTCGCGTGGATCGGGTTTCCGCAGAAGGCAGTCCCTTACCGCCGTGATCCACGCTATGCCGGGGAGACCAAATGGAACTACTGGCGGCTGTGGAACTTCGCCATTGAGGGTATTACGTCCTTCTCCATCGCGCCGCTCAAGCTGGCAAGCTACGTCGGCGTGGTGGCGGCGGTGGTCGCATTCACCTACGGGGTGTTCATACTGATTCGAACCCTGCTGTTCGGAAACCCGGTGCCGGGTTACCCCTCTCTCCTCACGGTGATTCTCTTCCTCGGTGGTCTCCAGCTCCTCGCATTGGGCGTGATCGGCGAGTACCTCGGAAGGATGTTCAATGAGACCAAGCGACGCCCGCTCTACTATGTCCAGGAATGCCTGCCGAGCAGCCCCTGGCCACCGCTGTCCGCTCGCTCGCCCGAACACGCCCACAACCTTGAATCGTCCGCTGGCGTCGGGTCCGGATAATCGAACCGCAGGCCCCGCGCCGACGTGCCTTGCACGAAACCATCATTGCGCCCTTGAACACCGAAGCCCGGACCCGTGGCGAGCGCTGGCTGCTCGCGATCCTCGTCGTCGCGCTTGCGATCCGCGTCGCGACGCTCGGCATCTATCCGTTGATGGACAACACCGAGGCGCGCTACGCCGAGGTCGCGCGCAAGATGGTGGAAACGGGGGACTGGGTGACGCCGCAGTTCCGCTACGGTGTGCCATTCTGGAGCAAGCCGCCGTTGTCGACGTGGCTTGCCGCCAGCGCCTATCTGGCGCTGGGGGTCAACGAGTTCGCCGCCAGGTTCGCGTCGCTCGTGCCGTCCCTCGGCGTTCTCTGGCTGACCTGGGTCATGGCCGCGCGACGCGGCGGCCGCGAGCTTCAACTCAAGACGGCCGTCGTCCTCCTCACCACGCCACTCTTCTTCATATCTTCCGGCGCGGTGATGACGGATCCTACGCTGGTCCTCGGCACGACGCTGTCGATGGCCGGCTTCTGGCAGGCGATGACGCGCTCGGATCGCGCAGGCCGCGTCTGGGGATGGCTGTTCTTCGTCGGTCTTGCGATCAGCCTTCTCGCGAAGGGCCCAGTCGGCGTCGTGCTGACGCTCGGCCCGATCGGAATCTGGACACTCTGGAAGGGCGGGATTGCCAACGTGTGGCGGCGCCTGCCGTGGCTCGCGGGTTTCGCGTTGACGGCCGGGCTCGCCGTGCCGTGGTATCTGCTCGAAGAATCGCGCACGCCTGGTTATCTCGATTACTTCATCGTCGGCGAGCACTGGAAGCGCTACACGCAGAGCGGATGGCGGGGAGACTTGTACGGAACTGCCCACGCGCGGCCGCGCGGGATGATCTGGGTGTTCGCCCTCGTCTCGACGCTGCCATGGTCGGCCGTCTGGCTCGGGCTGTGGCTCAAGCTTCGTCGCAGGAAGGACGTCGCTCCCGCACCGTCCGACGACGGCTGGCGCGCGTACCTGTGGCTTTGGCTGCTCGCCTCGCCCGTGCTTTTCACTCCCGCAGGCAACATCCTGGCCACGTACGTCCTGCCGGGACTTCCCGCCTTCGCCTTGCTGGTGGCGGAAGCGTGGACGGCCGTCGGCGATCGCGGTCGCTGGAATGCGGCGACGAAGTATCACGGCCTCACGATGCCGGTCATCATGCTCGCAGCGGTGCTCTTCGCGCTGCCGCGCATCGCGCCGACGCACTCGCACGAGGCCATCGTCAGTCTGTACCTCGCGCGGCGCGCGAGCCCCGTGGAACAACTGGTCTATGTCGGGCCGCCGCCGCAATCGGCCGAGTTCTATGCGCGCGGCAAGCTCGCCGATGCCGCATCCGAAGCCGAGGTGACGCGCTATCTGCAAGACGGAAAGCGCGACTTCCTCGCGCTCACCGGCACGCAATTCGCCGCGCTGCCGGCGTTTCGGGACCGGCTTTTGCCGCTCGCGCGCTCGGGACGCTATCAGTTGTTCGAGGAGCAGCCGCCGTTCGCTCCGCCCCGATGAGATCGCCAATCGCATCCAGCGCCATCATCGCGGCCCCGATGACCCGGGGAGGCTCGTCGAGTCGGACATTCTCGGCCCAGCGACGCAACATCAGGTCGCGACAATGCAGCAGGCGCAACGGCCGCCTCCTGGCTGCTCTGCCGGAGGGGGTCATTCGCCTCCAGAACTTCGCAATTGGATCTGATGATTGCCAGGTTTCGCCTCTGTCGCGTGCGGCGGTGTCCTTGCGTCAGAATTCAATCGGTGGCCCATTCCAGGTGTCGTTTCGCGGCCGGGCGCGAGCGAGCGCCTGACGGGCCTCGCGCCATCCTTCGCACGCGTTGCGTCCAGGTCGGCGGCGCAAGAAATTCAGCAGCTCCTTGCACTTCGCGTAGAAATGGAAGAAGTGGAGCACCCGGCGGCGCGCCGACGGATCGAGGGGGCGGACGCTGCAGACGAGTTTGTCGTCCGACATGCCGCGATCGGTCAAGGTTACAGCTCCCCACACCTTTACCCGTATTCGCGCACCGAGCGGGAGTCGCGGTCCGAGCACCACTGCGTCCAGCAGATCGCCCTCGAGTCCCAGATGGGTCGGCACGGAGCCGTAGTTGAACGGGCACGGCAGCGGTGAGATGAAGTCGAGATGACCGGTGGATCCGCGCTTCAGAAAGCTGCCGCGCGGAATTTCGATCACCACCTCGACCTCGGGTGGCTCAGGGGCCTCCGCGCAGGCGGAGCGTCGCCCTGGGTCCGCATTGCTCATCGCGCAAGCATATCCCTGGTAAGGTCCCGGGGTATTGACTGGTGCGCGTCGTCAGCGTCGGGCTGGGCAAATCGGGCAAGATCGCGGGTCCGTACGCACTGCGCGCCGCCATGCCCGCCGACACGCAATTGCCGTTCGAGCGCCTCGCCGGTCTGGCTGCAGTCCGGCCGAAAGCGGCCTCGGCAATCCGCGCGCTTCGCCCGGAGAATGGCCCTGGTACAGGGCGTCGCCATGCGGCGGACCAGCATCCAGCCTCGTGCATCTTCTCGCCCTTGACAGGATTCTAGCCGCATGCTCTGCTGCCTCCCGGCTCGGTTTCAGGCCGGGGACGGGTGGGTGTCGCGCTGGAGAAGGGGCCCGTCGTGGTCGGTGCTTGAGGGAGGACCCATTCCTCGGGGCAAGGATCAATCTATCCAGACACCGCCATCGTTCGGCATCAAGGGAGGATTACACGTGAAATCCGCTCCCACCCTCGCGCGAGGGGTTGCGCCAACAGCGCATGCAGTCTTGCTGTCACTCATCGTCGCGGCGACGCTGCTGGCCGGCCGGACGGCCGATGCGGCGACCGATACCTACCTGTTCCGCGACACTCTGGCCCCACTCGAAGCTGCGGGCAACACCCTCGTCGCTACCTACAACAACGGGCCCTTCGTGAACGGGAGCTTCGTCGACACGACCATCGACGCGAACGTCTGTCCGGGAACGCCAACCGTGCGCGGCTGGTCTTTCCCCCAATACGGGGGGCTGATGACGCCCAATACCTCCCCGGCGGTCGTTGGAGGCTCATACACGATCTCCATGATCGTCAAGTTCAACCCGATGAGAAGCGGTTACTCGCGGCTGATCGATTTCTCCAACTCGACCCTGGACACCGGCATATACGAGTTGGACGGCGGCCTGTCTCTTTACCCGGTCGGCACATTTGCCCCCGGCAGTTTCGTCACTGATCAATTCTCGTTCGTCACGTTCACCCGCGACGCAGCGACCAACCTCGTCAGCGTATTCGTCGGCACCACGCCGGCGGGTACGTACACGGATGCCGGAGGCCTGTACGTGCCGTCGGCTCAGAGCGTGATCTTCCTGATGGATAACACCACGGGGGCCGCGAACATTTCGGAGTCGTCTCCCGGGGTCATCACCTACCTCAAGCTGATCGACGCGCCCGTTACGGCGGTGGATATCCCTGCGCTTCAGAGCGAAGCATGCAGCACCGTCGTGACCCCGACCTACGCGATTGCAGTTTCGACCAGCCCCCCGGCAGGCGGTACGGTTCTGTGCACGCCCAACCCAGTGCTCAGCGGAGGCGACAGCGTTTGCACTGCCACGCCGAACGCCGGCTATGCCTTTACCAACTGGGCCGGCGACTGCTCGGGGGCTACGTGCAACCTGACCGGCGTCACCGCAGCCAAGTCGGTGACGGCGATCTTCGCTCCGGTAAGCGGCCCGCCTCCTGTACAAGCGATTCCCGCGCTATCGAAGATGGGAACCTGGCTACTGGCCGGGTTGTTGGCCCTGTTGACCGGAATATGGGTGCGACGGCGAAACACGAAGGGCTAGCCGGGGATCATTTTCCGCGAACGCGCCCACGGAAGAAGCTGCCGCGCGTACTGCAAGGCGCTCGGGCCATCTGCCGACACGCAGCCGCCGATCGCTGAGGTGGCCCGTCGCGGCGGCCGGCGTGGCATCCCCGCGCGGGTTTTGAACGGGAACGTTACGGCAGCGCACCGCGGACGAAAGCGCCGAGAAGCGCGGTCGCGTCTGGACCCTGCGCGTCGTTGTAGGGATACCGCTCGTCGCCACCGCTCCAGGCGTGGCCCAGCCCGTCGATGAGCACATGCCGCGCCACGAGGCGCGGACCATCGTTCCACTCGCTGGTCGTGACCTGCCGGCCATCGTTCGTGGTCGTCGCGACGTGATCGGGGGACGGAAGCTCGGTAGCGGCGCCCGATGTCGCCGCCGGATGGGCGTTCAAGGCGAGATACTGGCGCACGAGTTGAATGCCGTTGATCGGCGGCACCGCAGTGTCGAGCGAGCCCTGGATGGCGATCAATGGTATGGGCAGATTCGAAGGGTCCGCGGCAACGCGCGCGTCGGCCCCGATTTGGGCAACGTCAGTGTCGGCGCCGTTGCTCACGACTGCGAGCGCCATGAACGGTGACGACGCTGCCCCGCAGGCTATGCCGGAATGGATGAACGTGCCTGCCACCAGATCCGGCCGGCGCAGGCCGAGTATCGCGGCAAGGCCGCCGCCCGACGACATCCCGGCGACGAACACGCGGCGCCGGTCAATTCGGTAGCTGTCGTGCACTTCCTCGATCTGCGCAGCGACGATCGCCGTCTCGCCCCAGCCTCGCGCCGTCCCGGCGTCGTGCCAATTCCAGCATCCCCACCTGTTCGCGCTGTTCTTCTGCCGCGGAAGCAGCACCAGACATCCGAGGTCGTCGGCCATTTGCGCGATGCGCGTGCCTGCCGCGATGTCCTCCGGCGTCTGCGTGCAGCCGTGGATCAACACGATCAGCGGAGTTTCGCGCCAGTTCGCGTGACCTTTCGGCACATAGACCAGGTAATCGCGCTGCGGCAGGATCCACGGCGCGACGGCGAGAAAGCCGCGAAAGGTTCCTTTCCCGCCGGTCTCGAAGCGCCCCGGCTCCGGCGGCTTGCGCCGGAAGAGCCTGGCAAAGAATGCCTTGGTTCGGGACCAGAGATCGCGAAGATCGACCACGGTACGGATCATTCCCCTTTGGGCACTGCAGGGCAGCGTCGGGTCTTGCCGTCAGGACGGGGACCGAGATGTGCCTCTCGTCCGACCGATCCCGAGCATCGTACCCAATATGGCGTGTCGCGCACGAGGGCCTGGTTCCAAAGCGGTCCGTCGCACGATGGGTCCATCGATGCCCATTCGCACGCGAGTTCCATTGAGAGAAACGCAACGCAGTGTGTCAGGCGGGGGTTTCGACGCAGTGCGCTACCAAAAGGACCCTCGCGTGACATGATGGACATGGAACCTGAAGAAGATCTACCTTGCTGCCGCCGGCCTGGTTGCCGGCGTCGCGCTGGCGGTCGCCGCGGTCACCCATGCCCAGCCGTTCGGCGCCATGGGTCCCGGGTTTGGACACGGCATGGGCATGGGACCCGGTCACGGACCGAGGAGCAGAAGGCGATCGCGGACCAGCACTTCGGTGCAATGGGGCCACGCGCCATGCGCTTCGGCCCGCACGCCGGCTGAACTCGGATCACGGCGCGGACGCGATGCGGGTTTGGTCACTCAAAACACGATCACCTTGTCGGCCCACTGGGTCCATGCCGTCAATTCGGCCAGCGTGCTCCTGCGACTGCCGTCGACGAGTTCTGCATCGGTGATGCCGCGGGCATCCATGCAGGTTCCGCACACCCCGATCTCGGCGCCGTTGCGCCGTACGCGACCGAGCATCAACTGCAGGTTGTAGAAGCCCTCCGGCACCTTCTGGCCACTCTTGGCGCAGGACGCCGCATCGCCGATCAAAAAGACCTTCACTTCTTCGCCTGCGATCTTCGACAACGAGCCGGCCAGACGGGCACCGTTGTAGCTGCGCTCGCTGCCATACGGCGCGTCGTTCAGGATGAACAGCGTTTTCATGTCCCACACTCCGTGATGAGGCTCGAATTCGAGTGGATCGGGCGGCGCGTCAACTTCCCCGGCTTTACTGAACATTCTAAAGATGGTTAGAATGTACGCAAGCGCGGGGATTGATCCGCATCAAGCCAACCTGTGATTGGGGAAGTGGGCGCGACGATGACCTCCGGTCGTGAAACCAAGAACGTCCTCTACGACCTCGTGGCGCGCATTGCCAGGGCCGTGGCCAGCCCGAAGCGGCTCGAGCTGATCGAGTTGCTCTGCCAGGCGCCGAAGTCGGTGGCCACGCTTGCCCGCGAGGCGGACATCACGGTCAACCTGGCGAGCGCGCATCTGAAGGAGTTGCGCGCCAACCGGCTGGTCGAGACCGAAAGGCAGGGCAAGAACATCATCTACCGTCTCGCCAGCCCTGACATCGCGCAGTTCTGGGTCGCCTTGCGGGTGCTCGCCGAGGACCGCCTGCTCGAGTTGCAGGAGGCGATGCGCCACCTCGGGGCGCCCGACAGCGCCTGGCAGGGCGAGCGCCGGGAAGCGTTGCTGCGCAAGGCGCGGCGGGGCGACGTCATCGTGCTCGACGTGCGGCCGCGCAGCGAATACGACGCGCAGCACCTGCCTTTCGCCCGTTCGCTCCCGCTGGGGGAGTTGCGCGCCCGGCTCGCCGAATTGCCGAAGGACAAACCGATCGTCGCCTATTGCCGCGGACCGTTCTGCCTGATGTCCGGTGAAGCGGTGACGCTGCTCACCAAGCGCGGGTTCAAGGCGTCCAAGCTGGCCGAAGGCGTGAGCGAGTGGTTCGCGGCCGGATTGCCCCTGGAAGCCGGGGCGCGGTAGCACATCGCCGTCCCAGTCTCTGGTGTTCCACTGCGCCGGGAGCGGCGCGAACCCGAGGAGTCTCCAATGTTCTTTCGCCAACTCGCAACGACTGAGGCTTCGCTCTCTTACTTCTTTGGCTGCGCAACGGTCGGCAAGGCAGTCGCGGTCGACGTCGTGGCCGGCGACGAGCAGTGGTTCCTCGACGAGGCGAAGCGGGCCAACGTCCGCATCGCCTACGTCATCGACACCCACGTCCACGCCGATCACTACTCGGGCGGGCGCAAGCTGGCCGGGCTCGCCGGCGCCCCCTATTGCCTGCACGAGAGCGACCGCGGAAAGGTCGACTACGAATTCCTTCCGCTGGCGGACGGGCAGGTGCTCGATGCCGGGAACGTGAAGATCAAGGTGCTCCATACCCCCGGGCACACCCCGGACAGCATCTGCCTCTTGGTCACCGACCTGCGCCGCGGCGAGGCGCCGTGGTTCGTGGTCACCGGAGACACGCTGTTCGTGGGCGCGGTCGGACGCCCGGACCTCCTCGGGCGCGAAGCCGAGATGGCGGCGCAGCTGCACCAGACGCTGCACGAGAAGCTGCTGTCGCTGCCCGACGAGGTCGAGATCTTCCCGGGGCACCAGGCGGGCAGCGCCTGCGGGGTCGGCCTCTCCGGCAAACCCTCGTCGACGTTGGGTTTCGAGAAGCGCTGGAACCCGCTGCTCTCCAAGGGGCGCGATGAGTTCGTGATGGCGGTGCGCGAAGTGCCGCCGAAGCCCGCGGAGATGGAGCGGATGCTGCGCGTCAACTGCGGCCAGACGGCGTAACGGCGGTGACGGAAGCAGTCATCCGACTGGGCCTGCGCGAGAACCTCCCTCAGTTCGCGTTGCTGGTCGTGGTCAACGCCTTCGTGGGCGCGATGGTGGGCCTCGAGCGCAGCATCCTGCCGGCGATCGCCGAGCAGGAATTCCATGTGGCTGCGCGTGCCGCGATCCTGTCGTTCATCGTTGTGTTCGGCATCACCAAGGCCCTGACCAACTATGGCGCCGGCCGGTTTTCCGACCGCTTCGGTCGCAAGCACGTCCTGGTCGCCGGCTGGCTGGTGGCGATTCCCGTCCCGTTCCTGCTGATGTGGGGGCCGGGCTGGTCGTGGATCGTGGCGGCCAACGTGCTGCTGGGCGTCAGCCAGGGCCTGACCTGGTCGACGACGGTCATCATGAAAATCGACCTCGTCGGGCCGATTCGACGTGGGCTCGCGATGGGCGTCAACGAGTTCGCGGGCTATGCAGCCGTCGCCGCGAGCGCCTTTGCCACCGGCTGGATCGCCGCGCACTACGGCCTGCGGCCGCAACCGTTCTACCCCGGCATCGCGTACGTGGCGCTGGGACTCCTGCTCTCGGCAGCGATGGTGCGCGAAACCAAGCACCATGTCGCGCACGAGTCGAATCTCCGCGCCGCCGAGGCGCCGGAGCCGTCGCTCTCGCAGCGCGAGGTATTCTGGCGCACCTCACTCACCGATCGCAATCTGTCGAGCGTCAGCCAGGCCGGCCTCGTCAACAATCTCAACGACGGCATGGCGTGGGGGATCTTTCCGCTGTATTTCGCGGCTGCCGGCATCGGTCTCGAGCGGATCGGGATGCTCGCCGGGCTCTATCCCGCGGTGTGGGGCATCATGCAGCTCTTCACCGGTGCCTGGTCGGACCGCATCGGCCGCAAGCGGTTGATTGTCGGCGGCATGTGGGTTCAGGCCGCCGGGATTGGCGTCACTGCCGCAAACTCCAGCTTCACGATGTTCGCCCTCGGGGCGCTGCTGCTCGGCGCCGGCACGGCGATGGTGTATCCGACGCTCCTCGCCGCCATCGGCGACGTCGCGCATCCACGCTGGCGGGCCTCTGCGGTGGGCGTCTACCGGCTGTGGCGCGACCTCGGTTATGCGATCGGCGCGCTGATCGCGGGCGTTGTCGCGGACGCGTTCGGGCTCATTGCGGCCATGTGGCTGGTCGCCACCGTGACGTTCGGCTCCGGTGTCATCGCAGCGCTGCGCATGCGCGAAACGCTGCCCGATCGTGATCACTGACCGGTGCGGTAGTTCTGCATCGGAGAACGCCCAGGCAGCGTGGCACGCGTCCCGCCGGGCGCACTCAAACGCGCACGAACTCCTTGCCCTTGTTGGCGGCCACGAAGCCGTTGAACACCTCGTTCACCCGGTCCCATGACTTCAGCTTCTTGATGTTGTCGAGCCATCGCCTGACGTTGGGATAGGCGGCGAAGTCGCAGCCGATCAGCTCTCCGATCGACACCAGAGCGGCGCCGAAGTAGTCGGCGATGGTGAGATCGTCGCCGCAGAGATATCGATTTTTCGGCCCGATCCAGTCGTCGTTGAGGATCTGCAGCCAGTTCCTGGCGCCTTGCTGTCCCCACGCGATGGCACCCGCGTGTGCCTCGTCGCTGCGGCGCTTGTGGTGCGGAAAGAGCTGCGGATACACCAGCCCGTAACCGAAATCGCGATAGAACTGGGTATTGAGCCAGTCCATCGCCTCGTTGACCTTGGCGCGCTTCTTCAGGTCCTTCGGGTAGGAAGGCAGGTCGTACTTGTCGGCGAGATACTTCAGGATCGCCGAGGCTTCCGTCAGGCGGAAATCGCCATCCTCGAGCATCGGCACCAACCGGTTGGGGTTGAGCGAGGCGTACGGCTCCGCGTAGTGGGCGCCCTTGAGGATGTCGACCATCTCCTCGTCGCACTCGATGCCGTTTTCGGCGATGAGCAGTCGTACCGGGCGGGTCGCGGTCGATACCGGGTGCATGTACAGTTTCATCGTCTCACTTCCTTTTGGTTGGACCTGCGTCGTCACGGACCGGACGTCCGATTTGCGCGTCTGCCGGCTTCCGGTGCCCGGTCGGTCGGGATGCAGATACTGAACGCTCCTGACCGCACTGTCCAATCCGGCTTGGGTCAATTCCGGTCGGGTGGCGGATCGAATCCGCCGAGCTTCATCCGGATCGCCGATCGACGCGACGACGGGCAGCGTCCCGTGGCGGCACGGGGTGACGATCGGTACGCGCGATGCCGGGGAGGGCGGCAGGGCCGGAGCGGGGCGGCTGAAGGCCGGGGCCTCCGCGTCGACCACGCGTAAATGGTCGGCAACCAATTGGTTGCGCTTATATGCGGCCGCTCACGCCGAAACGGTTCGCCGCCCGAGCACACACGGCGGGCTACGTTCGGTAGCTCGAATCCGCGCGATCGAGCGCCGCGTCGACGCGTGGTCCGCGGGGCGCGCACGGCTCGCGGCCCGGTAGTCGTGAAGGGCCCGACGCTGCTTTCGCGACAGGCAGTCCGCGGTTTCGCCCGCTTTCTGTGGATCCTTTCGGCTTCCGTTAGATCGCCGTTAGACGGCATCCGCAAGACTTACGCACAGGTTTGCGCCGTCCCCCATGGCAAGCCTCATTGGGCAGGGGGCACAGCGGATTCACCAGGCGGGATCGGCTCGCCACGCTGCTTTTGCAGCGCGACGGGCGACGCAATCGGTCGCCGGCAGCAGGCAGGCCGGCGTGCCGACGAGACCCGAGACGGCGACGATTGACGGTCATGGCAACCGGTCGGGGGGGCGGGATCATGCGTAACTGGGTAGGCCGAGCTTGTGCTGCAGCACTGTTGGCGGCTGCCTTCGGTGTCCACGGTGCGACCTTCACCGTCACGAACACGAGCGACAGCGGTCCGGGCAGCTTCCGGCAGGCGCTCGCCGACGCCAACGCGGCGGTCGGTCCGGATACGATCACCTTCGCCATTCCGGGAGCCGGCGTCCACCTCATCACCCCGGCGACTGCGATTCCGGCGATCACCAGTCCGGTCCTGATCGACGGCTACACGCAACCGGGTGCAACGCCTAACACGAATGCACTCAACGCCGGCATCAATGCCGTGCTGCAGATCGAACTCGACCTGACCAACACGGTCCTGCAGATCAGCCCGGGCGGCGCCGGGTCGACCGTACGCGGGCTCGTGATCCATTCGGGAAGCAGCGACAGGATCGAGGTCAACGCGGCGAACGTGACCATCGCCGGCAACTTCCTCGGGACGAACGCGACCGGCACCGCTGCAGTGGGAGGGTCTGGCTGGGGCGTGCTTCTCCAGGATGGAGGCCACCTGACGGTCGGTGGCCCGAATCCGGCAGACCGCAACCTCATTTCCGGCAACGGCTCTGGCGGCATCGCCATGGGTCCCAGCTTTACTGGTGCGAACGGGCACCTGATCCAGGGCAACTACATCGGCACCGATGTGACCGGGACCGCGCCTCTCGGCGCAGCTTTTTCCCAGGGCCTCCTCGGCGTGTATCAGGCGACGGTCGTCGACAACCTGATCTCCGGGAACCCGGGAGGGGGCGCCACCATCGACGATGGCGTCGTTTTCCAGCGGAATCTCGTCGGCACGCAGCGGGACGGTACCAGCCCGTTGCCCAACGGCAACTACGGCGTGGACGTACAGGGCACCGTCAACGACAGCGCCATCGGTGGAACGAATCCGGGTGCCGGCAACGTCATTGCATTCAACAACGGTCCTGGCGTCCACGTCCAGGCGGCCGCGAAGAACAACCTCATCTCGCGCAATGCCATCTACGGCAACCAGCTCCTCGGCATATCGCTCAATCCGCTGGACCCTTCCACGCCGCTTGCGAACGACCTCGGCGATGCGACGACCGTCTTTGGCAATTTTGGCCAGAACCGCCCGATCATCACCGCGGTAGCGATCGCGGCCGGAAATGCAACCGTTTCGGGAACGCTCAACAGTCTCGCGAGCACGACATTCACGCTCGAATTCTTCGCGAACGCCGCGTGCGGGTTCCAGGGCTACGGGCAGGGTCAGACCTACATCGGGTCCGCTTCGGTCACGACCGACGGCGCGGGCAACGCAAGCTTCGGTCCCCTTACCTTCGTGATTCCAGCAGGCCAGTCGGTGATCACTGCGACGGCGACGCGCCCGACGAACAATACCTCGGAGTTCTCCCAGTGCCTGGCGACGTTGCCACCAACGACGACGGCCGTCACTTCATCGCTCAATCCTTCGATGTTCGGGCAGTTCGTCACGTTCACGGCGACGGTGACGGGTGCAAGCCCGACGGGAACGGTCCAGTTCCTCGACGGCGCGACGTTGCTCGGCAGCGGAACGCTGTCGGGCGCCCAGGCGACGCTGGCCACCGACCTGCTCGCACAGGGGTCGCACAACATCACCGCAGTCTACTCGGGCGACGCCAACAACCAGGGCAGCACGTCGCCCATTCTCGTCCAGGTCGTCAATGCCGGCAGCGCGTCGTCCACGACGACGGCCGTCACTTCATCGCTCAATCCTTCGATGTTCGGGCAGTTCGTCACGTTCACGGCGACGGTGACGGGTGCGAGCCCGACGGGAACGGTCCAGTTCCTCGACGGCGCGACGTTGCTCGGCAGCGGAACGCTGTCGGGCGCCCAAGCGACGCTGGCCACGGACCTGCTCGCGCAGGGGTCGCACAACATCACCGCGGCGTATTCGGGGGACGTCAACAACCAGGGCAGCACGTCGCCCATTCTCGTCCAGGTTGTCAACGGGATCGCGTCCCCGCCCCCGCCCGGTTTGCCGCAGTCGATTCCAGCACTCTCGCTGCCGCTGCTCGCGCTGCTCTCCGTCGTGGTCGGTGCGCTTGGCGTCTCGTTTGCAGCGCGCCGTCATCCGCTGGTAGAGCGCGCGCAGCGCGCTCGCGAAGATCCGCACCACGCTCGGCGACGTCGCGGAAACCGCGAAGCGAGTTGAATGGCTCGTGCCCGATGAAGAGGTTGACGTTCGCATCGATCACGCTGGGAATCGTGAGCATGAAGCTCGCGGTCTCGGAACCGAGCGCCTCGAGATGCAGGGCGGACGGCACGCGGGTCGTGGATGGCGCACCGGACGTGGACCACGTGCCAGACGTGGATGGCCTGCCGGGTGCGATCGCGCCGTGACAATGCTTGAAACGTTTGCCGCTGCCGCAGGCGCAAGCGTCATTGCGGCCGATCGATGCGTCGAGCAGGAGGTACGCCGAGACGGGAAGCAGGGGCTTCGACTGGCGAAGATGGAGGAATTGGTCGGGGCGAGAAGATTCGAACTTCCGACCCCCTGCACCCCATGCCGTGGCGTAGCGTTCTATCCTATTGATATTTACTGAGTTATCTACTGGGTCGTCTAACGAATCGACCAGTTTCGGGTCTGTTTGTGGGCCTTTCCGCCCAGTATCAATCGTTTTTTGTTAGACAGCCTTTCTCATCTTCGGGAGCGCGAGCCGCGGGTTCGCCTTGTTCCGTTCGAGGCCGCGCATGCAGTCCTCAGTGGCGG
>DATIQL010000105.1:0-2452 GCA_035470905.1 Casimicrobiaceae bacterium
AGTTCCTCGTCGCCGGCGTCGCGATCGAGCGCGAGGGCCAGGCCATACGCGCCCACGGCGCCGATCAGCGGCGCGCCGCGCACCAGCATCTTGCGTATGGCGATGGCCGCGGCATCGGCGCTGGCGATCCTGGTCTTCACCACCGCGTGGGGCAGCGCGCGCTGGTCGAGCACCTCGACGTGATGGGCGCCGCTCGCCCGCGCCAGCGCGCGGTAGCTGGCGCGATCTTCGATCGATTCGACGGCGGTGGAGGACATCGCGGGGACGGCGGCGGGCACCCGGGCATTCTAGCCCTCGCGGGCGCGCGGGCCAGCTCGAGCGTTACCTGCGCAGCACCTGGAACAGGTTGTTGAAATCGTCGGTCCACAGCCGCCAGTCGGGGCGATCCTCGATCGGCTTCGTCGCTTCGGCGATGCGCGGATTCGCGAGCAGCGCAGCGTTGTTCGACACCAGCACCCAGTCGCTGAGGCTTGCCAGCACGTCGGTGCCTTGGTCGTGGATCCACACCGCCCGCATATGGTGGGCACGCGCAAGCGCTGCGACGACGGGAACGAGGTCGAGGTAGCGGTTGGTCACGTGGAAAGCGATGACGCCATCGGGATTCATGTGCCGCAGATAGAGCCCGAGCGCCTCCGAGGTGATCAGGTGAACCGGAATCGCATCGCTCGAGAAGGCGTCGATCGCGAGCAGGTCGAAATGCTGCGGCGGCTCGCGCTCCAGCGACAGCCGCGCGTCACCCAGCACGGTCTGGACGTTCGCATCGCTGTCGGCGAGATAGGTGAATTCGGTCCGGGCGATCCTGATGACCGCCGGATTGATTTCGTAGAAGCGCCAGGTGTCGCCTTTCGCGCCGTAGACGGCGAGCGTTCCGGTGCCCAGGCCGATGACGCCGACCTTGAGCGGCTGCAGGCGCGGATTGAGGGACTCCAGCACCCGCCCGACGCCGGAGGTCTCGGTGTAGTACGTCGTCGCCCGCCGCCTGAGTTCCGGCGCCAGGTACTGGGTGCCGTGCAGGATCGTGCCGTGGACCAGCGAGCGGTGTCGGCTCGCACCCGCGCCGAATTCCTGCACGCGCAGCACGCCGTAGAAGTTGCGTGCCGTGACGATCGTCGCCTCGTAGAACCCGACGATGCCCCAGATCGCGCAGCCGACCGTCGTGACCGCGGTCAGGACCGCCAGCGCGCCGAACACCAGGCCGTCGCGCCGCACCCGCCAGGCGAGCAGCGTAGCGCAGGCGACGAGCCCCAGCGCGAGCTCGAAATGCGCGGGCAGAACGACCGGCACGATGACGCCCACCAGCACGGCGCCCAGCGCCCCGCCCAGCGACACCATCAGGTAGAAGCGCGTCAGGTGGTGCGGGGCCGGCTTGAGGCGCGCGAGCTCGCCATGGCAGAACATGCATGCGAACAGCAGCCCGACGCACGCCACGCCGAGCTGCAGCGCCAGCGCATGCGTGAACCGCGGGTCGGCAATCGCCCAGGCCATCGTGGATAGCGCGACCGTCGCCAGCGGCAGCAGCAGGCCGCGCGGATACCAGCGGCTGCTCTCGAAGCACAGGATGAAGGTGATCAGGTAGATCGACAGCGGCGCGATCCACAGCAGCGGCACCGCGGCGATGTTCTGCGTGATGTGGCTGGTGACGGCCAGCAGCAGGATGCTGCCCACCGCAGCGAGGCTCGCCCACAGCAGGTGACGACCGATTCCCGGCGGCGGTTCGGGAGCAGCGGACGCAGCCGCAGTGGCGGTCGGCGCCGTGCTCGCACCGCGCGTCGCATCGCTGCCGCCGGAAACGGGGTTCCCGCCGGCTGCGGTTTTGGCGGCCAGCGCGGTCGCGCGCATGCTGAGGAGCGCGGTGGCGATGCACAGTGCGGCGAAAGCCACGTAGCCGGCCGACCACGCGATCGCCTGCGTGTGGGTGGCGATCCACGGCTCGATCGCGAACGGATAGGCGACGAGCGCCAGCATCGATGCGAAGTTGGACAGCGCAAACAGGCGATACGGATTGCGCCCCGGATGGCGCTGCGCGAACCACGCCTGCAGCAGCGGGCTGGTGGTCGACAGCAGCACGTACGGCAGGCCGATGGTCGCGGCCAGCAGGCCGAGGATCAGCCACAGCGGGCTTTCGGTGCCCAGCGGCTTCCAGAGGACGCCGGGAACGATCGGCAGCAGCAGGAGGCTTCCGAGCAGCAGCGTCGAATGCAGCGACACCTGACCGCGCTGCGACAGGCGCCTGATGGACAGGTCGGCATAGGCATAGCCCGCGAGCAGTGCGCTCTGGAAGAACACCAGGCAGGTCGTCCATACCGCAGCCGAGCCCCCGAACCACGGCAGGATCTCCTTGGCGATGATCGGCTGCACGAGGAACAGCAGGAACGCACTCGCGAAGATCGTCCATGCTTCTCTACGCACTGACGATCTTCGCGAGTGCGTAGAGAAGCATGGACGTCAACGC
>DATIQL010000106.1:0-2926 GCA_035470905.1 Casimicrobiaceae bacterium
GGGATTCCGGCGACACCTGCGAAGAAGGACCATAAAAGGTACATTGAACTCAGACAGGAGAATCAACGATGATGGCTGACATGATGTCGATGATGACGCCGGCGGCTCCCGCCGCGGCGCCGAAGAAGAAGGCGAAGAAACGCAAGGCTGCCCCGAAGAAGAAGGCTGCCCCGAAGAAGAAGGCTGCGCCGAAGAAGAAGGCCGCCAAGAAGAAGGCGACCAAGAAGAAAGCCGCGAAGAAGAAGTAGCTTCTTCGACCCAAGCGCCGTCGCAGATGTGTGACGGACGAAAACGGGCGACGCGATGCGTCGCCCGTTTTGCATTGGTCGCCCGAACTGCCGAGCGGCCGCGGCGCCCGCCTGCGGCGCCCCCCAGGAACGATCCAGCGGTCAGCGCTCGCTGATCGTGCTGTCGCGCACGGCCGATGCGGCGATCGCGGGCTTGGCCGTGTGGTGCACGGTGGCGCTCGGGGCAGCTCGCCGCGTCGACGCGACCCGGGCCTTCGGGGGGTGACGGGGGTCGTGCCGGACGGCCTTGGTGCTGGTCTTCGCCACCCGGGTCTTCGCCGGATGGGGACGACTGCGGCTGGCCTGCAGGGTCCTGACCGGCCGCGCGTCGCTGTTGATCCGCAGCTTCTCGCCCGCGCGCAGCCAGTTCCGCGACAGATGGTTCCAGCGCCGGATGTCCTCCATCGACACGCCATAGCGCGCTGCGATGCCGTGCACGGTGTCGCCGCGACGCACGACGTAGTAGAACGTGCGCCCGGCAGGCACCGTCGTGAAGACCGCGTGCTCGAGCGACTCGGCGCTCGCTTCCGATGCGCGCTGCGACGGCACGAGCAGCGAATAGCCGGTCGGCACGGTCGAGTGCGGACCGATGCCGTTGACCGACTTGAGGGTCTCGAGCGACATCCCGTAACGCAGCGCGACCTGGGCGAGCGTCTCGCCGGGCTTCATCCGGTGCGCCCGCCACGAGACGAGCGGCTGGTCGATCAGGTCGAGCTTGGCAGCGAAGATCTCCGCCTTGTCGATCGGCAGCAGAATGCCGTACTCGTCCGCACCGAAGATCACCGGCCTGTTGTGCTGAGGATTCAGCGCCAGGAATTCGTCGAGCGGCAATTCCGCCAGCTCGGCTGCGCGCTTGACGTCCATCTGGACGGTCGTCCGGACAATGGTGAAATACGGCGTGTCGGGAACGTCCGCCAGGACGAGGCCGAACTTGGCCGGATCGGCGACGATGTTCTTGACCGCCTGCAGCTTGGGCAGGTAATTGCGCGTCTCGTCCGCCATTCTCTGCAGGCTCGAGTAATCGGTGGGCAGGCCTCGCGCCCGATTGCGGGCAATCGCGCGCTCGACATTGCCTTCGCCCCAGTTGTAGGCGGCGAGCGCCAGCTGCCAGTCGTTGAACTCCGCGTGGAGCTGCTGCAGGTAGTCGAGCGCCGAGTTCGTCGCGGCGACGACGTCACGCCGCGAATCGAACCACCAGTTCTGCTTCAGGCCATAGTGCTTCGCGGTTCCCGGCATGAACTGCCAGATGCCCGACGCGTGGGTCGCGGACATGGCATTCGGATTGAACGCGCTTTCGACCATCGGCAGCAGCGCGATCTCCAGCGGCATGTCGCGCTGCTCGACCTCGGTGACGATGTGGTAGAGGTAACGCCGGCTGCGCTCGACCATGCGTGCGACGTAGTCCGGGCGCGCGGCATACCACTGCTCCCATTTGTCGACCAGCGGCCCCTGGATGTCGGGGATCGCGTAGCCGCGCACGATGCGATCCCACAGATCGCCCTTGGCGGCGGGCAGAGGCTCGAGATCGGCCGCCGGTCCCTCGAACGGGTTGTCGACGACGATCCTGGGTGGCGCGGGAGGGAAGTGGACTTCGGGCAGCTGCGCCAGGCCCGAAGGCGGCGAAGCCGGAGGAGGGTTGGTGACGGTCGCACATGAGGCAAGCACGAGCATCACCGGCAGGATCAGGTATCGTCGAAAGCGCAATTCGGTCAGTCCAATGCAATGGCGCGCGAACCCTCGGCGGACCGCGCAAGCTGCGGGGATGGTAGGCCCCGGGGCGCCGAGCGTCAACCCGAAGCAGCAGGACAGCGCGGATGTTCCGGAGTTCGCGATCCGATGCCGGCGCGATGCCGCTCGTTGCGCCCTCGGCCCCGCGATTCAGGCCGGCGCGCTCATTGGAATCCGTTCTTCCATTCGCGCAACTCGGCAAACACGTCGACCGCGCGGGTGAGGGAGCGACCTGCGTGCGACGCCGCCGCAGCGACCACGCCGGGGACCTCTGCACGCAGGAACGGATTGGTCGCGCGCTCCTCGGCGATCGTCGACGGCAGCGTCGGCGCTCCCGCGTCGCGCCGCGCCTGGGCGCGCGATGTGCGCGCGGGCAGCTCGGCGTTCCCGGGTTCGACCGCGGCCGCGAAGCGCAGGTTGGCGATCGTGTATTCGTGGCCGCAGTAGACGCGCGTCGTCCCGGGCAACGCG
Organism: Casimicrobiaceae bacterium; assembly: GCA_035470905.1. GTDB lineage: Bacteria > Pseudomonadota > Gammaproteobacteria > Burkholderiales > Casimicrobiaceae > VBCG01. The sequence goes on from DATIQL010000106.1 coordinate 2,487, forward strand.
GCGAGCTTGGACAGCGATTCCCACATCTGCGCCGGCGTGCCCTCGAACACACGCCCGCAGCCCGCCGCGAACAGCGTATCCCCGCAAAACAGGACCTCCTGAGCGGCGGAAAAGTATGCGATGTGCCCCGCCGTATGGCCGGGGATGTCGATCACCTCGAGCCCCAGCCCGATGCCCGGCACCACGATCGAGTCGTCCTGCGCAAGCGCATGGGTGCGTCCCGGGATTGCCTCGCGCGCGGGACCGAAGACCGGGACCTCGAACCGCCGCGTGAGTTCCGGTATCCCGCCGACGTGGTCGCCGTGGTGATGGGTCGCGATGATCGCGGCGAGCTCGAGCGCATTCGCCTCGAGGAATGCGAGCACCGGCGCCGCATCGCCGGGATCGACGACGGCCGCGTATCGGCCTTCGCGCAGCAGCCAGATGTAGTTGTCCCTGAA
>DATIQL010000107.1:0-8508 GCA_035470905.1 Casimicrobiaceae bacterium
AACGCGCACGGCGCTCGCCGAAGGCGCGCCGCTCCCGGCGCCCGCGATTCTCGTCAACGAAAGCGCAGACCCGGGCCGGTTCGAAGCGACGCTGCGCGCGGCGTCGGCGCAGGCGGAACTGCTGGCGGGACAGACGACCACGCTGCTCGCGTACAACGGAGCCCATCCCGGGCCGCTGATCGAATTGCGCGAGGGGCAGCACCTGCGCATCACGCTCGTCAATGCGCTCGCCGAGGACACGACCATCCACTGGCACGGCCTGCCCGTCCCCGCCGACCAGGACGGCAATCCGATGGATCCGGTCCCCGCGGGCACGCGCCGTGTCTACGAGTACGACATTCCCCCGGGAACGGCGGGGACCTACTGGTACCACCCGCATCCGATGGACCGGACCGCGGCGCAGGTCGAGAACGGGCTTGCCGGGCCGCTGCTCGTGCGCGCTGCCGACGATCCGCTGGCGCATCTGCCCGAGGTGACGATGTTCATCACGTCGCTGCGGCTCGACGCCGATGCCGCGGTGTCGCGCGACGATGCGGTGGACTGGACGGTCGGGCGCCAGCGCGAGACGCTGCTGGTCAATGGCGCGCGCCTGCCGGTGCACACGGTGGATCCGGGCGCGACGCAGCGCTGGCGGATCGTCAACGCGACGCCGGCCCGGACCTTCCGCGTGTCGCTCGAGGGCCACACGCTGACGCTCGTCGGCACCGACGGGGGCCTGCTCGCCACGCCGGTCGGCGGCCTGTCGGAAATCCTGATTGCGGCCGCGCAGCGGATCGAGGTGGTGGTGACGGCCAGCAGCAGCCCCGGTGCGCGCTACGACCTGCAGGCGCTTCCGTTCGAGGCCGATTTCCTGGGGCTGGGCACCTACTCTGCCGACACGCTGCTGACGCTGGCGACGACCGCCGCAGCGCAGGCGGCGCCTGAACGCGTGCCTGCAGCGCTGCGGCCGATCCAGGATCTCGGCTAGGCGACCATCCGGCAGACGGTCGAGCTCGGCGAAGTCCGCGACATCTGCACGAGCAAGGGTGCGACCGTCGCGTTCCTGATCAACGGGCGAACCTTCGACCCCGCGCGTGCCGACCTCGTCACCGAGGTCGGTCGCGTCGAGCTCTGGGACGTCGTCAACGACACGGCGATGGCGCATCCATTCCACGTCCACGGCACGCAGTTCCAGCTGGTGTCGCGCCAGACCGGGACGGTGACGACGCCGGCGCCGTATCTCGCGTGGATCGACACGGTGCTCGTCCCTTCGCAGCAGACCGCGACGATCAAGCTGCGGCAGGCGCTGCCCGGCAAGCGGATGTTCCACTGCCACATTCTCGAGCACGAAGACAACTGCATGATGGCCATTCTCGACGTCCAGCCTGCGGCGGTGCAGACGCCGCGGGCATAACCATGGGGGAGCAGACGATGATCGGCAATCGCATGGAGTCCAGGGGGTTCGTCTGGCGTTCGTTGCGGGCCTGCGCAGCGCTGCTGCTCGGGCTGGCGTTCGCGACACGGGCCGGCGCGACGTTCCACACCTACCGGATCGACCAGATCTATTCGAATGCCGGCGGCACCGTCCAGTTCGTCGTGATGCACGAATCGTCGGGCGACGACGGGCAGCAGTTCTGGACCGGGCACGCGTTCACGACGACGACCCACACCGGTGCGCCGCTGGTCAGCTACGTCTTTCCCAGCGACCTGCCCGGCTTCCGCACCGCCAACACCCACGTCCTGATCGCGAGCCAGGGATTCGCGGCGCTCGGCCTCGTCACGCCGGACTACACGCTGCCCAACGGCTTCCTCGACCCCGCCGGGGGTACGGTGAACTTCGCCGACGTCGACATGGTCGCCTATGCTGCGCTGCCTGCGGACGGCGTCCATGCGATCACGCGCGACGGTACGGTGGTCCAGAACGTGGCGACCAACTTCGCCGGCCGGTCCGCGTCGGTGGGGGCCGCGACGCTGACGATCGGGCCGGGCTTCACCGGCGCCTGGTACGACCCGCAGCAGAGCGGCCACGGCCTGTTCCTGGAGGTCCTGGGACCGGACCGGCTGCTCGCCTGGTGGTTCACCTTCACGCCGGACGGGACGCAGCAGGCGTGGTTCGGCGGCGTGGGCACGATCGCGGGGAACACGGCGACGGTGCCGGTCGATCTCACCCGCGGCGGGCGGTGGATACCCAACTTCGATCCCACCAAGATCGTCGACGTCCCGTGGGGGACGCTGACGTTCACCTTCAGCGACTGCAACAACGGCCGCGTGGACTTCGCATCGACCTATCCGGGGTACGGCAGCAATCACATGACACTGACACGGCTCACGCAGCCCGCGGGGCTGAGCTGCCCCTGACCTGCGATGTCCCGCCGATCAGTGGCGCCTGATCGGCGCGAAGCGGCAGCCGATGCCCGGCCCGCCGTCGCCTTCTGTCGGCTTGCGTCGCCGGCCGGTCATTTGCGCATCGCCTTCAGCGCCGCGTCGCGCATCGCGACGTCGATGTCCAGGTATTTCCACGAGAAGCCGAACGGGGACGGCCAGTAGCCCTGGACCCACGGGTATTCGAGGACGTTGCCCACGCCGAAGGTGTGCAGGACCATCGGCATGTACGCCTGCGAGATGTCCGACATCCTGCGGGCGAGCGCGACGCGTGCGGGTCCCGCCGGCGTGCGCAGGAACTGCTCGTAGGCGGCGTCGTAGCCGGCGTTGCGGAACTGCGAGGGGTTGGTGTCGCGCGAGGACTTGCTCCACAGCGTCTGCAGGATCTGGTATCCGGAGGGCTCGAGCGAGCGGTAGCCGAGGTTGAACATCGGCAGCTTGCCGGCGCGGCTCAGGTTGATGAGCTCGGCGAAGGTCTGCTGCTGCACCTGCATGCGGATGCCGATCGCGTCCATGTTCTTCTTCCACAGCGTGTCCGCCTCGCGGTACCACGACTCGGGCAGCGTGCCGCGCAACACGGTCAGCGGCTTGCCTTCCGGCGTCTCGCGGTAGCCATCGCCGTCGCGATCCTTGAACCCGAAATGGTCGAGGAGCGCCCGTGCGGCGGCCGGGTCGTAGATCGACCTGGGCGGCAGCGCCGGGTCGAATCCGCTGACGCCCGGGGGCAGCAGCTGGTTCGCGGGCAGGGCGTTGCCGGCGAACAGCACGCGGATCATCTGGTCGACGTCGAAACCCATGCCGATGGCGCGGCGCAGCGCGATCTGCGGCTTGGTGTAGCCGCCGACCGTCGGGTCGTCCATGTTGAAGTAGGTGAAGGTGATGAAAGGCGCGCCGAAATGCAGGTGCCGGACGCCGCGCCTGGCGAGATCGGGCCGCAGCTTCCCGTTCTCCATCACGCGGCGCATGTCGTCGCCGCCCAGCGCGATGTAGTCGAGGTTGCCCTGGGAGAACGCGAGGATCTCGGGCTGCGATTCCTCGATGATGCTGATCTCGATGCGTCCGATCTGCGGCAGCGTCTTGCCGCGCATGCCCTGCACGAGCTCCTGCTGCGGCGCGTCGGCGTTGTCCGGGAACGGCAGCTTCCGGTAATGCGGATTGGCCTCGAGCACGACCCGCGAGGCGCGGCGCCACTCCTTCAGGACATAGGGACCGGTGCCGACCGGATGGGTCATGATGTTCGCGCCCTGCGCCTCGACGACCTCGCGGGCCACCGCCATCATCTGCAGGCCCGCCAGGCGCTCCTGCAGCGTGTAGTCGGTGCGCGTCAGCCGGATCTGCAGCGTGTAGCGGTCGAGCGCGCGCAACCCCGCCATCGGGGCATCGTAGTCGAAATGCGCGCCGGGCTTGCTCGCCGCATCGACGACAGGGCGCGCGCCGACGATCAGGTCGGCGAGCGCCTGATCTCCGCCGCTGCGCAGGTTGGGATCGAGCACGCGCTTGATCGAGTAGACGTAGTCGGCGGCGACGAGCTCGCGCGGCTTGCCCTTGAACGCCGGGTCGTCGGTGAACAGGATTCCTTTCCTGAGCCTGATCGTCCAGGTCCTGCCGTCGTCGGTGATCACCGGCATCGATTCGGCAGTGCAGGGGATGACCTTCGATCCCGTCGACAGGTATTCGAACTCGTAGAGCCCCTCGAAGATCGCCGTCGCGACCCGCGTCGAATAGAGGTCGGTCGGCTGCTGGGGGTCGAGGCTCGAGATGTCGTTTGATGCGATCCGCAGCACCTTGCGCATGTCCGCTGCGGAAGCCGGTGCGCATCCCAGCGCGAGGGCGAGCAGCGCGGACATCGCGATCGAGACCGGTGAACCAAAGAACGTCCAGCGCATCGAATTTTCCTTGGCGAGTCGTGTCGGGACGGGAATGATGGACGCCCGCCCGCCATGTGCGTCTTATACTTGCGGGTCGGTTCGACCGGGTCGCAGGCCGGGACGCAGCCGCGGGCCGCCGGCGCTCGGCGTCATCATGGCACGATCGCTGCGCGCCCGGGCAGCGGGCACAACCAGGAGTACGACGAATGGACCTCAATGACCAGGTGGCGATCGTCACCGGCGCCGCAAGCGGCATCGGCCGCGCGATCGCGACGCGATTCGTGAAGGCGGGAGCACGCGTGGTAATCGCCGACCTGAATGCCGACGCGGCGAACGCCGCGGCGCGCGACATCGACCCCAGCGGGCGCTCGGTGGGCGTGGCGATGGACGTCACCGACGAGGACGCCGTCAACGCAGGCGTCGCGGCGACCGTCTCGAAATACGGCCGCGTCGACATCCTGGTCAGCAACGCGGGCATCCAGATCGTGCATCCGCTTGAAGAATTCACCTATGCCGACTGGAAGAAGCTGATGGCGATCCACGTCGACGGCGCATTCCTGACGACACGCGCCTGCCTGCCGCACATGTACCGCGCCGGGCGTGGCAGCGTCATCTACATGGGCTCGGTGCATTCGAAGGAGGCGTCGGTCCTGAAGGCGCCTTACGTCACCGCCAAGCACGGCCTGATCGGGCTCGCCAAGGTCGTGGCCAAGGAGGGCGCGAAGCACGGGGTGCGCGCCAACGTCATCTGCCCCGGTTTCGTGCGTACGCCGCTGGTCGAGAAGCAGATCCCCGAGCAAGCGAAGGAACTCGGCATGTCGGAACAGGATGTGATCCGGAAGGTGATGCTCAAGGAGACGGTCGACGGCGAGTTCACGACCGTCGAGGATGTCGCCGAGGTCGCCTTCACGTTCGCGGCCTTTCCGAGCAACGCCCTTACCGGGCAGTCACTGGTCGTCAGCCACGGATGGTTCATGCAGTGACGCCCGCGGGACCTGCGCCGATGGAGGAGGCGCCAAGGGCGTCGGTGCTGTTCGTCTGCATGGGGAACATCTGCCGCTCGCCCACCGCCGAGGCAGTGTTCCGCGATCACGCGGGACGCGCGGGTCTCGGCGGCAGGCTGCTGATCGAATCCGCGGGAACCGGCGACTGGCACGTGGGGGAGCCGCCCGATCACCGGGCGATCGTCCACGCGCGTCGTCGCGGTTACGACCTTGCCGCGCTGCGCGCGCGGCAGGTGCAGCGCCAGGATTTCACGCGTTTCGCGTGGATCCTCGCGATGGACATGCGCAACCTTCGCGACCTGGTGGCGATGCGGCCTTCCGCCTACCCGGGCCACCTCGGCCTGTTGCTGGACTTCGTCCCCGACGCGGGAATGCGCGAAGTTCCGGACCCCTATTACGGGGGCCCGGAAGGCTTCGAGCACGTGCTGGACCTGATGGAGCTTGCGAGCGTGGCGCTGCTCGCGCGCATCCGCGCGACCGAGCGCACCGCCTGATCGCCGGCCGCGCGTTCACTCCTTGCGCGTCTCGACGATCTGCAGCGGCTCGTCGGGGATGCTGACGCGGGCTGGCCGTGCGCGACGCACACGCTGGACGGGCCGCTCCTCCGCTTCCGTCGCAGGTGCGGCGTGGCGAGTTTCCACGAGCACCAGGTCGGAACCGGGCGGAAGGGTCAGCGGGAGCGGTGGCGCGGTTTCCGGTGCTGCGGGCGTCGGCGTCTGCCCGGCCGCCCCTGCTGCCGCGGAAGCGGTTGCCACCGGAGGTGCTGCCACCGGGATTGCCACCGCGGTTGCCACCATCGGAACCGGCGGGGCCACGTAGGCTATCGGCACCTGTTCCGCCGTCACGGCGGCGCCGGCGACTTCCTCGTGCGCTGCATCGACAGACCCGCGGCCAACGGGCTCGGCGGGGATCGAGGCAGCGGCGGCAGGCGCAACCGGCTCGGCTGGCGTCGACGGCACGGCGGACGACGCTGCAGCCGGGCTCCACGACGACACCGCTGCGGCAACGGCAGGAGCTTCGGCGGACCGTGCTTCGCCGGGCGCCGTGGCTGCGGCTGTGGATCCGGCATCGGTCACCGGCGCCTCCGCTTCGGGACGTTCGCCGCGTTCCGCGCGCTCTCCGCCGCGACCGCGACGACCGCGGCGCCTGCGACTGCCCTCGCGGCGCTCCTCGGCACCTGCTGCCGGCAGCGCCTGGGGTGCGCCGCCTTCACTGCCCGGTGCTGCACCCGCGGCAGCCTCGGCTGCGGCGGCAGGGATGGCATCGCGCTCGCGCGGCGGACGCGGCTGCGCCTGCGGTGGCTTGCCTTCGCGCGGCGGCCGGCGGCCCTCCTTGCGCTCGACGTCCTTGGCTTCCCTGCGCTCGGGTGTTGCGGTCGGGGCCGGGCGTTGCGACTCGATGGCGCCGTGCGGCCCACCGCGGCCTTCGCCGCGCCGTTCGCGATCCGGCCGCCGCTCGTCGCGGCGTCCCTGGCCTTCGCGGGAACCTTCGCGTTGACCTTCGCGCCGGCCTTCACCGCGCTCGCCGCGCGGCCTGCCTTCGCGCGATCCGTCGCGCTCCCGCGGGGGACGCTGCTCGCGCGGACGGCTCGGCGCGGAAGGTGCTGGCGCCGGTGCCTGCGCCTCGACCGGGCGTGCGGGCGGGGTGCGGAACCACTGCAGCATGCGTCCCAGCCACGAGCCGCCGTGGCGGGCTGCGACCTCTACCGGCACCGGTGCCGGAGCCGGCCGGGTTTCGACCGGCATCGGCGCCGGCTGCGCGGGGGTGATGCCCTTGACCACCGCTTCCTGGCGCGGCTCCTTCGCTTCGTCCTTGCGCGCCCTGGCTGCGTCGACTTCCTCGGGCTGCTCGACCATCTGGAACGAAGGCGGCAGCGGCTCGCTCTGGTTCAGATCGTCGTGGCGCAGTCGCTCGACGCTGTAGTTCGGGGTCTCGAGATGGCGGTTCGGAACCAGCAGCACGTTAACCTTGAAGCGCGTCTCCACCGTGAGCACTTCGGTGCGCTTCTCATTCAGCAGGAACGTGGCGACGTCGACCGGAACCTGGGCGACGATCTGCGCCGTATTGTCCTTCATCGCCTCTTCCTGAATGATGCGCAGGATGTGCAGCGCGGTGGACTCCGTGCCGCGGATGTGGCCGATGCCGTGGCAGCGCGGGCAAGGGATGTAGGCGGATTCGGCAAGGGCAGGGCGCAGGCGCTGGCGCGAGAGCTCCATCAGGCCGAAGCGCGAGATCTTGCCCAGCTGGACCCGGGCGCGATCGTATTTCAGCGAATCACGCAGGCGATTCTCGACATCGCGCTGGTTCTTCGCGCTTTCCATGTCGATGAAGTCGATCACGATCAGGCCGCCGAGGTCGCGAAGCCGCAGCTGGCGGGCGATCTCCTCGGCCGCCTCGAGGTTGGTGTTGAACGCGGTCGTCTCGATGTCGCTGCCCTTGGTGGCCCGCGCCGAGTTGACGTCGACGGCGACCAGCGCCTCGGTGTGGTCGATGACAATCGCGCCGCCCGACGGCAGCGGCACCTGCCGCGCGTACGCGGTCTCGATCTGGTGCTCGATCTGGAAGCGCGAGAACAGCGGGACGTCGTCCTTGTAGAGCTTGACGCGCGAGACGTTGCCGGGCATCACGTGGCCCATGAACTGCTGGGCCTGCTCGTAGATCGCCTCGGTGTCGATCAGGATCTCGCCGATGTCCGGGTGGAAATAGTCGCGGATCGCGCGAATCACCAGGCTCGATTCCTGGTAGATCAGGTACGCGCCGGACTGCAGCTTCGCCGCGTCCTCGATCGCATGCCACAGCTGCAGCAGGTAGTTGAGGTCCCACTGGAGCTCTTCCGGCGTGCGTCCGATGCCGGCGGTGCGCGCGATGACGCTCATTCCGGCGGGGACCTCGAGCGACGAGACGGCTTCGCGCAGCTCGTTGCGCTCCTCGCCTTCGACCCGGCGCGAGACGCCGCCCCCGCGGGGGTTGTTGGGCATCAGCACCAGATAGCGGCCGGCGAGCGAGATGTAGGTCGTCAGCGCCGCGCCCTTGTTGCCGCGTTCGTCCTTGTCGACCTGGACGATCAGTTCCTGGCCTTCGCGCAGCTGGTCCTGGATGCGGCCGCGGGATTCGCTCTCGCCTTCCTCGCCGTCGCCGCCCTTGCGGCCGGACTTGAGGTACTGGCGGGAGATCTCCTTGAACGGCAGGAAGCCGTGGCGATCGGTGCCGTAATCGACGAAGCAGGCTTCGAGCGAGGGCTCGATGCGCGTGATGACGGCCTTGTAGATGTTGCT
>DATIQL010000108.1:0-12685 GCA_035470905.1 Casimicrobiaceae bacterium
TGGTCACGCCTTCGGCGAGGGTGGCCGCCATCATCAGGTTCTCCGTCCCGGTGACGGTGACGACGTCAAACACGAAACGCGTGCCCTTGAGGCGCGGTACGCGGGCGTTGATGTAGCCGTGGGTCAGATCGATCTCGGCGCCCATCGCCTGCAGGCCCTTGACGTGCTGGTCGACCGGTCGCAATCCGATCGCGCAACCGCCGGGCAGCGACACGCGCGCCTCCCCGCAGCGTGCGAGAAGCGGCCCGAGCGCCAGGATCGACGCGCGCATCGTCTTGACGAGCTCGTAGGGCGCGAGCGGCCAGTCGATGCGCGAGGCGTCGAGCGTCACGGCGTCGGGCGCAGCGCCTTCCTGGCGCACACCCATCTGCCCCAGCAGCGACTGCATCGTGCGCACGTCGTTCAGCCGCGGCACGTTGGAGAGCGTCAGCGGCTCGGGCGTCAGCAACCCGGCGCACAGGATCGGCAGCGCCGCATTCTTGGCGCCCGAGACGCGGACCTCGCCGGCCAGCGGGTGGCCGCCCTCGATCACGAGCTTGTCCACGTCAGCCCGCGCCCTGCGCCGCGGCGCGTTCCTCGGGCGTCTGCGTCGTCATCGACAGCGCGTGGATCTCCTCGCGCATGCGGTCGCCCAGTGCCGCATAGACCAGGCGGTGCCGCTGGATCCGCGACAGCCCGCGGAAGGCCGGCGACACGATCAGCGCCTCGAAGTGGTGGCCGTCGCCGGCGACTTCCACGGCATCGCAGGCCATGTTGCCGAGAATCGACGATTGGATGGATTCGGGAGTGACCATTCAGTGCCTCAGTTTCCAGCCGCGGGCGAGCATCGTGAGCGCCAGGGCCGCGAGCGCCAGGGCCGCGGCGGCGACCAGCGCAAGGCTGCGGCCCGGCGGGACATCCGACAGGCCGAAGAATCCGTAACGGAACCCGTCGATCATATAAAAGAAGGGATTGAAATGCGACAAGGCCTGCCAGAACGGCGGCAGCGTATGGATCGAATAGAAGACGCCGGACAGGAACGTGAGCGGCATGATGAGGAAATTCTGGAACGCGGCGAGCTCGTCGAACTTATCGGCCGAAATCCCGGCGATGAGCCCCAGCGTGGCGAGGATCGCGCTTCCCAGCAGCGCGAACGCCGCCGCCCAAAGCGGGTGCGCCAGATGGATCAACGCCGGCACGAAGCCGAGCGTCACCGCGAACACCCCGAGGCCGACGACGATGCCCCGCAGCATCGCGCCCAGCACGTACGCGCCATACATGTCGAGCGGGGACAGGGGCGGCAGCAGCACGAAGATCAGGTTCCCCGTGATCTTCGACTGGATCAGCGACGACGATGCGTTGGCGAACGAGTTCTGCAGCACCGCCATCATCACCAGTCCCGGTACGAGGAATGCCGTGTAGCGCACCTGGCCGTCGAACACCGTCACGCGGCTTTCGAGGACGTGGGAGAAGATCAGCAGGTACAGCAGCGCGGTCAGCACCGGCGCCGCGATGGTCTGGAAGCTGACTTTCCAGAAGCGCAGCAATTCCTTGTAGAGCAGCGTGACGAAACCGCTGCCCGCGGGCTGCTCCTGCACTGGCGCCCCGCGCGGCTCGATCATGCCTCGGGCAGGGCCTCGGCGGCCGCCGTGTCATCGGTCGTTGCGCTGCCTGCCATGATGCGCAGGAACGCCTGCTCGAGGTCGGTCCCCGCGAGCGTCAGCTCGTCGATCGCAATGCCCTCGGTGCGCAGTGCGGCGAGCAGGGTCTCGAGCTCGCCATAGGTCTGGAGCTCCAGGTAGTGGACGTCGCCTTCGCTGCGCGCGAGCCGCCCTTTCCAGGCGTCCGGGATCCGCGGCGCGGAAAGGCGCACCGTCAGTCCGGCGAAGCGCGACAGCAGGTTGCGCGTCGTGTCGAGCGCGACGATGCGCCCTGCCTTCATCATCGCGATGCGGCCGCACAGCGCTTCGGCCTCCTCGAGATAGTGCGTGGTCAGGATGATCGTGTGCCCGTCGCGGTTCAGCTTGCGGATGAAGCCCCAGAGGCTCTGCCGCAGCTCGACGTCGACGCCGGCCGTGGGCTCGTCGAGAACGATGACCGGCGGCTTGTGCACCAGCGCCTGCCCCACCAGCACGCGCCGCTTCATCCCGCCGGACAGCGAGCGCATGTTCGCGTCCGCCTTCGCGGTCAGATCGAGGTGGTGCAGCAGCTCGTCGATCCACGCGTCGTTGTTGCGCAGCCCGAAGTAGCCCGACTGGATGCGCAGGGTCTCGCGCACCGAGAAGAACGGGTCGAACACGAGTTCCTGCGGCACGACGCCCAGCGCGCGGCGCGCGTGCCGGTAATCGGAGCCGACATCGTGACCGAGGATCCGTGCGGTGCCGCGATCGGCGCGCGTCAAACCGGCGAGGATCGAGATCAGCGTCGTCTTTCCCGCCCCGTTGGGTCCGAGCAGACCGAAGAACTCGCCCTCGCCGACCCTGAGGTCGATTCCGGCCAGCGCCTGGACGCTGCCGAAGCGGCGCGCGATGCCGATGACTTCGACCGCGTCAGCCACGGCCGGCGGGCGCCTCGCGGCTTGGGCGCGGGACGTGGGTATGCGCTGCGGCGCGGGGCCTGGTCAAGCGAGCAAGTCTTCGACGCCGTAGGCGACGGCGAGCGAATGCAGCGATTGCGGCATGCCCTCGATGGCGAGCTTCCGGCCTTCGGCGGCGGCGCGACGCTTGAGCGCCATGACGACGGCGAGTGCCGTCGAGTCGGCATGCTCGAGTCCGCTCATGTCGATGACCCCCGTGTCGGGCAAGGCAAGAGCGCGCGAGTGTTCGAGGACCTTCGCTGCGTCGTCGAACGTCAGCGTCCCGGCGTACCGCCAGCCGGCGGCGGAGTCGGTGAACGTCCCCGACTGCGGCGCCATGCCGCCCCGCGCGCCCTGCATCGTGCTCACTTCGACGCGCCCCCCGCGTTCTTCGCCGCCAGCGTCTTGATCAGGCCGTCGATGCCGCCCTGCTGGATCTGCGAATTGAACTCGTCGCGGTAATTGGTCACCAGCGAAATCCCGCCGACGACGACGTCGTAGGCCTTCCAGCCCGACGGGGTCTTCTCCATGCCGTAGTCGATCTGCACCGGGGCCTGCCCCGAGCGGACGACGTCGGTGCGCACGGTGACCTCGGTCGCGCCGGGATCCGCGCGCAACGGCTTGTAATCGATCGTCTGGTTCCGATACTGGTTGAGCGCACCCGAATACGTCCGGACCAGCAGTGTCTTGAACTCCGCGGTCAGCCGTGTCTTCTGCTCAGGCGTCGCGCCGCGCCACCAGCGTCCGGTTGCCAGCGCGGTCATGCGCTCGAAGTCGAAATACGGCAGGAGCTTGGTCTCGATCACTTCGCGGATGCGGGCCTGGTCGCCGGCCTGCACCTTGGGATCGGCCTTGATGATCTGGAGCACTTCCTCCGACACGCGCTTGACCAGCGCGTCGGGCGCCTCCTGCGCGAGCGCGGGGAGCGCGAAGAATGCGAGCGCGAGTGCGCCCAGCCGGGCAATCAGCCCGCAGCGCATCGCGGCCATGCCGCGAACGATGGTCGTCGTCATTTCCCGTCCTTCTCCGGTGGCGCCTTGGCGTCCTCGCCGTTGGCGGGAGGCGCATTGCCGTTGTCGTTGCCGACCGGCGGCGGCTTGCCGTCGTACTGCATGTACAGCCGGTGCTGCAGGTATGCGCGGCGGATGAACGCGTAGGGGTCGAGCGCTCCCTCCTCGACCAGCTTGTCGGCCGGCAGCAGGGAGGCGCGCATGTCGAGTCCGCCCAGACCGTACAGCGTGTTGCGTACCGGGACGTCGGGAATGTACCCGACCGGGCCGATGTAGTAGCGGATCAGCCATCCGGTGCCGTCCCGCACGGTCGTCGGACCGAACACCGGAATGAACAGGTAGGGTCCCTGCGGAAGGCCCCACACGCCCAGCGTCTGCCCGAAGTCCTCGTTGCCTTTCGGGATTCCGGCCTCGGACGCGATGTCGATCAGGCCGCCCAGCCCGAAACCGGTGTTCAGGAGCACCCGACCCAGATCGTTGCCGCCCTTGTCGGGCTTGCCTTGCAGGAAGTCGTTGATTGCCGAGATCGCGTCGTCGATGTTGCCGAAGAAATTGCTGACCGCCTTCTGGACGACCTTCGGCGTGTAATCGACGTACACCTGCGCGATCGGCTTGACGAAATGCCCGTCGACGACCTCGTGCACCTTGTACGATGCCCGGTTCATGGGTTCGAAGGGGTCGTCGGCGCGCATCGGCGTGGCGGCACATCCGGCAAGCAGCGCGGCGATGCCGAGCGCGGCGAGGCTGCGCGGGAACCAGCGCGGAACGGTCATTTGGCGCCTCCCGTCGTCGCGGTTGCGGGCGCCGGATTCCCGGAACCCGCCGCGGTGCCGCCCGCGCTCGCCGCCTTCTCGAACATGAACTGACCGATCAGCTTCTCGAGGACGATCGCCGATTGCGTCTTGGTGATCTTGTCGCCGTCGGCGAGCATCTTGGTGTCGCCACCCGAATCGAGCCCGATGTAGACCTCGCCCAGCAGTCCCGACGTCAGGATCGACGCAATCGTGTCCTTGCTGAACTCGTAGCCGCGATCGATCTTCATCATCACGACCGCCTGGTAGGTTCGCGGGTCGAGCTTGACGCGCTCGACCCGCCCGACGACCACGCCTGCGGCCTTCACCGGCGCGCGCAGCTTGAGTCCACCGATGTTGTCGAACTCGGCCTCGAGCCGGTAGCCCTGGTCGTTGCTCACCGTCAGCAGGTTGCCGACCTTGAGCGACAGGAAGAGAATCGCCCCGATGCCGACGGTCACGAATATCCCGACCCAGAGGTCGAGCGTCGAGCGGTTCATACGCCTAGTCCCCTGAACATGAACACGGTCAGCACGAAATCGAGCGCGAGGATCGACAGCGAGCTCGCGACGACCGTGCGCGTCGTCGCCGTCGACACGCCCTCGGCGGTCGGGCGCGCGTTGTAACCCTCGAACACCGCGATCAGGCTGACCGCGATTCCGAAAACGACGCTCTTGATGATGCCGTTGACGATGTCGTAGCGGAAATCGACCGCCGCCTGCATGTTGCCCCAGAACGAGCCGGCGTCGATGCCGATCAGGCGCACGCCGACGAGGTATGCGCCGAAGATACCCAGCGTCGAGAACAACGCGGCCAGCAGCGGCATCGACAGGATGCCCCCGAAAAAGCGCGGGGCGACGACACGCGCCAGTGGGTCGACCGCCATCATTTCCATGGCGGACAGCTGCTCGGTCGTCTTCATCAGGCCGATCTCGGCCGTGATCGCGCTGCCCGCGCGGCTCGCAAAGAGCAGACCCGCGACGACCGGGCCGAGTTCCCGCACCAGCGACAGCGCGACCAGGACCCCCAGCGACTCGTTCGCGCCATAGCGCGTCAGCACGTCGTAACCCTGCAGCGCGAGGACCATGCCGACGAAGAGCCCGGATACCAGGATGATGACGAGCGACAGGACGCCGGAGAAATAGATCTCGCGCAGCGTCAGCTGCAGCCTGCGCAGCGCCGAGGGCGAGTGCACCAGGACAGCGACCGAAAAGCGCGCGGCAAAACCCAGGCGCTCGACCGAATTGAGAGTCGCCCGTCCGATGCGCCGCAGCGCCACGGCGGCGGTGCTAGCCGGCACGTGCGAATTCCTCGACCAGCGGGCGCGCCGGGTAATGGAACGGCACCGGGCCATCGGGCGCGCCGTCGACGAACTGCCGGACGAACGACTCCGACGATGCGCGCACCGCCTCCGGCGTTCCCTGCGCGACGATGCGCCCTTCCGACACGAAATAGATGTAATCGACGATCTTGAGCGACTCGTAGATGTCGTGCGTCACGACGACCGACGTAATACCCAGCGCATCGTTGAGCTTGCGGATCAGCTGGCCCACGACGCCCAGCGAGATCGGGTCGAGGCCGGCGAACGGCTCGTCGTACATCACCAGCATCGGATCGAGGGCGATCGCACGCGCCAGGGCCACGCGACGCGCCATGCCCCCCGACAGCTCGGACGGCCGCAGCTGGGCCGCCCCGCGCAGGCCCACCGCGTTCAGCTTCATCAGCACCAGGTCGCGGATCAGCTCGTCGGGAAGCTCGGTGTGCTCGCGCATCGGGAACGCGACGTTCTCGAACACCGACAGGTCGGTGAACAGCGCCCCGAACTGGAACAGCATGCCAATCTTGCGTCGCATGGCGAACAATCCGTCGCGATCCAGCGCCGCGACATCCTGCCCGGCGACGGTGATCCGTCCCTGCTGCGGATGGAGCTGCCCGTCGATCAGGCGCAGGATCGTCGTCTTGCCGCAGCCCGATCCGCCCATGATCGCAACCAGCTTGCCGCGCGGGATCGACATGTCGATCCCCGCCAGCACCGGGCGCTTCCGGTCGTAGCCGAACGAGACTCCGGTCAGTTCGACCGCGATCTCGGTGGGGCATGCGGGGGCGACGACGGAAGGGGTTGCAGCGGGCATGGGAGTCGGAGCGAAGCGGGACGTGGATTGTAGCCGGTGGCCCCCGTCGCTCGCAATGACCGCGGGTCATTTGTGTGCGCAGTGCACGCGACAAGGCAGGGCGCCGCACCGGGGATCTGTGCATTGGGCAGCTGGGCCAGGGCGGGGCATCACGCCCGGGATCTTTGCATTGGGCGGCGGGACAGGCCGGGGTCGCCGCGCGCGGGGTCTTTCCATTGGGCGGCGGAACAGGCCGGGTCGCCGCGCCCGGAGTCCGTGAACGCCGGCCTGCGGGTCCCGGTGCGCCATCGCTCGAGGACATCCTGCAGCGGGTGTTGCTGTCGGGCTCGCTCGCCGCACCACCCGCGACGGCCGGCACTCCCACGGGCGCTTCGCCCGCCCTGCCCCGCCGCCCCCACACGGTCGGTGCCGACTCGATCCGTGTCGACTCGAAACGGTGGTCCGTCCCGGGTTTCACGTTCGACCGACGCTGCCGCAGCGGCTGGCGCGCCGTGACGAGGTGTCGCGAAGGACGCCTGCGGCGCAGTCGTCGCGAAGCGGGTGGGGCGGCAAGCGAGTCCGCCTGCCCCGTTCAGTTGCCGATGTACTCGAGCGCCGCCGCACCGGGACCCGCTCGACGACGAGGTTTGCGACGCCGAAGTCCGGAGCGACAGCCCGTCACGGCGCGCCCCACGCCGATGCAGGCACGCCGATGCAGGCATGCCGACGTGGGCGTGCCGAAGCGGGAGCGACGCGGCGGGAAGGACGCAGCGGGAGCGACCAGGCGCCTGCGCCGATGCGTCAGAGGTAATCCGGACTCATCACCGCCTTGAGGACGACCCCCGAGCCTTCTTCGCCCGCATGGTTCGAGAACCACCACACCGCGCCCTTGCGCACCGACCACCACGCCTCCTCGCCGCCCAGCAGGAACGAGGCGACGAGCCCCAGCGTCGGCTGGTGGGCGACGATGAGCGCACTCTCGCGCGCGTCGGGCCAGTTGGCGGCGTCGAGGATCGCTGCGGCGCCCGCGCCCGGGGCGAGCGCCGGCACGGTCTTGAACTTGCGCCCGAGCGGCTTGACGGTCTGCTGGCAGCGCACTGCCGGCGAGACCAGCACGCGGCAGTTGTCGGGCAAGTGCCGCTCCAGCCAGCGCGCGACGCGCTCGGCCTGCTTGACACCCTTGGAAGTCAGGCGCCGATCGAGGTCCGGCCCACCGGATTCGGCGTCGCAGTGACGCCACAGGATCAGGTCCATCACCGCAGGCTACGCGGGACGCAGCCGTCTGTCATCCGCCCGTCGGCGCTTCCACCGACAGCCACACGCACCCGGACCTGGACTCGCGCTGGAGCGCGTCGAGATATGCGCGATGGCACTCGACCTCGTCCGCCGCAACGAGGACCGGGCGGACAGTGATCGCCACGGCCGGAGCGCCCTCCTCCGCCGTGCGCCCCGCGCCCGGCGCGTACAGCACCGGCGCCCCGATGTCGATCGTCAGGGTCTCCTGCCCGCGCGTCATCGCGAGGTAGACGTGGGCGAGCAACTCGGCATCGAGCAGCGCACCGTGCAACGTCCGGTGCGCATTCGACACGCCGAAGCGCTCGCAGAGGGCATCGAGGTTGTTGCGCTTGCCGGGGAACGCTTCGCGCGCAAGCGCGAGCGTGTCGGTGAGCCTGGCATACAGCGACGAGGACGGCGGGAGCCCGGCTCGGGCGAATTCAGCGTCGAAGAACGCGATGTCGAACGGCGCGTTGTGGATGATCCATTCGGCGCCGCGCGCGAAGTCGATGAACTCCTGCGAAATGTCGGCAAAGCGCGGCTTGCCGATCAGGTCCTCGCGCGTCATCCCGTGCACTTCGGTCGCGCCGGCGTCGATGTCGCGCTCCGGATCGATGCGGAAGTGCAGATGCGCCCCGGTGAGCCGTCGGTCGACGACCTCCACGGCAGCGATTTCAATGATCCGGTGTCCCTGCCTCGGATCGAGGCCGGTGGTTTCGGTGTCGAGCAGCAGTTGGCGCATCGTCCGGGTGGGGGCATTGCCCTATTTGCGGTACTTCTGGATCGTCGACTGGATCTCGGCGATTGCGCGCTCGATCTCGTCCTCGGTCAGGTCGCGCGAGGTTCCGGTTCGATCGGCGAGGGTGACGGTGTCCTCGATCTCGGTCTCGAACTCGCCCGGCTGCAGCGCATCGGTCGTCGTCGACACCTCGTCCGTCAGCGTCTCCGGTCCCCAGCGCACGACGATCGCGGACACGTTGTCGCCGTCGGGACCGCCGCGCGATTCGGCTTCGCGCATGATACGCGGACCGACCGTGAGGATCGGCGTCGACGTCAGCATCGTCGAAAGCTCGCTGCGCGGATAGACGCTCCACAGGCCGTCGGTGCAGAGCACCAGGATGTCGCCGTTCTTGAGGGGCGTGCGCCGCGACAGGTCGACGACCGGCTCCACGAGCCCGCCTAGGCAGCTGTAGATCTTGTTGCGGTCCGGGTGCACGGCGGCCTCCTCGGGCGAGATCACGCCCTGGTCGACCAGGTACTGCACCTTCGAATGGTCTTTGGTCGCCCCGATCAGCTTGCCCTGGCGCAGCAGATAGAAGCGCGAGTCGCCGACGTGCGCCCAGTACGCCTGCCCGGCCTGGACCACCACGGCGACACAGGTCGTCCGGGGCGTCTCGAGCATCGAGAACTGGTTCGCATATGCGCCGAGCGCAGCGTGCGCCCGCAGCATCGTGTCCTGCATGAAGCGCAGCGGATTGCGCAGCATCGGCTTCGCTTCCTGGTGGAAGCGCTCGACGAACAGGCGAACCGCGATCTGCGCCGCGATCTCGCCACCGACGTGCCCGCCCATGCCGTCGGCGATGACCAGCAGCAGCGTCTCTCGGCTGTAGGTGTAGGCGATGCGATCCTGATTGACCTCGCGCCCGCCCTTGAGCGATTCCTGGAAGATCGTGAAGCGCATCGGTCGCTCAAGCGCCGATTTCCGAGAACAACAGGCGCTTCAGGTTCCCGAAGAACGTCAACTTGCGTTTCGTAGGCGGGATGTCGCGGATCGCGCGCTGCAGCGCGAACACGCTCTGCGGGCGCTCGAGGGGATCGAGGCGCAGGCACCAGTCGATCACTTCGAGGAGGTTGTCGGAATACTGGCCCGACCAGATCTTCTTGGCCGAGACCAGGTGGTCTTCCTGCACCCTCGCATCGGCGGCCTGGGGCGCGAATGCGGCGAGGCAGGCGAACATCGACGCACCGGTGCCGTAGACGTCCGTCCACGGACCCAGTCGATCGTGGTCGCGGTATTGCTCGGGGGCCGCGAAACCGGGCGTATACATCGGGGCCAGCTTGGGACGGTTGGTGGTGAGGGTCTGGCGGGCCGCTCCGAAATCCAGCAGCACCGGGCTGCCATCGCTGTGCAGGTAGATGTTCGCCGGCTTGATGTCGAGATGCAGGATCTTGTGCGTATGAACTTCGCGCAGGCCGTTCAGCAGGTGCATGAAGACCTGGCGGACGAAGCGCTCCGACATCTGGTCCTGGCGCATCTGGATGTGCTGCTGCAGCGTGCGTCCGCGCTCGTAGCGCATGACCATGTAGACCGTCTCGTTGGCGCGGAAGAAGTTCAGCACGCGCACGACGTTCGGGTGGTTGATCTTGGCGAGCGCCCGGCCCTCCTCGAAGAAGCACTTCATTCCGTAGCGGAACGACGTGAGGTTCTCGGCCGAGCTCGCGTTGACGATGTCGCCCTCGGTGCGCAGCACCAGCGACGCGGGCAGGTATTCCTTGATCGCGACCGGGGTCCCGGTCTCGTCGTAGGCCCGATAGACGATCGAGAACCCGCCGCGGCTGATCTGCCGGTCGATCCGGTAGTTCAGCAGCTGGTAGCCGCCGGGGAGCGCTTGGTTGGTGACGGGCATCGACTCTGTCGGGCAACGGGGTACGGGCGAAGGAAAGGGCCCGCAATTCGCGTGCCAACACCGCCGGCTCGCCTTGCGCCGGATGCGGATAACGCATACATTCTCCCGATGGCCACCCCCAATGTAAAGCCGGAAAACTTTTCAAAACCGGCCCCTGCAGCGCTCATTTCCAAATGATTCTCAGTATGACCGGTTTCGCGGCGGCGGCCGCGGAGCTTCCGGGCATTTCGCTTGCAGTCGAGCTCCGCTCGGTCAATCACCGCTACCTCGACGTCACCGTCAAGCTGCCGGAGGAGCTGCGAACCCTCGAGCCGCAACTGCGCGAGCGCCTCTCCGCGGCGCAAAAGCGCGGCAAGCTCGAATGCCGCGTCGCCCTCGCGCACACGGTTCACGCCGGCACCGGCATCACCGTGGACGCGGCGCGCGTGCAGCAGCTCGCGGCAGCGGCCGCAGAGATTGCCCGCGCGATTCCGGGCACGCCGCCGTTGACCACCGGAGACATCCTGCGCTGGCCCGGCGTACTGATGGAAGCGTCGATGCCCCCCGAAACGCTGTCCGAGCGCGTCAACCTGCTCGTCGACCAGGCCCTTGCCGATCTCACCGCGGCGCGCGCCCGCGAAGGCGCGAAGCTTCGCGCCGTGCTCGAGGCGCGCTGCGCCGACATCGATGCCCAGGTCGCCCGCGTCGCGCCGCGCATCCCGGTCCTTCACGCGGCTTTCGTCGACAAGCTCGGCGCGCGACTGCGGGAGGCGGCGCTCGACGTCAACGAGGAGCGGCTGAAGCAGGAGCTCGCCTTGTTCGCGACGAGGATCGACGTCGCCGAGGAGGTCGCGCGGCTTTCCACCCATGTCGCCGAATTCCGGCGCGTTCTGGCGCAAGGCGGCAGCGCGGGCAAGCGGCTCGATTTTCTCGCCCAGGAGCTGCATCGCGAAGCCAACACGCTCGGCTCCAAATCGGTCGACGCAGAGCTGTCGCAGGTGTCGCTCGAGCTCAAGGTCGCGATCGAGCAGATGCGCGAGCAAGTGCAGAATCTCGAATGAGCGCCGCGGGGCGTAGCCCGAGGCCCGCAGGGCCCGATGCGGCGCGATCGACGGAGGCCGACGCGCCGATCAGGCGGCCGGCACTGCACGCGCAAGGAGGCCGAGAATGACGATCACGACCCAGAGCCCCGGCGCTTCGGGCTGCCTGTTCGTCGTTGCGGCACCCTCCGGAGGCGGCAAGAGCAGCATGGTCAACGCGCTGCTCGAGCGCGAGCCCGGAATCCGCCTGTCGGTGTCCTACACGACGCGGGCGCCGCGGCCCGGCGAGCAGGAAGGGCAGCATTACCACTTCGTCGACGTACCGACGTTTCTCGCGCTCAAGGACCGGGGTGAATTCCTCGAGCACGCGCATGTCCACGGCAACTGGTACGCGACGTCGGCGACCTGGCTCAAGGCCCAGGTCGATGCGGGCCAGGACGTGCTGCTGGAAATCGACTGGCAGGGCGCGGCCCAGGTCAGGAAGCTCATCCCCGGCTCCGTCCACATCTTCGTCATTCCGCCGTCGCTGGAGGCGCTGCGCGAGCGGCTCTACAAACGGGCGCAGGATCCGCCGGCGGTCATCGCGAATCGGCTGGAGGCCGCACGCGAGGAAATGCGGCACTGCGGGGAGTTCGATTATGTTATTATGAATCAGGACTTTGCACGCGCCGTCGACGACCTGTCCGTCATCGTACGCGCTGCGCGCCTCACGACCGCGCGGCAGCAAGTACGACATGCGAAGGCGCTCGCCGGACTCCTGGCCCCCGCTACCGAGAGCTGACCATGGCACGCATCACGATCGAAGACTGTCTTGCCCGCATTCCCAACCGCTTCGAGCTGACGCTCGCCGCGACCAACCGCGCGCGCCAGATCACCTCGGGCTCGACCCCTCTGGTCGAACCCGACCGCGACAAGCCGACCGTCATCGCGCTGCGCGAGGTGGCCGGCGGCAAAGTGGGCATCGAAATGCTGCACAAGACCGCACCCACCGTGACTCTGTAGCGCATCCGGGGTGACACGGCGTGTCGGAGATTGCCGAATTCACCCGGCACCTCGGTCACTACCTGCCGACGCCTGACATCGCGCTGGTCGAGCGCGCGTTCGAGTTCTCCGAGTCCGCGCATCGCGGGCAGTACCGCAAGTCGGGCGAGCCCTACATCACGCATCCGCTCGCCGTCGCGAGCATCCTGTCGGAATGGCGCCTCGACGCCGAGGGGCTGGCTGCCGCACTCCTGCACGATGTGATGGAGGACACCGCGGTCTCGCGCGCCGAGATCGAGTCGAGGTTCGGCCGCCCG
>DATIQL010000109.1:0-9232 GCA_035470905.1 Casimicrobiaceae bacterium
GGCGCGCCATGTCGCGGTGAAGGACGCGTTGCGCCATGTTGCCGGCTACTGCGTGATCAACGACGTGTCCGAACGCGATTTCCAGCTGAAGCGCGGCGCCTCGCAGTGGAGCAGGGGCAAGGGCTGCGACACCTTCGGGCCGATCGGCCCCTGGCTCGTCACCACCGACGAGATAAAGGATCCGCAGAACCTCGACATGTGGCTCGACGTCAACGGTCAGCGCAGGCAGACCGGCAACACGAAGACGATGATCTTCGGCGTCGCCGAGCTGGTCGCCGATGTCTCGCGCTACATGACCCTGCTTCCGGGCGACGTGATCACCACCGGCACGCCCCCGGGCGTGGCGCTGGGAATGAAGGAGCCAAAAGGCTGGCTCAAGGCCGGCGACATCGTGACCTGCGGCATCTCCGGGCTGGGCGAACAGCGCCAGAAGATCGTGCCGTTCAAGGGACGCGCCTAGGCCGCTTCCCGTATCGCGGACCGCGGCAACGGCTGCGGTCCGCGACGCTGCGGCCGGGACTGGCGGGCGCCGCGGCATCTTCGAGCTCGCTGCGTCCGGAGGCGCCAGATCGCGTGGCGCCGAACCGATCGACCCGAAATGCGATCATACGGTCGATGATCGATTCCACCCGCGTCCAGTCGCCCGAGCCGGATCTCTATCCGGAATGCACGCCCGACGCGAGCGGCATGCTCGCGCTGGATCGGCGCCACACGATGTACTGGGAGACCTGCGGCAGCCCCTCCGGCGTGCCGATCCTGTTCCTCCACGGCGGACCCGGCGGCGGAAGCCTGCCGCATCATCGGCGCTTCTACGATCCCGCGCACTGGCGCATCGTGCTCTACGATCAGCGTGGGTCGGGCCGGTCGACGCCGACCGCCGAAATCACCGACAACACGACCGCGCATCTGGTCGACGACATCGAGAGCCTGCGCAGGCACCTCGGGATCGAGCGCTGGGTGCTGTTCGGCGGCTCGTGGGGCTCGACGCTCGCCCTCGCCTATGCGCAGGCGCATCCCGATCGCGTGCTGGGTCTGATCCTGCGCGGCATATTCCTGGCCACGCGCGAGGAGATCCGGTGGTTCATGCACGGCATGCGCCACTTCTTTCCGGAAGCATGGCGGGATTTCGCGCATATCCTGCCACCGGCGGAGCGCGCGGACCTGCTCGCAAGCTACTACCGGCGGCTCGCCGACCCCGACCCGGCCGTGCACCTGCCCGCAGCCCGCGCCTGGGACCGCTACGAGAGCGCATGCTCGACGCTGCTGCCGCGGCAGGACATAGGACGCACCGACGACGACGCGGCATCGCTTGCGATTGCACGCATCGAGGCGCATTACTTCGTCCACGATGCCTTCCTCGCGCCCGATCAGATCATCGCCGGCATTCCGCGCATCGCCCACCTGCCCTGCACGATCGTGCAGGGGCGCTACGACGTCGTCTGCCCGCCGGTCGCCGCGCTGGCGCTGGCAGCGGCCTGGCCCGAGGCCGAGTGCATCGTCGTGCCCGACGCCGGGCATTCGGTGCGCGAGCCGGGGATCGCGCGCGAGCTGATCGCCGCCGTCCGGCGAATGCGGACGAGGCTGCAATGAGCGCCGCCGGGCAGACCCAAGGACGTCCACGCGAGCGGCGCGGAGCGGAGGCTCGAAGAGCCCGTCCGCGAGCGTGGATGGCGGCCGACACGTGGTCGCCACGGAATGCGCTATGGTGCAATGAAGCCGCAGCGAATTCCGCCCCCGCGGGGGGCAACGCAGTGGCGCGAGCCGCAAGCTTGGGGGCCATTCAATGAGCGCCGCAGGGCCGGCCCACGACTGGGCGCAGCGCAGCAGCAATGCGGTCTGGCATCCATGCACGCAGATGAAGCAGCACGAGGCCGCACCGCCGGTCGCGATCGCGCGCGCATCCGGCGCCTGGCTGCACGATTTCGACGGACGCCGTTACCTCGATGCGGTCGGATCGTGGTGGGTCAACCTGTTCGGCCACGCCAACCCGCGGATCAACGCGGCGCTGACCGCCCAGCTCGCCGAACTCGAGCACGTGATGCTCGCGGGCTTCACGCACCGCCCGGTGATCGAGCTGTCCGAGCGGCTGTCGGCGCTCGCCCCGCCCGGACTGTCGCACGCGTTCTACGCCTCCGACGGCGCATCGGCGACCGAGATCGCGCTCAAGATGAGCTTCCATTACTGGCGGCAGCGCGACGCCGCGGGCAAGGTGCATTACGCGCGGCTTGCCGGCGGTTACCACGGGGAGACGGTGGGCGCTCTCGCGGTGACCGACGTCGCGCTGTTCCGCGATGCCTACGCGCCGCTGCTGCGTGAACATCCGGTGCTGCCTTCGCCCGCTGCCCGCGACCTGCATGGCGCCGATGCTGCCGTCGACGACGCGATCGCCGCGCTCGAGGCCTTCCTCGCCGCACACCACGCGAGCACGGCGGCGCTGATCGTCGAGCCACTGGTCCAGGGCGCCGCCGGAATGGCGATGTACGCGCCGCGCTACCTCACCCGCGCGCGCGAGCTCACCGCCCGTTACGGCGTCCACCTGATCGCCGACGAGATCATGACGGGCTTCGGCCGCACCGGCAGCTTCTTCGCCTGCGAGCAGGCCGCGATCACGCCCGATTTCCTTTGCCTGTCCAAGGGCATCACCGGCGGCTACCTGCCGCTGTCCTGCGTGCTCGCGACCGACGACGTCTACCGGGCGTTCTATGCCGACGAATTCGCCCAGGGCTTCCTGCATTCGCATTCGTACACCGGCAATGCGCTGGCGTGCCGCGCTGCGCTGGCGGTGCTCGACATCTTCCGCGACGACGACGTCATCGCCGGGAACCGCGCCACGGCGCTGCGCTGGGCGCGGATCGCGCAGCCGATCGGCGGGCATCCGCGCGTGCGCAATTTCCGCCAGTGCGGCATGATCATCGCCTTCGAGGTGGAGACGACGGAACCCGGCTTCGCGCGCTGGTTCGCCGCCGAGGCGCTCGCACGGGAGCTCGTGCTGCGGCCGATCGGGAACACGGTCTACTTCATGCCACCTTACGTCGTCAGCGATGCGGATTTCATGCTGCTGGTCGAGCGCACGCTCGAGATCCTCGACAGCCGATGATGCGGCAGGCGCTCGCGCGACTGATCGGCGTCGCCGCCCTGCTCTGCGCGATCGCGGCGCAGGCTGCATTGCCGCGCGAGATCCGGCGCGCGTTCCTCGACGCGGGGATTCCGATGACCCACGTCTCCATCGTCGTGCAGCAGACGTCGAAGCGGCGGCCGATGTTCGTCTACGATGCCGACCGGCCGCGCAATCCCGCGTCGGTGATGAAGCTCGTCACCACCTACAGCGCGCTCGAGCTCCTCGGCCGCGACTACCGCTGGAAAACCGAGGCCTACCTCGGCGGCCCGCTGGAAAACGGGGTGCTGCAGGGGGACCTGATCCTCAAGGGCTACGGCGACCCCAAGATCACCAAGGAACAGTGGCAGGCATTCATCGCGACACTCCGCGACAAGGGTCTGGATGCGATCGACGGCGACCTCGTGCTCGACCGCAGCTATTTCGCGCTCCCGCATCACGACCCGGGCGCCTTCGATCACGAGCCACGCAGGCCCTACAACGTCGGACCCGACGCGCTGCTGGTCAATTTCAAGGCCGTGCACCTGAGCTTCGCGCCGGACCCTGCTGCAGCGACGGTCGACGTTTCGATCGATCCACCCCTTCCCGACATCACGCTGCAGCGGGCACCGGTGCTCGTCGAGTCGGGCGACTGCGGCGACTGGCATGCGGCGATGCAGCCCGCGTTCGACGACCACGGCGACCGGGCGTCGATCCGCTTCGCCGGGAGCTATCCGGCAGGCTGCGGCGAGCGCGACTGGTGGGTCTCGATCCTCGATCACCCGCATTACGTGCAGGGGATGTTCGACGCCTATTTCCGCGAGGCCGGCGGGCGCTTCGATGGAGGCGTGAGGGAGGGACGCGCCCCGCCGGGCGCCACGCCGTTCGCGACGCTCGAGTCGCCGCCGCTCTACGACATCGTGCGCGATGTCAACAAGCTGTCGAACAACGTGATGGCGCGCCAGATCTTCCTGACGCTCGCGACGACGCAGAGCCCGCCGCCGGCGACGCCGGCCAAGGCGGCCGCCGCCGTCCGCCGCTTACTCGCCGCGCACAAGCTCGCGATGCCGGGGCTCGTGCTCGAGAACGGATCGGGACTGTCGCGCCGCGAGCGCACGACCGCCCGCGGACTCAACGCGCTGCTGGTGGCGGCGAGCCGCAGCACGGTTCGCGACGAATTCGCGAGCTCGCTTCCCGTCGCAGCGACCGACGGTACGCTCGAGCGACGATTCCGCGACGATGGCGTCGCCGGACAGGCGCTGCTCAAGACCGGCACGCTCGAGGACGTGCGCGCGATCGCCGGATACGTCATCGACCGCTCGGGCCGCTGGTTCTCGGTGGTCGCGCTGGTCAACGGTCCCGACGCCGGTCGCGCCGCCCCGGCGCTCGACTACCTGGTGCAGTGGGTCTACGCGAACGGCGGAAGCTTCGATCCGGCCCTGCGCCGCTGAAGCGCCCCCCTCACTCGCCTCGCTGTCACTCTTCGCCCTCTCCCACGCAGTGGGAGAGGGTTGGGGTGAGGGAAACGCTAGATCCCCGGCACCGGCCGGCTCTCGTGGAACAGCAGGTAGCCGCGGACGACGCGGTAGATCACCCAGATCGTATCGGCGGCCCAGATCGCGAAGGCGATCGGAATGCCGATGAGGATCAGCCCCAGCGTGACGAAGACCAGAGCGCCGACCATTGCCCACAGCAGCGACCACCAGAACGTGCGGATCTGCCAGCTGAAATGGGACGCGAGCCAGGTGCCGGCGACCTCGTCGCGCTTCACGTGGGCGATGATGATCGCCACGATGCCGACCACCCCCATCAACGGCGCGAACAGCGGAAAGCCGTGCGACGCGACGCCGATCAGTGCCGCGATGGCGAACAGCGCGTAGACGAGCAGCGCCGCGTTGATCGGCAATGGGCGCGACGCTCCGGGCGGCGTCGAAGTCGCGGGGGAAACCGGTGCAGGAAACTCGGCCATCGCAATCTCCCTGATGCCATGTGCGCCGCACGTCGGCGCCCGGTGCCTGACGCTAGATTGGGGAACCCCGTACCCAAATCAAGCAAGGCGCTCGCCGCAGCCCCGCGAATCCCTCAGTACCTCCGACCGTCCTTGTGCGCGGCAAACTGGCCGTTCTCGTCCGCCACCCACATCAGGTCGTCGTCCGGATAGAACGCATTGTCGCCTTCGACCCTGCTTCCGACCTCGAGATAGCGCGCGGCGACCGTGCCGCGGTTCAGGAAATGGTGGGCATCGCGCCCGCCCGCGGGATATCCGGCACAGTCACCGGCGCGCAGCACCTGCTCGCCGGCGTCGGTCACCAGCACGACCTCGCCCTCCAGGACGTAGACGAACTCGTCCTCCAGCGTATGCCAGTGCCGCAATGCGGACTGTCCGCCGGGACCCAGCGTCACGAGGTTCACGCCGAAGCGGGTGAGCCCGAAGGAATCACCCAGGCGCCGCTTCGCGCGGTCCCCCATTCGTGAACGGAATGGCTCGGGATACCCCGACCCACGGGTCTCGGCGACGGATTCCGGATCGAGCGCAGGCAGGCGAAGTTTGCTCATCGCGACAGGTCATCGGCAGTGGAAATGGACCGCATGACAACATGCTTCGCAAGGTGGCGCAAGCCGGAGACCTGGCCTGCGCACGGCGCACCGTTGCCCGAATCCGACATCCGGCCGCTATAATGGATTCGACCGCGCCTCGGGCCGCCCGCGCGGACGACGCCGCAATCCGGCCCGCAATCCGAAGGAGTCGAGCATGACCACTTCCCGCGAAACAGTCCTCGACGATTTCTCCTCGATGCTGTCCGACGCCGAAGACCTGCTGAAGCGCGCCGGCAACGAAAGCGGCGAACGCGCCAAGGACCTGCGTGCCCAGGTCGAGGCGAAGCTGCTCGCCGCCAAGCTGCGCCTGCAGGAACTGCAAGGCGAGGCGGTCGACCGCGCCAAGGATGCAGCTCGCTTCACCGATGATTACGTGCACGACAACCCATGGTGGGCCATCGGCGGAGCCGCTGCCATCGGCTTCGTCGCGGGCCTGCTGATGAACAGGCGCTGATCGCCGCGTCGTCATGTCCGTCCCGGAGGGCGGAATCAAGGACGTTGCGCTGCGGCTGTCCGCATCCGCGGTGTCGCTGCTGCGCACGCGCGTCGAGCTTGCCAGCGTCGAGTTAGCCGAGGAACGCGAACGGCTGAAGGCGTCGATCGCGCTCATCGCCGTCGCCATCCTCGCTTTCGGCTTTGCCGCGGTCGTCGCGACCTTCGGCGTCATCGCCTGGTTCTGGGACAGCTATCGCTACGCGGCGATCGTCATCGTCGCCCTGCTGTACGCGATCGTCGGTATCGCAGCGCTCCGCCGCCAGTCGGCGCTGCGCAAGGCGGCGCCGACACCGTTCACGGCCTCGATCGACGCGTTGCGCAAGGATGTCGAGTGGCTGCGCAGCCATCACCAGGGCGATCGCCCGCCCGGATCATGAGCGCCCTCGAAGATCTCGCTGCACGCAAGGCCCTGCTCGTCGCCCGGGCCGATCTCGAGCGCATCGACCTCGCGGTCCAGCTGCGCGATCTCGTCGCCGCGTTCGAGCCCCACCCCGAACCCGGGCGCCTCGGCCGCATGCACCCGATGTTCGCGCGAGCGCTCCGGCTCGCGATCTTGATCTTCGGTGCGCGCCGGCTGGGTCCGGTCGCGCGCACCCTGTCGATCGGGCTGGTCGCGTTCCGCCTGGTAAGCGGCCTGCGCGGCCGGTAGTCGTCACCGAACCCCAAGGCAGGGCGGGGGGCGCAGCGCAGGCGCCGGCGTGCGCCCCGCAAGCGGCGTCAGAGCCCGAGCGACTTCCAGATCACGTCGACGCGCGCCTCGACCGCCGCATCCATGGCGATCGGCCGTCCCCACTCGCGCGCGGTCTCACCGGGCCACTTGTTCGTGGCGTCGATGCCCATCTTGCTGCCGAGTCCCGCGACCGGTGACGCGAAATCCAGATAGTCGATCGGCGTGTTCGGCACGATCAGCGTGTCGCGCGCCGGGTCGACGCGCGTGGTCAGCGCCCAGATCACATCCTTCCATTCGCGGATGTTCACGTCGTCGTCGGTGACGACGATCATCTTGGTGTACATGAACTGGCGCAGGAAGCTCCAGATGCCGAACATCACCCGCTTGGCGTGTCCCGCATACTGCTTTTTCATCGCGACGACGGCGAGGCGGTAGCTGCAGCCTTCGGGCGGCAGATAGAAGTCCGCGATCTCCGGATACTGGCGCTGCAGCAGGGGAACGAACACTTCGTTCAATGCCATGCCCAGCACCGCCGGCTCGTCGGGCGGCTTCCCCGTGTAGGTCGAGTGGTAGACAGGGTCGCGGCGCAACGTCATGCGCTCGATGGTGAACACCGGGAAGCGCTCGGTCTCGTTGTAATAGCCGGTGTGGTCGCCGAATGGCCCCTCGAGCGCGGTTTCGTAGCCCGTGGGATCGTTCGCATCGGGCTGGATGAAGCCTTCCAGCACGATCTCGGCGCTGGCAGGAACCTGCAGGTCGTGCGTCAGGCACCTGACGACCTCGGTCCGTCCGCCGCGCAGCAGGCCGGCGAACTGGTATTCGGAAAGCGTATCGGGCACCGGCGTCACGGCGCCGAGGATCGTCGCCGGATCGGCGCCGAGTGCGACGGCGATCGGAAACGGTGCACCCCTCGATGCGAGTGCGTGGTCGCGAAAATCGAGCGCGCCGCCGCGGTGGGTGAGCCAGCGCATGATCACCTTGTCGCGCGCGATCACCTGCTGGCGGTAGATGCCGAGATTCTGCCGCTTCTTGTGCGGCCCGCGCGTCACCGTCAGGCCCCAGGTGATCAGCGGTCCCGCATCGCCAGGCCAGCAGGTCTGGATGGGCAGGCGCGACAGCTCGACATCGGCGCCCTCCCACACGACCTCCTGACACGGGCCCGACCGGCGCTCCTTCGGCGCCATGTCGAGCACCTTCATGAAGACCGGGCGCGTCGTTTGCCAGGCGTCTTTGAGGCTTTTCGGCGGCTCGGGCTCCTTCAGGAAGGCGAGCAGGCGCCCGACCTCGCGCAGGCTCTCCTGCCAGCGGACGGGATCGACGCCCATCGCCCTGGCGACGCGCTCCGGCGTTCCGAACAGGTTGCCCAGCACAGGGATCGTCGCGCCCGAGGGGCCAGGGAAGCTTCCATGCGGTCGCTCGAACAGCAGCGCGGGGCCGTGCGCCCGAAGGCTGCGGTCGCACAGCGCAGTCATCTCGAGCTTCGGGTCGACGTGCTCGCGCACGCGCATCAACTCGCCCGCCGCCTCGAGCTGGCCCATGAAGTCGCGCAGGTCGGCGTAGCTCACCCGCCGTCTCCGCGCGAAGCTGCGGGTCCGGCCCCGGAAGCAACGCGAATATTCGGCCGGGGCGCCGCCGATAGTTCACCTGCACCGATCCGCAGCAGTCGCGATACTTGAATCATTCGTGCCGGCCGATGTCCAAAGATTTCCAGGTTCGAGCTCCGCAGTTCGAACGAGGGCTCGAACATTTCCAACGGGTTGTTTCCGGACCCGAGTTTACCGCGACTTCCGCTGCGCCCTTGGGGCGCGACCCTTGCCGAGGAATCCGAACCATGGATGAGTTGCTGCGATACGCGAGCCTGGCTGGCGCAGGATTGCCGGCGCACGAACGCCACAAGGCCAAGGTCTCGACGGTCCGGCAGTTGCGGCGCGTGCGTGTGGACAGCGACGGCGCGCTGCGCTTTGCCGCAGCGCTCGCATGCAGCGAGCGCGGCGATCTCGCGAAGCTTGCCGGACTGACCTTCTCGGTCAGCGACGGACACGGCCGCGGGCAGGTGGTGTTGCGCGCAGCCGAAAGCAATGATCGCGTGCAGACCGCTCCGAAGGCCGATTCCGCAGCGACGTCGACCCGCAAGACACGCAAGCTGATCCTCCTCGCGTATTGATCTGCCCCCCCGCGGCGGCGCAAGGCCGCCGCACAGCGATTGCGATGGCGGCGCAAGGCCGCCGCACAGCCTCGTTCATCCGGCGAGCGCCGGTCTCATCCCCCCAACGGCCGGCTTCGTCGCAACGCATTTGCCCGCAGCACGCGCAGATGGTGTGATAGCATCCAGGCCGATGCGATTCTTCAATGACGAGCGCGCTGAATCGTACATG
>DATIQL010000110.1:0-29149 GCA_035470905.1 Casimicrobiaceae bacterium
GCCGTTCCCGACCTGCTCGAGGTCCGTGGCGAGGTCTACATGTCGAAGAAGGATTTCGAGGCGCTCAATGCGCGGCAGGAAGCTGCGGGCCTCAAGGCGTTCATCAATCCGCGCAACACCGCGGCGGGCGCGGTGCGGCAGCTCGATCCCGCCATCACCGCGCAGCGCCCGCTGCTGTTCTTCGCCTATGGCATCGGGGAATCGCGGGGCTGGACGATTCCGGCGACCCATTCAGCGCTGCTCGATGCATTCGAGGCATTCGGCGTGCCGGTCAATCGCGACCGGCGCGTCGTCCACGGCGCGGCAGGGCTCATGGCGTTCTACGACGCGATCGCGGCCCGGCGCGACACGCTGCCTTTCGAGATCGACGGGGTCGTCTACAAGGTCAACAGCCTGGCGCTGCAGCGCGAGCTGGGATTCGTCGCCCGCGATCCCCGGTGGGCGGTCGCGCACAAGTTCCCTCCCGAGGAAATGCAGACCGAGCTCGTCGGCATCGACGTCCAGGTCGGCCGCACCGGCGTCACGGCGCCGGTCGCCCGCCTCAAGCCGGTGTTCGTCGGCGGGGTCACCGTCACCAACGTGACGCTGCACAACGAGGACGAGATCCGGCGCAAGGACATCCGGATCGGGGACACGGTGATCGTCCGCCGGGCCGGCGACGTGATCCCCGAGGTGAAGGAAGTCGTCGTCGCCCGGCGCCCTGCGGACGCCCGCGAATTCCGGATGCCGACGCATTGCCCGGAATGCGGCTCCGCGATCGTCCGGCTTCCGGACGAGGCGATCGCACGCTGCAGCGGGGGTCTCGTCTGCCCGGCGCAGCGCAGGCAGGCGCTTCGCCATTTCGCGAGCCGCCATGCGATGGACATCGAGGGCCTGGGCGACCGGCTGATCGAGCAGCTCGTCGAGGCAGGGCTCGTGCAGACGGTCGCTGACCTCTACCGGCTGCGGACGGAAGACCTCGCGCAACTGGAGCGCATGGCCGACAAGAGCGCGGCCAACGTGATCGCTGCGATCGACGCCCGCCGGAAGACGACGCTTGCCCGCTTCATCTTCGCGCTGGGGATCCGGCACGTCGGCGAGGCGACGGCCAAGGACCTCGCGCAGCATTTCGGCGCACTGGCGCCGCTCCAGGCAGCGACCGAGGCCGAGCTCCTGGAGGTGCGCGACGTCGGACCGGTGCTCGCCGAATCGATCCGGGACTTCTTCGGCGAGGCCCACAATCGCCAGGTGATCGCCGCATTGCGGGACGCCGGTGTCCACTGGGACGAGCACGCGCCGCGACGCGCCGGGAAGGGGCCGCTGTCGGGCAAGACCTTCGTGCTGACCGGCACCCTCCCGACGCTCTCCCGCGACGAGGCCAAGGCGCTGCTCGAGGCGGCAGGCGCGACCGTCGCCGGGAGCGTCTCGAAGAAGACGGACTTCGTCGTCGCCGGCACGGACGCGGGGAGCAAGCTCGCCAGGGCACAGGCACTCGGTGTCGAGATCATCGATGAACACCGCATGCAGGCAATGCTGAAAGGGAGTCGCGAACCATCATGAAGAGGATCACCAAGGCGGTCTTTCCGGTAGCCGGACTCGGCAGCCGCTTCCTGCCGATCACCAAGGCGAGCCCCAAGGAGATGCTGCCCATCGTCGACAAGCCTCTGATCCAGTATGCGGTCGAGGAGGCAGCCGCGGCCGGCATCACCGACATGATCTTCATCACCGGGCGCAACAAGCGTGCGATCGAGGACCATTTCGACAAGGCCTACGAGCTCGAGACCGAGCTCGCGCTGCGCAGCAAGACGGCGCTGCTCGAGCAGGTGCAGGCCGTCATGCCGCCCGGCATCAAGTGCATCTACATCCGCCAGACCGAGGCGCTGGGGCTCGGCCACGCGGTGCTGTGCGCGGAGCCCGTCGTCGCCGACGAGCCCTTCGCCGTGCTGCTGGCCGACGACCTGATCGACGCGGCGGTGCCGGTGATGAAGCAGATGGTCGACGTGGCGACCCGCGAGAATGCTTCGGCGATCGGCGTCATGCAGGTCGCGGCGGCGGAGACGCGCAGCTACGGCATCGTCGAGGCCGATCCCGAGCCCGCAGGCGAGCGCATCGGCCGCATCACGCGCATCGTCGAGAAGCCGAAGCCCGGGACGACGGCATCGACGCTCGCCGTCGTCGGGCGCTACGTGCTGGCGCCGCGGATCTTCCACCACCTGCGCACCGTGCCTGCGGGCGCGGGCGGCGAGATCCAGTTGACGGACGGCATCGCCAGGCTGCTGGCCGAGGAGCGCGTGCTGGCCTACGAATTCGAGGGCCGGCGCTACGACTGCGGCAGCAAGCTCGGCTACCTCGAGGCAACGGTCGATTTCGGGCTCAAGCACGATGAGGTCGGGGCGGACTTCACCCGCTTCCTCGCCGCCCGCTTCGGCCAGGGCGTCCGATGACCCTCAACGAGCTGCGCTACATCGTCGCGGTCGCCCAGGAGCGAAGCTTCGGGCGCGCCGCGGGCAAGTGTTTCGTCAGCCAGCCGGCGCTTTCGGTGGCGATCCAGAAGCTCGAGGACGAGCTTGGCGCCGCACTGTTCGAGCGCGGCAAGGGCGAGATCACGGTGACGCCGCTGGGGGAACGCATCGTCGAGCAGGCGCAGAAAGTGCTCGAGGAAGCGGCGCGTTTGCGTGAAATCGCGATCGGTGGCCGCAACCAGCTGGTCGGGGTGCTGCGACTGGGCGTCATCCACACGGTTGCGCCCTACCTGCTGCCGGACCTGATTCCCGAGCTCCACGCAGCCGCGCCGCAGATGCCGCTGGAGATCGAGGAGACGTTGACCGAGCACCTCGAGGCCGGGCTGAAAAGCGGTCGCGTCGATGCCGCGATCATTGCCCTGCCTTTCGACGTCGCCGGCGTCGTGACGGAATTCATGTACGAGGAACCGTTCCAGGTCGTCGTCCCGCTCGGGCACAAGTGGGCCAAACGCAAGGCAGTGGCGCCCGACGAGCTCGCGACCGAGCACACGATCCTGCTGAACGTCGGCCATTGCTTCCGCAACCAGGTGCTCGACGCCTGTCCCGAGCTCAACCGGTCGGAAGCGATGGTGACGCGGACCAATTCGCTCGAGACGGTGCGCAACATGGTCGCGTCCGGGCTGGGAGTCTCGGTGCTGCCGCGCGATGCGCTGACACCGCGCTATCACAGTCAGCTGGTCGTGTCGGTGCCGTTCACGGCGCCCGTGCCGACGCGGCGCATCGCGCTGGCGTACCGCAGGAGTTTTCCGCGTCCCGACGCGATCGCGGCGATCCGCGACAGCGTCGCGCAGTGCCGCGCCAGGCTGCCCGCCCGCAGCGTCCAGCGCGCGCGCCAGTGACGCTACAGGCCCAGGGCGGCGAGTTCGGTCAGCGAGCCCAGCACGTAATCCGGCGGGGGACCATGGCGCTCCACCGGCAGGCCGTTCCGGTTGATCCAGAACGTCGTGAATCCGAACGCCCTGGCGCCGGTTGCATCCCACCCGTTCGACGACACGAAGCCGATGTCTTCGGGTGCTAGGCCCAGGCGGTCGACTGCGAGCTGGTAGACGCGCGGACTCGGCTTGTAGATTCCGGCGGCGTCGACGGAGAGCACGCCGTCGACGTGCGCGGCCAGCGCCGAGCCTGCGATCAGCGGGTCGAGCATCGCCTTCGTGCCGTTCGACAGCACCCAGCGCGGACGCGGGGCGAGGGACTCGAGCGCCGCTGCGGCGTCGGCGTAGGGCGCGAGCTCGCGGTAGCCGTCGAGAAGGCGCGCCCGGTCGGCGGTGTCGAGGGCGATCGCAAGCTGCGACAGCGCATAGTCGAGCGCATGCGCGGTCAGCGCGGAGAAATCCTCGCGCGGCTGGGCGGGGGACAGCATCAGCGACTGCAGCCACGAGTATTCGAGCTGCTTCGTACGCCACAACTGCGACAGGATGCCGCCCTGACGCGGCGCCACTTCCTCGGCGAGCGCCGCGATCGAGTGGACGTCGAACAGCGTTCCGTAGGCATCGAATACGAAGGCGCGTGGGGTGCTCATGGCGGGATTCGCAGCGCAAAAAAAGAGGGGTTACGTTTGCGCGTAACCCCTTGGTTCATGTGGTGGGCGATACTGGGTTCGAACCAGTGACCCCTGCCGTGTGAAGGCAGTGCTCTACCGCTGAGCTAACCGCCCCGCGAACCCAGACAGGAGCCGCGATTTAACCACAGTCGGGGGGGCCAGTTCAAACCCGGTGCGGCGTGGGGCCGAAGATTTGCGCATCGCGGACGCACCAAAATGGTGCCGTCGATGCCGGACCGGGCATGCGGGTCCAGCCCCAGGTCGCTGGAGATTCGCGGCGCGCCTTTGTTTTCAAATGGATATCGCGAACCCTCAGCGGGGAGGGGAGCCAAGGCGTCGGCTACAATGCCGATCCATTCGCCGCCCCGCTGCTCCCCGTGAATTCGATCCGCACCCGCTTCGCCCCGAGCCCGACCGGCTTCCTGCATCTCGGCAACATCCGCTCGGCGCTGTTCCCCTGGGCATTCGCCCGCCATCACCGCGGCGCGTTCATCCTGCGCATCGAGGACACCGACCAGGAGCGCTCGACGCCCGAAGCGGTGCAGGCGATCATCGACGCGATGGCATGGCTGGGGCTCGACTACGACGAAGGCCCGTACTACCAGATGCAGCGGATGGACCGGTACCGGAACGTGGTCGACGACATGCTCGCGCGCGGACTCGCCTACCGCTGCTATACGACACCCCAGGAGCTCGAAGTCCTGCGGGCCGAGCAGATGGCGCGCGGCGAGAAGCCCCGCTACGACGGGCGCTGGCGTCCGGAGAATGTCGGGGACCGCGAGCCGCCCGCGGGCATCACACCGGTGGTCCGCTTCCGCAATCCCGATGCGGGTGTCGTCGCCTGGAACGATGCGGTCAAGGGCGCGATCGAGATCGCCAACGCCGAGCTCGACGACCTGGTCATCGCCCGCGGCGACGGGTCGCCCACCTACAATTTCTGCGTCGTCGTCGACGACATCGACATGAGGATCACCCACGTGATCCGCGGCGACGATCATGTCAACAACACGCCGCGGCAGATCAACATCATGCGCGCGCTGGGCGCCGAACCCCCGATCTACGCGCATCTGCCGACCGTGCTGACGCCCGAGGGCGACAAGCTTTCCAAGCGCCACGGCGCCCGCGGCGTGCTGCAATACCGCGACGATGGCTACGTGCCGCAGGCGGTCGTCAACTACCTGGCGCGGCTTGGCTGGTCGCATGGCGATGCCGAAGTCTTCAGCGTCGACGAATTCATCGGCTGGTTCGATCTGTCGGGCCTGTCGTCGTCGCCCGGACGCTTCGATCCCGACAAGCTCAAGTGGCTGAACCACGAGCACCTGAAGCGGCTGCCGGATGCAGAGCTGGGCGAGCGCCTTGCGCCGTACCTCGCCGCGGCGGGCATCGACGCCGGCGCGGGGCCGTCCATTGCCCGCGTCGCGGCGCTGCTCAAGGACCGGGCTGCGACATTCGACGAGATGGCAGACACGGCCGCCTACTTCTACCGCGCGGTCGACGTCGACCCGTCGCTGCTCGCCGGACAGGTGAGCGCGGCCAATCGTGCTGCGCTCGTCGAGCTCCACGCCGAGTTCGCCGATCTGCACTGGACACGGGAGATGATCGGAACCGCGCTCAAGGCGGCCGCATCGCGGCATGGTCTCAAGCCCGCGCAGGTCATGATGCCGCTGCGCGTGCTGGTCGCGGGGACGCTCAAGACGCCGGCGATCGACGCCGTGCTCGAGCTCATCGGTCGCGATGCGACACGGGCGAGGATGCAGGCGGGATTGAAGTCGGGACAGCGAACCTGACGTGCTTGGTGCGCGGCCCCGGTTTCGGTAAAATACCAATTTCCGGAACTGGCCACCCATGACCAAGTTCGTGTTCGTGACCGGCGGCGTCGTTTCCTCGTTGGGGAAGGGCATCGCCGCCGCGTCGCTGTCCGCGATCCTCGCTTCCCGCGGCGTCCGCGTCACCAATCTCAAGCTCGACCCCTACATCAACGTCGACCCGGGGACGATGTCGCCGTTCCAGCACGGCGAGGTGTTCGTCACCGACGACGGCGCCGAGACCGATCTCGACCTCGGGCATTACGAGCGCTTCACCGACGTGAAGATGGCGAAGCGCAACAACTTCACCACCGGCCAGATCTACGAGAGCGTGATCCGCAAGGAGCGCCGCGGCGATTATCTCGGCGGCACCGTGCAGGTGATCCCACACATCACCGACGAGATCAAGGCCTGGATCCAGGCGGGCGCAGGCAACGGCCCCGACGCCCCGGAAGTCGCGGTGGTCGAGGTCGGCGGGACGGTCGGGGACATCGAGTCGCTGCCGTTCCTGGAAGCGATCCGGCAAATGGGCATCACGCTGGGACGCGACAACGTCTGCTACATCCACCTGACGCTGGTGCCGTACATTCCGGCGGCAGGCGAGATGAAGACCAAGCCGACGCAGCACTCGGTCAAGGAGTTGCGCGAG
Source organism: Casimicrobiaceae bacterium (assembly GCA_035470905.1). GTDB lineage: Bacteria > Pseudomonadota > Gammaproteobacteria > Burkholderiales > Casimicrobiaceae > VBCG01. The sequence continues at coordinate 6,496 of DATIQL010000110.1, forward strand.
ATCGGCATCCAGCCCGACGTCGTGCTTTGCCGCGCCGATCGCCCGATCCCCGACGGCGACCGGCGCAAGATCGCGCTGTTCACCAACGTCGCGCCGGAGGCGGTCATCCCGGCGCTGGACGCCGATTCGATCTACAAGATCCCTGCGGCGCTGCACGCCGAGGGCCTCGACGTCATCGTCTGCAAGAAGCTCGGCATCGACCCGCCGCCCGCCGACCTTTCGACCTGGACGCAACTGGTCGATGCCCTCGAGCACCCGGAGCGCGTCGTCGACATCGCGATGGTCGGCAAGTACGTCGACCTGACCGAATCGTACAAGTCGCTGTCGGAGGCGCTGACCCACGCCGGCATCCATACGCGATCGCGCGTACGTATCCACTACGTCGATTCGGAGGCGGTCGAGCGCGACGGCGTCGACGCCCTGCGCGGCATGCACGCGATCCTCGTCCCCGGCGGTTTCGGCAAGCGCGGCGTCGAAGGCAAGATCGCCGCGATCCGCTACGCGCGCGAGAACGGGGTTCCTTATCTCGGCATCTGCCTCGGCATGCAGCTTGCCGTCATCGAGTACGCGCGCCACAAGGCCGGTCTCGACGAGGCGAACAGCACCGAGTTCGATTCGGGTACGCCGCACCCGGTCGTCGCACTGATCACCGAATGGCAGAATCGCGACGGAACGATCGAAAGGCGCGATGCCGCCTCCGACCTCGGCGGGACGATGCGCCTGGGCGCCCAGCCCTGCGAGGTCGTGGCGGGTACGCTTGCGCACCACATCTACGGCGCGACGCGCGTGGCCGAGCGCCATCGGCACCGCTACGAGGTCAACAACCATTACCTGCCGCGCATCGAGGCGGCAGGCCTGCGGGTGGGCGCCTGGGCGAAAAGCGAAACGGCGGGCGACCTGTGCGAGATGATAGAGCTCCCGCAGCATCCATGGTTCTTCGGCTGCCAGTTCCATCCGGAATTCACGTCGAATCCGCGCCGCGGACATCCGCTGTTCGTCAGCTTCATCCGCGCGGCGATCGAGCATCAGCAGGGCTCCGGCCGCGGGGTCTCGGCGCAGGGCGTCGAACTGGTCGCATCGGCGTCGGCCTGATGCGCGGCACGATGACGTGGTCCTGCAGGCTGCGCCCGAGGGCGCAACGATGAAGCTCTGCGGCTACGACGTCGGGCTCGATCAGTCGTTCTTCCTGATCGCCGGCCCCTGTGTCGTCGAGTCGCGGCAGCTGCAGGTCGACGTCGCCGGCGAGCTGAAGGCGATCTGCGCCGACCTCGCGATCCCGTTCGTCTTCAAGTCATCGTATGACAAGGCGAACCGCAGCTCGGCCGCGTCCTATCGCGGGCCGGGAATGGACGAAGGGCTGCGCATCCTCGCGGACGTCCGGCGCCACGTTGCGGTGCCGGTGCTGACCGATGTCCACGCGGAGGACGAGATCGCCGCTGCGGCAGCGGTCGTCGACGTCCTGCAGACCCCGGCATTCCTCTGCCGCCAGACCGATTTCATCCAGGCGGTCGCGCGTGCGGGCAAGCCGGTCAACATCAAGAAAGGCCAGTTCCTCGCCCCCGAGGACATGCTCCAGGTCGTCGCCAAGGCGAGGGCCGCGAGCGGGACCGACAACATCCTCGTCTGCGAGCGCGGCGCGTCCTTCGGCTATCACAACCTCGTCTCCGACATGCGCTCGCTCGCGATCATGCGCGGGACCGGCTGCCCGGTCGTGTTCGACGCCACCCATTCGGTGCAACTGCCGGGAGGCAAGGGCACGTCGTCGGGCGGGCAGCGCGAATTCGTGCCGGTGCTCGCGCGTGCCGCGGTCGCCGCAGGCGTGTCCGGGATCTTCATGGAAACCCACCCGAATCCGGAAGTTGCCCTGTCCGACGGCCCCAACGCCTGGCCCCTTGGAAAGATGCGTGCGCTGCTCGAAACCCTGAAGGAGATCGATGCCGCGGTGAAAGCCGCCGGCTTTCCCGAGGACGCGCTGATGACGAACGCCGTCGAAGGCGCATGAACCCGACGGGCCGCTCCGAAGGCGAATACCGGAGTGCGCGGCACGAAGCTAGCCCAGTGCGCCGGCCGCCAGCGGTCTGCGCCACCCGTGACTTACTTCCCTTTACCCGCCATCTGACACCGGTTACCCGAACATGAGCGCCATTGTCGACGTCGTCGCCCGCGAGATCCTCGATTCCCGCGGCAATCCCACGGTCGAAGCCGACGTGGTCCTCGAGTCCGGGGTTTCGGGCCGTGCGGCAGTTCCTTCGGGCGCATCGACGGGATCGAAGGAAGCCGTCGAGCTGCGCGACGGCGACGCCACCCGCTACCTGGGCAAGGGCGTGACCAAGGCGATCGAGAACGTCAACACCGAGATCTGCGAAGCGGTGCTCGGCCTCGATGGGACCGAGCAGGGGCTGGTCGACCGTACGCTGATCGATCTCGACGGGACCGACAACAAGTCGCGCCTGGGCGCCAATGCCCTGCTTGCCGTGTCCTGCGCGGTGGCCAAGGCCGCGGCCGAGGAATGCTCGCTGCCGCTGTACCGCTATCTGGGCGGCGCCGGCGAGATGCAGCTGCCGGTGCCGCTGATGAACGTCATCAACGGCGGTGCGCACGCGAACAACAGGATCGACCTGCAGGAATTCATGCTGGTCCCGCTGGGCGCTCCGACGTTCCGCGAAGCCCTGCGCTACGGCGCCGAGGTGTTCCACACGCTGAAGAAGCTGATCGATGCCCGCGGCATGCCGACGACCGTCGGCGACGAGGGCGGATTCGCACCGGACCTGCCGTCCAACGAGGCGGCGCTGCAGCTCCTGGTCGAGGCAATCGACAAGGCCGGCTATACGCCCGGCACCGACATCGCGCTCGCCCTCGATTGCGCGGCCAGCGAGTTCTATCGGGACGGCGCCTATCGCCTCGAGTCGGAGAACCGGGCGCTGACGTCGAAGGAGTTCGCCGACGTGCTCGCGGCCTGGTCCGACAAGTATCCGATCGTCAGCATCGAGGACGGCATGGCCGAGGACGACTGGGACGGGTGGAAATACCTGACCGATCGTCTGGGCAAGCGGGTGCAGCTGGTCGGCGACGACCTGTTCGTGACCAACACGAAGATCCTCAGGCAGGGCATCGCCAAGGGCGTCGCGAACTCGATCCTGATCAAGATCAACCAGATCGGAACGCTCTCGGAGACGTTTGCGGCGATCACGATGGCGACACGGGCGGGCTACACGTCGGTCGTGTCGCACCGCTCGGGCGAGACCGAGGATTCGATGATCGCCGACATCGCGGTCGGGACCAACGCGGGCCAGATCAAGACCGGATCGCTGTCCCGCTCCGACAGGATCGCCAAGTACAACCAGTTGCTGCGCATCGAGGAAGATCTCGGCGACGCGGCGAGCTTTCCCGGGCGCGACGCCCTGTTCAACCTGCGCTGACTTCGCGACGTGCGCTGGCTTGCCCTGGTCTTTGCCGCGCTGATCCTCGCCATCCAGTATCCGATGTGGCTGGGGAAGGGGGGCTGGCTGCAGGTCCGCGAATACGATCGGCAGGTCGCGCTGCAGCGCGACGCCAACGCGAAGCTCAAGGCGCGTAACGACGCGCTCGATGCCGATGTGCGCGACCTCAAGACCGGTTACGAGGCGATCGAGGAGCGGGCGCGCGCCGATCTGGGCATGATCCGGCAGGACGAGGTGTTCTTCCAGATCCAGACGCCCGGCGCCGCGACCCGGCCTGTGCCGGCGCCTGCCGCGACCAGGCCCGTGCCAACCCCCGCCGCGACCCCGCCTGCGCCGCCGGGCCCTCTCCCGCAACCGGGAGAGGGCGCCGAGCGACAGCGAGGCGGGTGAGGGGCCGAGCGACAGCGCGCGCGGGTGAGGGGGCCGAGAGCGATCGCGCAGGCGGGTGAGGGAGTCGCATGCAGCACGTCCAGAGCCGCCAGAACCCCCGGCTGCGTGAAGTCGCCCGCCTGATCGCATCGTCCCGCGATCGCCGCAAGGCGCAGCGCTGCGTGCTCGAAGGCGCGCACCTGGTCGGCGTATATTGCGACCGGCATGGGGCGCCGGAAACGCTGGTCGTCGTCGATGAAATCGCCGGCCGCCCCGAGGTCGCCCGGCTGATCGCCCGCGTGCCGCCGTCTCGCGTCCTCGCCGTCTCGCGGTCGCTGTTCACCGAGATGGCGACGATGCCGCCGGAGGTAGGCATTCTCGCCGTCGTCGCGAGCCCCCATCTGACCACGGCCGCGCCGGGACGCTTCTGCCTGCTGCTCGAGGATCTGCAGGATCCCGGCAACGTCGGGACGATGCTGCGCACGGCCGCGGCCGCCGGCGTCGACCAGGTGGTGCTGTCGCCGCACTGCGCATTCGCGTGGTCGCCCAAGGCGCTGCGCGCGGGGCAGGGGGCGCATTTCCTGACCACGATCGTCGAGGATGTGGACCTCGAAGCCTGGTCGCGGGATTTTCGCGCCCAGGGCGGTCGGGTCGTCGCGACCGTCGTACGCGAGGGCGAAAGCCTCTACGCGAGCAACCTCGCGGGCCGCATTGCGATCGCGATCGGAAACGAAGGCAGCGGGCTCTCGGCGGCGCTGCTCGCCTGCGCCGACCTGCGGGTGACCGTTCCGATGGCGCCTGGAAGCGAATCCCTCAATGCCGCCGCCGTCGCGGCGATCGTGCTTTTCGAAAGCCTGCGCCAGCGCGGGTCAGCCGCAGGCGGCTAGACGCCTGCGAACCTCAGTAGACGTGGCGGGCGAGCTTCGCGCGATGCAGGATCGTCGTCGCGATCTCCTCGATCGATTTCGACGTGGTGTCGAGCATCGGGATCGCGTGCTGCTGCATCAGGTGCTCGGCCTCGCGGATTTCCTGGCGGCAGTTCTCGAGCGTTGCGTAGCGGCTGCCGGGACGGCGCTCCTCGCGGATGTCGCGCAGCCGCTCCGGCTGGATCGTGAGCCCGAACAGGCGATCGCGGTACGGGACCACGCTCGCCGGCAGGTGATGGTCGGCGAAGTCGTCGGGGGTGAGCGGGAAATTGGCGGCGCGCACCCCGAACTGCAGGGCCAGATAGAGCGAAGTCGGGGTCTTGCCGCAGCGCGAGACACCGACGAGGATGACCTGCGACTTGTCGAGGTCGCGGGTGACGGCGCCGTCGTCGTGCGATTGCGCGAAATTGATCGCCTCCATCCGAGCGAAATACTCGTGGCTGTTGGCCACCCCGTGCGAGCGTCCCGCCGCGTGCGAGCTCTTGGCGCCGAGCTCGGCCTCGAGTGGCTGGATGAAGATCTGGAACATGTCGAGCGTCAGCGCCTGCGCGTCGCGTCGGATCATTTCGCTCATCGTCTCGTCGACCACCGAGCTCACCACGATGGGCCGCTTTCCTTCGGCAGCCGCGGTTGCATTCACCTGGCGCAGGGCATCGGCGACCTTCTCGGCAGAATCGACGAACGGTATGGTGATCCTCCTGAAGCGGATGTCCTCGAACTGCGTCAGCAGGCTGTTGCCCAGCATCTCCGCGGTGATGCCCGTGCGGTCGGAGATGAAAAAGACGGTGCGGTGATCGGGCATGAAGGGCTTGGCCGTGGATGGTGCTGCCCGCGCGCAGCCCGGTTACCAGTCCGCCCACACCGGGTCGACCGTGTCGACCATCGGCGGCACCTGACCGGGCTCCCAGCGGCTTTCGCCCGGCCCATGCCAGTCGGAGCCACCGGACGCCTTGAAGCCGAACGCCCGTGCCAAGGTGGCGAACTCCGCCGTTTGCGCAGCGGTGTGCGACGGCGAAAGAATTTCGATCGCATCGCCGCCGAGGTCGCGGAACTCGCCGAGGAGCCGGCGCATGCCGGTGGCGGTGAGCTTGTAGCGACCTGGATGCGCGATGACCGCCTGCCCGCCCGCGCCGTGGATCCAGCCCACAGCCTCGGTCAGCGTCGGCCAGACGTGCGCGACGTAGCCGGGCTTGCCGCGCGTGAGGAAGCGGCGGAACGCATCCTTCATGTCGCGAACCTGCCCGGATTCGACCAGGTGACGCGCGAAATGCGTCCGCGAGATCAGCTCGTCGCTGGCGGCATAGGCGCGCGCCCCGGCGAACGCATCGGGCACGCCTGCGGCCGCGAGCGCGTCGCCGATCCGGCGCGCACGCTGATCGCGTCCGCTGCGCACCCCGGCGAGGCCGTCGACCAGCGCGTCGTTGGAAGGATCGACCGCAAGCGCAACGACATGCACGGTCTCGCGCTCCCAGCTCACCGACAGCTCGGCTCCGGCGATCAGCGCGATTTCCGCCTCCAGCGCGGCCTCGCGTGCCTCTTCGATCCCGGCGAGCTGGTCATGGTCGGTCAGGGCGACGACGTCGACACCCTGCGCCGCCGCGCGGCGCACGACATCGCCCGGTGAGAGCAGACCATCGGAGCAGGTCGAGTGGCAATGCAGGTCGTAACGCGCCATTGCCGCATTTTACCAAGCCGGCCGTGTACTCTCACCGAACGAAGAGCTCGCCGACGTCGGCCACGACCGGCCATTTTTCCCGGAACCGGACAGATTGGCGCTCGGACCGGGTTTTTGCGGCGTTTCATCCCGCAATAGACGCCGCCTGTCGGCCCCTCTTGCATTGATTGGCACTTCGCGCAACGATATGCCATTGGTATAGGAGCGATCCGCGGTAATCAATCGAATCGGGAGTTTACGAAGTGAAGTTCTTCGACCGTGTGCTGAACCCCCGCGAAATCCGGCGTCGGCTCGGCATGAATCAAGAGCAGTTCTGGACCCAGATCGGGGTGACGCAAAGCGGTGGATCGCGCTACGAGAGCGGACGCGAGATGCCGCGACCGGTCAAGGAGCTGCTGCGACTCGTTCATGTCGAGCAGATCGACCTGTCGCAGGTCAAGCGCGTCGACTTCGAGATCATTGGCTATCTGAAGGAATCGCATCCCGACCTGTATCGCAACCTGCGCCGCGCCGCCCGTGGCCGCGGCGCTCCCGCGTCGATTTCCGGCATCCCCGATATTCCCGCCCCCGAAGGCGCCGACGAGCTCGTTGCGGCAGGCGCATCGGGCATGACCGCCGGCAACGGGCGCGGCGAGTAGGGGCCAAGGCAGGACGCGTTTCCCCGCGGTCGCGGCGTTCGCAGCGCTCCCGATCGCCTCAGCCTTTCGCGCCAATCGCGGCGCAGCGCCCGCGCGCCGATCGACGGGATCGGCGCTCCTTCGGCCGCTTCGGTCCCGTCGGCCGCTTCGATCGCTTCGGTCCCTTCTGGCCCGCACCCCCGACGCACGCAGGCTCCGCATGCCGAAGGCCGGCGGGTCGCCGCACCCGGCTTGGTAGAATCCGCATTTGTGCCCGCCTGTCGCGGCGCAGCATATCCATTCACCCGTTCGCCCAGAGGTTCCGCATGACCGACGTCTCCCGTGTCGTCCCCTTCGAGCGCCTGCGCATGCGCGATCTCGACCAGGTCGGTGGCAAGAACGCTTCGCTTGGCGAAATGATCGGCGAGCTGACCGCGGCCGGCATCCGCGTTCCCGGCGGCTTCGCAACCACCGCTGCGGCATTTCGCGAGTTCATCGCACAGGACGGCCTGGGTGATCGCATCGACGCCGAACTCGCCGGGCTCGACATCGAGGACGTCAATGCGTTGGCGCGGGTGGGCGCGAAGATCCGCGGATGGATTGGCGACGCGCCGCTGCCCAAGGCGCTGGTCGCCGACATCGAGCGCGCGTGGGCGGCGCTGGGCAGCGACGCGAGCCGGGCCTCGTTCGCCGTCCGGTCCTCGGCAACGGCCGAGGACCTGCCCGATGCTTCGTTCGCGGGTCAGCAAGAGACATTCCTTAATATCAATGGCTTGGCGAATATTCTTCAAGCTATTCGTCATGTATTTGCCTCGCTCTACAACGACCGGGCGATCGCCTATCGGGTGCACCAGGGCTTCGCGCACAACGACGTAGCGTTGTCGGCAGGCGTGCAGCGGATGGTTCGGAGCGACACCGGCTCGGCAGGAGTGATGTTCACCCTCGACACCGAATCCGGCTTCGACCAGGTCGTGCTGATCACCTCGTCCTACGGCCTCGGCGAATCGGTCGTCCAGGGTGCGGTCAACCCCGACGAGTTCTACGTCTACAAGCCGAACATCGCAGCCGGGCGGCCGGCGATCCTGCGCAAGACCACCGGCAGCAAAGCGACGCAGATGATCTTCGGCAGTCATGCAGCCGCCGGGAAATCGACCGAGGTCGTCGACGTCGACATGGACGCGCGCGCGCGCTTTTCGCTGACCGATGCGCAGGCCGAGGAGCTCGCACGCCATGCGGTCGCCATCGAAAAGCATTACGGCCGGCCGATGGACATCGAATGGGCGCTCGACGGCGAGGACGGCCGGCTCTACATCCTGCAGGCGCGGCCCGAGACCGTGAAGTCGCGCGAGGACGCGAATTCGATGCGCCGCTACCGGCTGAAGTCGCACGGCCAGGCGCTGGCCTCCGGTCGCGCGATCGGGCAGAAGATCGGGCAGGGCCCGGTGCGGCTGGTGAAATCCGCGAAGGAGATGGATCGCGTGAAGCCCGGCGACGTGCTGGTGACCGACATGACCGACCCCGACTGGGAGCCGGTGATGAAGCGCGCCAGCGCGATCGTCACCAATCGCGGGGGGCGCACCTGTCACGCGGCGATCATCGCACGCGAGCTCGGCATTCCTGCCGTGGTCGGTTGCGGCAGCGCGACCGAGGTGCTGAAGGACGCGGCACCGGTGACCGTCTCCTGTGCCGAAGGGGACACCGGGCAGGTGTATGCCGGGCTGCTGGACGTCGAGGTCGTCGAGGTCGCCCTCGACAAGATGCCCGAATCGCCGACCAAGATCATGATGAACGTCGGCAATCCCGAGCTCGCGTTCGAGTTTCGCCAGCTTCCCAACGAGGGCGTGGGACTCGCCCGCCTCGAGTTCATCATCGCCAAGAACGTCGGCATCCATCCGAAGGCGCTGCTCGAGCTCGACAGCCAGCCGCCCGAGCTCAAGCGCGACATCGAGCGCAGGATCGCAGGGTATGCGAGCCCCACCGAGTTCTACGTCGGCAAGATCGTCGAAGGCATTTCCACGATCGCCGCGGCGTTCTACCCGAAGCCGGTCATTGTCCGGCTCTCGGATTTCAAGTCGAACGAATACTCGAACCTGATCGGTGGCGAACGCTACGAGCCGCACGAGGAGAACCCGATGCTGGGTTTCCGCGGTGCGTCGCGCTACCTGGCGTCCGAGTTCTACGAATGCTTCGCCATGGAATGCGAGGCGATGCGCCGGGTCCGCGACACGATGGGGCTCACCAATGTCCAGCTGATGGTCCCGTTCGTGCGCACGCTGGACGAGGCGCGGAAGGTGGTTGCGCTGCTCGCCAGGAACGGCCTGCGCCGCGGCGAGAACGGCTTGCGCGTGATCATGATGTGCGAGATCCCGTCGAACGCGGTGCTGGCTTCGCGCTTCCTCGAGCATTTCGACGGCTTCTCGATCGGCTCGAACGACATGACGCAGCTGACGCTGGGCATCGACCGCGACGCCGGCGGCCAGATCGCGTCGACGTTCGACGAGCGCGACGACGCGGTCAAGGTGATGCTGAAGCTTGCGATCGACGCCTGCCGCGAGCGCGGCGCCTACTGCGGCATCTGCGGGCAGGGCCCCTCCGACCATCCTGACCTCGCGCAATGGCTGGTCGCGCAGGGCATCGAGAGCATGTCGCTCAATCCCGATACCGTCGTCTCGACCTGGATGCTGCTGGCGAAGGGGAACCCCGCCGCCAACGCGCCGGCGTCGGCGACGCTCGCCGCGGACTAGCGATCGCCCCCTTCGCGGGGGCGCTGCGAGGCGTTCCCGATCGGCCTTTCGGCCGAGGGCGGCAGCCGGGTACCGGTGATCTGATCGGCGGGTGCATGCGCCCGTTCCCGTCCGGATCGCACCGGCAGCTTCGCGCAGCGCCTTCGCGCTGATCTGCGCCCTAGCGGCACTTGCCTGTGCCGTCGTCGAGACGCTGCCGGTCCACGAGGTTCTGCGCGGTCTTGCGGCGATCGCCGTCGCCGTCTGGGCGGGCGACCGCATTCATGTGGTGGCGATGCGGCGCGGCCCGCGCGCCATCCGCCGGATCGAGGTCGACGGCCATCTGCGGATCGCCGTCACGACCGGCGACGGTTCGTGCGACCGCGGGTGCGTGCGGCCCGACAGCTACGTCGGCGCAAGGATCACGACGATCGTCTGGCGGCCCGGCGACGCGGGGTGGTCACGCGCGATCCTGCTCCTGCCCGACATGCTGCCCGCCGACGACTTCCGTCGCCTGCGGGTGCTGCTCCGTCACGGACGCAGCGACGTGGCGCAGGGCGACCCGGAAAGCCACGCCTGAGCGTCGATCAGCGCATCGCTGTCGGCCTTGGTCTGGCCCGCGATCAGGTGGAGGTAGAGAGGCGCGAGCGCCTCGGGAGCGGGCAGCGCGCTCGAGTCCTCGCCGGGATGGCTCTGCCGGCGCAATGGCGAGCGGATCGGACCCGGCACGACGGCATTCACCCGCAGGTTCGGCCGGTTCTCCCATTCATCGGCGAGCTCGCGCGCCAACGCAGCGACACCGGCCTTGGTGACCGCGTAACCGCCCCAGTACGCGCGAGGCTCCTGACCGCGGCTGTCGAGCGTGAACACGACGCTCCCATCCGGTGCCTGGGCGAGCAACGGCAGCATGATCCGCGTTAGGCCCATCGGCGCCGCGACGTTGACCCGCAGCAGTGCGAGCCAGTTGTCGAAAGACTGGTGTTCGAGGGGCCCCAGCGACCCCAGCAGGGCTGCCGTGTGCACGATCGCGTCGATGCGGCCGAGCTGTGTCGTCAGCGCGCTTGCAGCCGTGGCGAAATCCGCAGCTTCGGCGTGGGCGAGGTCCAGCGGCAGGATCACCGGTTCCGGCAATTTCTCGGCGGCGATTTCGTCGTAGAGGGCCTCGAGCTTGCGCACGACGCGTCCATGCAGGACGACCGTCGCGCCGACGCGCGCGCAGGCGAGCGCGAGCTCGCGACCCAGGCCGCCGGTGGCGCCGGTGATGAGGACGACACGCCCGTCCTGCCGCGGCAGCGTCAGATCGGGCGCTGCGGGAAGCGTCTGCGCAATGGATTCCATGCGCGAATTGTAGTGGGGCCGGTCGAGCGCGCGACATGGGCAGTTACCAACGGCGCGCCGATCAGCGAAGAGTGATGGTCGCGATTGCGAAGGCCTCGACGCTCCGCTATAATTTTGCGTTCGCCGTGGGGGTATAGCTCAGCTGGGAGAGCGCTTGCATGGCATGCAAGAGGTCAGCGGTTCGATCCCGCTTACCTCCACCACCGACCTGGTCACAAGCCTCGGCAAGGCTGTGACTGCCGTACGGGTCCCCATCGTCTAGAGGCCTAGGACATCGCCCTTTCACGGCGGTAACACCGGTTCGAATCCGGTTGGGGACGCCACCTCGAAGCAACTTGTTGATTCGGCTGTAACCCATTCAGCGGTAAAGAGTTTTCCTGCCCACCTCGGTTGGTTCGTCGTGGGGCTGGCGGTTCGCGCCGTCATCGCGGCATGCGAACCGCACGGTCGCCATTCATCCAGCGCGATGGGAAGTGACGCTCCCGACCCATGATATGGCGGATCGGCGGTTGCGCCGGCGCGAGCACCCGGTCAATCAACCAGAACGATCTGTCGGACGCTGTCGTTCATCGATTGTGCGCGGCGCGAAACCGTTCGAGGAATTCGCGTTCGGCAGCCAACGGCATTCGCAAAGGTGGAGGATGGCATTCCCTGCGCAAGATCTCCGGTGGAGCGAGCGAAGTGATGCGGTCGTATTCTTTGCAGACGGCCAACACCATTCGCGGACATGACTTGGCACGCAAGCAATCGTCCGGTGCGCCGTAGGACCACACGCCGCGGAATCCATACAAACAATCGCAGATAAGCTCTCCAATCCTCGCCATCAAAGGACCGCATGGGCATCGCCTCGCCGTTCCAATCCGATTCGACGAGCGGCGCATCGGGATTCACATGCCACTTGTTGGCAAATCGTCCCGCGAAATAGCCGGACTCGAATATCCGGAACGTGCCATCTCCTTCGGACGACCTGCATCACGTGGACCGGGTCCGTACCCGAGAGAGTACGACCAAACCTGAGTTCGACCCGGCCAGGGCCATCTGCCACGGTCGGGGCTGCAGCCCGCAGCCCGAGGCGCCTTGACCCCGGCGCGTGCTGCCGGGAGGGTTCAGATGGCGGCTCCGGCGAGGCGGTCGCAAGACACGGGCTCGGATCTTGCAACGAAACCGTCGCCCGCATCCGACCTGAGTTGCCAACATGGACTTGCTCGCCGTTCTTGGACTGATAGCGCCGATCGGCGGCGGTCTCGCATGGTTTGCGTTCGCCTATCCGGCCGCGTTTCGAGACAGTCTGTTCCCGACGCTGGTCGCCTTGTCGGTCTCAGCCGACATCGGGCTGTCGATTTGGGGCCTCGGCGCCCGACAGACGTTCGGTTTGCTGATGCCGCTGATCGACGCCACCAATCTGCATACGGCCCAGGCCATCGTCGACACGGTGGGCGTCCCGCCGCTTACGTCGCTGCTGTACACGGTCGGCACGATTGCGTACCTGTGGATACTCCAGTGGCTCGCCGGGCGGGCCATGGACAAGCGCGCGGCGCTTCTCAATTTGCGCCGGGATTGACTCAGCGTCGCCGCATTCCGACACCGAGCTGCCGGATGGCCAGGATCCCCAGCAGGGCCGACAGCACGATCAATCCCATCGCCGACAAGGTCGGGATCGGCTGCGATGTCGCGACGCCATCGACGGTGATCTGCACGGTCCCGGCCCACGAGCCGAGGACGCCCACGTTGCAGCCACCAACCTCGCCTTCGGCCCGGAGGCCGACCGTATGCGTCCCGGGACTCACCGGACCGAGATTGAAGAATCCGCTGCTGGCGCCCGGCGCAACGAAACCCGTCACCGCAACTTGAGTGCCGTCGACGAGAAAATGGATCGCGATGCTCGAGCAGGCGACCGGGCTGGACGAGACGAATTGGGCCTGCAGCAGCCCGTTCGTCGCGACCGGAACCGTGGCAACATTGTTGCAGAGCTGGCCGCCACCTGAGCAGGTGGCGGTGACCGGGTAGCTGGTCGTGGTCTGGGCCCCGGCGGTACCGCTCGCCACGGCGCAGATTGCGAGCGCAACAGCGCAAAGTAAGCGTTGGGCAGCATTCCTGTTCATTGTTCCTCCCCGGCACGAATGAACTTGCGGCAACCGCTAACATACGGCAAACGCGTAATCAAAACCCTGATTCGGCGGCCAAGTCAAGGGCTTCGACCTGCCGGAAGCATCACGGGCACCGGCCCAGCCAGCCGCGCGACACCGCGCCGCTGCGCCTAGTCGGGGCGGCCATCCCGCCGGCGGCGCTCGCAGGGTTCCAACGGAGGTTACGGTCATGTCGATCGTCTTGACGATGATGGTGCGCGACGAGCGCGACATCGTCGCCTGCAACATCGCCCACCACCTCGGCCAGGGCGTTTCCGAGGTCATCGTCACCGACAACGGCTCGGTCGACGGAACGCGCGACCTGCTCGCCGACCTCGCACGAACGATGCCGCTGACGATCATCGACGAGCCGCCTTCCGACTGGGCCCAGGGACGATGGGTAACGCGGATGGCGCGGATGGCGCACGACCGCTTCCACGCCCGCTGGGTGATCAACGGCGATGCCGACGAGTTCTTCACTGCACCGGGCTCGAGCCTGAAGGCGGTGCTCGACGGCGCGCCCCCGATTGCGATCTCGTGTGGGTCCCGCGCCACGATTTCGTCCCGATCGATCGGCCGCATCGCGAGGCGCCGCCGCTCGAGATGCTCTATCGCAAGCGCGACTCGTTGAATCCGGTGTCGAAGCGGCCGATCGCGCCCAAGGCCATCCATCGAGGTGCAGCGACGTACTGATCGGCCAGGGCTGCCACGACGCGTTCTCGCCGAGGCTGCGCAACAAGCGCCCGACGGCTGCGATCCTGAGCTTCCACTACCCGATCCGCGGTCGCGAGCAGTTCCGATCCAAGGTGCGCAACGCCGGTTCGGGCTACGCGATCAATCGCGAGCTGCCGCCGGGCGTCGGCGACCGCATGCGCTACTGGTACGCCCTGTTGCAGCGCGGGCAGCTGGACGATGAATACTTCCGCTTCCACCATCACGATGCCGAGCTGCTGCGCGAGCGACTCGCATCCGGCGAGGTCCTCGAGGACGCGCGCCTGTCCACGACGCTCCGCCAGGTGCCGGTCACCGGTTCGTGACCCATCTGCCGATTCCGCGCCGTCCGATCCGGCGCCGGAACGCGGCTCGAATCCGCTCAACCGATGCAGATTAGTCCGCCCTTGATCTGCTCGCCGAGGGTCGTGGCGTGGGCGAGACCCCAGACGCCGAAACCGAGGACGATGCCGCCCGACACGAGGCGGGCCGGACGGCTGGAAAGCCACGCGCGCGATCGCCGCAGCACCAGCGCCGCGGCCATCAGGTTGGGGAGCGTGCCGAGGCCGAAGGCCAGCATCAGCACGGCGCCGCTCAAGGCGTTGCCGCTCAGCAGCGCGCCGAACAGCACCGTGTAGACCAGCCCGCAGGGGAGCCACCCCCACAGCATTCCCACCGCGAAGGCTTTGGGCAGCGTATCCACGGGCAGGAAGCGCCGCGTGTGCGGCTTGATCTTCGCCCATAGATGGCTCCCCAGGCGCTCGATCCTGGCGATCGGGCCCGGGAGTCCGGCGAGGTAGAGCCCCAGACCGATCAGCAGCAGGTTGGCGAGGACGTAGAGCGCGATCTGCACCGGCAACAGGCCTTCGAGCATCAACCCGAGGCTGCCCACGGCACCGGCGATCGCGCCGGCGACCGCATAGCTCGCGATCCGGCCGAGGTTGTACGCGAACGGGATCGACCACGGCTGGGGAGTCGCGCGGGGCCCGCGGACGCTGCCGGAGAGGGCCGACACGATGCCGCCGCACATGCCCATGCAATGCACGCCGCCGAGCAGGCCGGTGAACAGCGCGACGCCAAGGACGGCCCACGCGATGGTCATTGCGATCGACCCTGGCAGCTCAGGCGCCGCAAGGCGCGTCGCCGCGGCGCCGGCACGCCAGCGCGTGCGCGCCTAGCCGCATGACGCGTTCTCGTCCGAGCGCTTCGGGCAGCCGACCGGTCGTCCAGCGGCAGGCAGCGGGCAGCGGTTGATCTCGTCGGAGCCGCGCTGGAAGAAGCAGGTCAGTGCACTGGAGGAGGCGGCGAAGAGCCAGAAGAGGAAGAAGCCGATCGAATAGGTGGCGATGCGGCTCGCACCGAGCACGGAGCCGAAGTAGGGGAGCTCGTCGGGATCGAAGACGGTGAAGAACAGCGCTTCCGCCACGCCTGCGGCGATGAACGATGGCCACAGCACCCAGATCAGTCGCTGAAGTTTCATGTGTCGCTCCTGCCGTTTGGCCCGGGCCCGCGAATCCCGATCGCTATTTCGCGGAGGGCTCGAGCACGATGTGATCGTCGCGCGGGTACCAGTCGCCGGTGATGCGCCAGGTCTGCGCGGCGTCCTCGAGGTCGATGTCCCAGCGCACCGCCGCCGCGAGCTGCACTTTGCCCTCGTAGAGCCCGGGCTGGATCTCCGGCGCGAGAACGAGCTCGTCGAGGCCGCCCTTGGTCGGATGGATGAAACGCACGCGCAATCCGGCGGGAAGCGGTTCGCCGGTGAGCCGGATCCTCAGCATTGTACGATCCTGGTTGAGCATCACGTCCGCACGGTAGCCGCGCTGGAATGCCAGATGGTCGTGCGCGAGCACCCGGTTGATCGCCAGTCCTTCCTTGTAGTAGTTGTCGACGACCAGCGCGTCGGCGTGCGTCACCGCAAGGTAGAGAGTCACGAAGCTCGCGACGACGACGCTCCCTGGCAGGGCGATCAGGATCCAGGGCCATGGCTCCCGGTACCAGGGAGCCGGCGGGTGCTGGAGCCGGGGCTCGGTCATGACGAAGCCTCGCGTGTCACGGGATCACCAGCGCCGCTTTCTCGACGACGGTGAGTGGCGCCGCGTCGGGGTGCGCCGGGTCCGCGGCTTCGATGGTGAATTGGATGCGGTTCGAGCCCGGCTTCAGGGATGCGCGCGGAGCTTCGACGCGCACCGCGACCACGCGCGAGGAGGTCGGTGCCACGCGGATCGGCTGCGGCTCGATCTCGAGCTTGATGTCCTCGGCGCCGTCCACCGCGATGCGCACGTCGCGCGGGATCTCCTGCGTGTTCATGATCTGCAGGCGATAGACGTTCTGGACCTCCGGATCGTCCGATCCGTGCATCACGTTGCCGCGATCCCGGATCACGTCGACCTTGAGCGGCACCCTTGCGTAGAGCGTCATGGCAGCCGCGATGATGATCAGCCACAGGATCGCCGTGTAGACCAGCACCCGCGGCCGGAAGATGCGCTTCAGGATCCGCTCGGTGCTGTAGTGCCCCTGCATCGCCTTTTCGGTGGAGTAACGGATCAGCCCTTTCGGGTAACCCATCTTGTCCATCACCTGGTTGCATCCGTCGATGCAGGCCGCGCAACCGATGCACTCGTACTGGAGGCCCTTGCGTATGTCGATGCCGGTCGGGCATACCTGCACGCAGATGCCGCAATCGACGCAGTCGCCGAGTCCCCGGGCCTTGTAGTCGACGCTCTTGGCGCGCGAGCCCCGCGGCTCGCCGCGTTCCGGGTCGTAGGTGATGATCAGGGTGTCGGGGTCGAACATGACGCTCTGGAAGCGCGCATACGGGCACATGTACTTGCACACCTGCTCGCGCATCCACCCGGCGTTGCCGTAGGTGGCGAAGGCGTAGAACAGCACCCAGAAGGTCTCCCACGGCCCGGTGTGGAGCGTCATCACCTCGTTCCAGAGGACGTGGATGGGCGTGAAGTAGCCGACGAAGGTGAAGCCGGTCCACAGCGCCAGGGCGATCCAGAGCCCGTGCTTCGCTGCCTTGAGCCCCAGCTTGTGCCCCGACAGCGGTTTCTGGTCGAGCTTCATCCGGGCCAGGCGGTCGCCTTCGACCAGCCGCTCGATCCACATGAAGATCTCGGTATAGACCGTCTGCGGGCAGGCGAAACCGCACCACAGGCGGCCGGCGACCGCGGTGAACAGGAACAGCGAATAGGCGCAGATGATCAGCAGGACCGTCAGGTAGACGATGTCCTGCGGCCAGAACACCAGGCCGAAGATATAGAACTTGCGCGAGACGAGGTCGAACAGCACCGCCTGCCGGTCGTTCCAGGCCAGCCAGGGAGTGCCGTAGAACACGAGCTGCGTGAGCAGCACGAACGCCCAGCGCCATGCCGCGAACTTGCCGTGCACCGCGCGCGGATAGATCTTCTTCCGGACCTCGTAGAGCGCCTGCTCGGCGACTTCGGGGGGCGTTCCGCTGGGGGTCGACTTTACCGGTGTGTCCATCCGGCGGTCAGGCTCGAGTCGTCATCGTGGCGCAATCCTTCGGCATTCCGCTGCGTCATCTGCCCGCCGGGTGCGACAGGCTGTACACGTAGGCGGCGACGACGTGGATCTTCTCCGGGCCGAGGAACGCGCCCCAGGCCGGCATCACGCCATTGCGCCCCTTGCTTATCGTGCGGATCAGCGTCGTTTCGCTGCCGCCGTAGAGCCAGATGGCGTCGGTCAGGTTCGGTGCGCCGACCGCCTGGGTGCCCTTGCCTTGCGGGCCGTGGCACGCGACGCAGTTGGTCTGGAAGAGCGTCTTGCCCTGCGCGGCGCGCACGGAGTCGAAAGGCGTGCCGCCCAGCGATTTGACGTAGTTGGCGAGGTTCTTGACGCCTTCGTCGCCGACGACGCCTTCCCACGCCGGCATCACGCCGTTGCGGCCGTTGGTGATGGTCGCGACGAGCGTATCGGGATCGCCGCCGTAGAGCCAGTCGTTGTCCGAAAGATTCGGAAAACCGTTCCCGCCGCGAGCGTCGGAGGCGTGGCATTGCGCGCAGTAGTTGAGGAACAGGCGCTGCCCGATCTCCCGCGCCTGCGGGTCGGCGGCGACGGCGGGAACCGGCATCGCCGCGTAGCGGGCGAAGATCGGCTCGTAAGTCGCGTTCGCCTTCGCCTCCTCGGCGTCGTACTGCGATTGCGAAGTCCACTTCAGGATGCCGGGGAAGCTCCCCAGGCCGGGGTACAGGACGAGGTAGCCGAGACTGAACACGATCGTGATGTAGAACAGCCACATCCACCAGCGCGGCAGGGGATTGTTGTACTCCTGGAGATTCTCGTCCCAGACGTGGCCCATGACGCCGGCCTTCTGCCCGCCGGGCACGCGCTTGGTCGACAGCCGCCACAGCAGCACCCCGCAGGCGAGGATGCTCACCAGCGTGATGACGGTGATGTAGGGGCTCCAGAACCCGCTGTTGAAATCGCTCACGCCGATCTCCCTTTCGGCTCCGGCGACGCCGGATCGTCCTCGTCCTGGAGGACGCTCAGCGCCGTTGACTCGAACCGGGCCTTGCGCTTGCCGCCATAGGCCCACCACACGATGCCCAGGAACACCAGGAACGACACCACGGTAAGGCCGGAGTGGAATGCGATCACGGGATCCATGTCACCTGACTCCCTTCAGTGCAGTGCCCAGGCTCTGCAGGTAGGCGATCAGCGCATCGGCCTCGGTCTTGCCCTTGAGCTCCTCCGACGCCTTGGCGATTTCCGCGTCCGTGTAGGGAACGCCGACAGTGCGCAGCGCGCGCATCTTCGCCTGGATCGAATCGGCGTCGGCCGCGTTCTCGAAGAGCCACGGATAACCCGGCATGTTCGATTCGGGAACCACGTCGCGCGGCTCGTTCAGGTGCTGGCGATGCCACTCGTCGCTGTAGCGACCGCCGACCCGCGCGAGGTCGGGGCCGGTGCGCTTGCTGCCCCACAGGAACGGATGGTCATAGACGAACTCGCCCGCCACCGAATAGTGGCCGTAGCGCTCGGTCTCCGCCCGGAACGGGCGGATCATCTGGCTGTGGCAGTTGTTGCAGCCTTCACGGATGTAGATGTCGCGGCCAGTCAGCTGCAGCGCCGTGTAGGGCTTGAGGCCGGTGACGGGCTGCGTGGTCGAGCGCTGGAAGAACAGCGGCACGATCTCGACGAGTCCGCCGACACTCACGACCAGGATGACCAGGACGATCATCCAGGTCAGGTTCTTCTCGATGAACTCGTGCCCGGATGCGGTTTGCGTAGCCATGATGGTCTTGGGGGTCGGGAGTTGGGAGTCAGGCGTGCGCCGCCGCCGGTGCGAGCACCGGCGCGTCGAAAGGCTTGGCGCCACGCACGGTCTTCCAGACGTTCCAGGCCATGATCAGCATGCCGGAGAGGAACATCAACCCGCCCAGCAACCGGATGCCGTAGAACGGGAATGTCGACTTGACGCTCTCGACGAACGTGTAGGTCAGCGTGCCGTCGGGGTTCACCGCGCGCCACATCAGGCCCTGCATCACGCCGGCGATCCACATCGCCGCGATGTAGAGGACGACGCCGATCGTCGCGATCCAGAAATGCAGCGTTATCAACTTGACGCTGTGCATCTCGGTCCGGCCGAACAGGCGCGGGATCATGTAGTAGAGGCTGCCGATCGAGACCATCGCGACCCAGCCCAGCGCGCCGGAGTGGACGTGTCCGATCGTCCAGTCGGTGTAGTGCGACAGCGAGTTCACCGTCTTGATCGCCATCATCGGCCCCTCGAAGGTCGACATGCCGTAGAACGACAGCGAGGTGATCAGGAACTTGAGGATGGGATCGGTGCGCAGCTTGTGCCACGCCCCCGACAGCGTCATGATCCCGTTGATCATGCCGCCCCACGAGGGCGCGAGCAGGATCAGCGAGAACACCATCCCCAGCGACTGGGTCCAGTCGGGCAGCGCCGTGTAATGCAGGTGGTGCGGGCCGGCCCACATGTAGGTGAAGATCAGCGCCCAGAAGTGGACGACTGACAGCCGATAGCTGTAGACCGGGCGCCCCGCCTGCTTGGGCACGAAGTAGTACATGATCCCCAGGAAGCCCGCCGTCAGGAAGAAGCCGACGGCGTTGTGCCCGTACCACCACTGCACCATCGCGTCCTGCGCGCCCGAGTAGACGTAGTAGGACTTCCAGAACGTGACCGGGATCTCGGCACTGTTGACGAGGTGCAACAAGGCGACGGTGAGGATGAAGGCGCCGAAGAACCAGTTGGCGACGTAGATGTGCGGCACCTTGCGCTTGGCGATCGTCCCGAAGAACACGATGGCGTAGGAGACCCACACCAGGGTGATCAGGATGTCGATCGGCCACTCGAGCTCGGCGTACTCGTGGGAGGTCGTGTAGCCAAGGGGGAGCGTGACCGCCGCGGACACGATAACCGCCTGCCAGCCCCAGAACGTGAACGCCGCGAGCCCGCCGGAGAACAGGCGCGCGTGGCAGGTGCGCTGGACGACGTAGTAGCTGGTGGCGAACAGCGCCGAGCCACCGAACGCGAAGATCACCGCGTTGGTGTGCAGCGGGCGCAGGCGGCCATAGGAGAGCCACGGAATGCCGTAGGTCAGGTCGGGGAACATCAGCTGGGTGGCGATGATCACGCCGACCAGCATCCCGACGATCCCCCAGACCACGGTCATGATGGCGAATTGCCGGACGACCTTGTAGTTGTACGTCCCCTCTTCGGCAGAAGCGCTCATCGGGACCGTAATGGTCGCGGCCTGTGCTGACATGTTCTCTCCCTCATCGATTCGCCCGGTCCTGCCATGCGTGCTGGGCACCGGCCTGCGCGCGGGCCCACCTCGAAGATTACGAATGAATCGGCTTCGGACGCTTGATTTTTGTCAAGGCGGCGCCGCGAATGCCGTGCGGTGGACGCGAGCTCGTCACGAGGCGGAGCCTTTCCCTTGACTGCCCGCCGGGTCCTGCGGGTCCTGCGCGCCCTGGTGCGCGGGATTGTCGTCGTCCTGGAGGATCCGCCAGGCCGGCCCCTCGAGATCGTCGAACATGCCGCTCCTGAGGGTCCACCAGAACACGCCTGCGATGAGGAACACCAGCACCAGCGACAACGGGACCAGGAGATAGAGGATGTCCATCAGGGCTGCGCGCCCGGCGATGCCGGAAGGAGGGGATCCAGCCCCGGACCGCTCGCCGCCGCGGCTACCCTGGCGCGCCGATGCGTCCGCGCGCGACCCAGCCGCAGCGCATTTAGCACGACCAGCAGGGAGCTCGCCCCCATGCCGATGCCGGCGAGCCACGGCGTGACCAGGCCTGCGGCCGCGAGCGGCAGCGCGATCACGTTGTACGCGAGCGCCCAGGCGAGGTTCTCGCGGACGATGCTGCGGGTGCGACGCGCGATTTCGAATGCATCGAGGAGACCGTGCAGGCGCCCCGACAGCAGGACGATGTCGGCGGTGGTCTGCGACAGCAACGCGCCGCTGCCCATCGCGATCGAGAGCTGCGCCTGCGCCAGCACCGGTGCATCGTTGATGCCGTCGCCGACCATCGCGACGATCGCGCCGTCGCGCTGCAATGCCACCATGCGCGCGTGCTTGTCCTGCGGCAGCAGTCCCGCCTCGAAGCCTTCGGTGCCGATGCTTGCGGCCACGGCGCCCACCGCGGCCGGCGCGTCGCCGCTCCAGATCAGCACGCGCTTGCCCGCGGCCCGCAGCCGCTGCACGACGGCTGCGGCCTCGGGCCGCAGCGTGTCGACGAGGTCGAAGCCTGCGATCCACGCGCCGTCGCGGCCGAGCCACACCCGGGTGGCGCCGCTTGCAGGCGGCTGCGCTTCGATGGGCGAGCCGGCGATTTCGGCGACGAAAGCGGGCGTCCCGAGGCGATAGCGCAGGGCGCCGATGCAACCCTCCAGCCCGGCACCCGGCACGTTGCGCATCTCCGTCACGGCGGGAAGGCTCCGCGCCGGGGCTGCGTCGAGGAGCGCTTTGGCGATCGGATGCTCCGACGTGTTCTCCAGCGCCGCGGCGAGCGCGAGCGCATCGTCGCGCACGGCCCCCGGCTGCGGCAGGACCTGCACGAGGCCGAGGCGGCCTTCGGTCAGCGTGCCGGTCTTGTCGAACACGACGTGCGTGACCGAGGCAAGCGCGTCGATGGCATGGCCGCGCACCACGACCACGCCCCGCCGCGACAGCAGCCCCACCGCGACGGTCATCACCGCGGGGGTCGCGAGCGACAGCGCGCAGGGGCAGCTGACCACCAGCACCGCGACCGCGACCCACAGGGCGCGCGGCGGGTCGATCTGCATCCATGCGAGCGCACTTGCCGCTGCGACCAGCAGGACGACTGCGACCAGGACGCCGGCGAGACGATCGGCGAGGGCTCCGACCTCGGGCCGGCGCATGCTGGCGCTCTCGACCAGTCGCCGGATGCCCGATACGCAGGTATCATCGCCGACGCGCTCGACTTCGACGACCACCGGGCTCAGCCGGTTGAACGCACCGCCGGTGACCTCATCGCCGCTGCGCCTGCGCACAGGCGTGCTCTCGCCGGTCAGCAGCGATTCGTCGCATTCGGTGTCGCCCTCGACGATCCTTCCATCCGCGGGAAAGCTCTCGCCGGCCCGCACGAGCACCCGGTCGCGCGGTTTCAGGCTCACCGCCGGGACTTCGTCGGTGTCCATGCCGCGATCGGGATCGCGCAGGCGATGGGCGCTGAGCGGCAGGGCCTTGTCCAGGTACTCGAGGCTT
>DATIQL010000111.1:0-15444 GCA_035470905.1 Casimicrobiaceae bacterium
CGGTGTCGTCGGGCATCGTGCGCACCAGCGTGACGCCGGGAACGTCCCAGGTGTCGGTGTATTCCTCGCGCGGATCGCAGACCGTGACCTGGTAATCCAGGCCGACGGCAATCTGCGCCAGATACTTGGAGAGCTGCGACGCGCCGATCACCAGCATCCGGTAGCGCGGTCCGTGAATCGTCGTCAGCACCGCACCGTCGTAGGTCAGACCGTCGGTGGCGGCGGCCTTCTGCAGCGTCCATTTGCCGTCGGCGATGGTCAGCCTGCGTGCCGTCAGGCGCCCCGCCTCGACTTCCGTCAGGAGCGCGCGGATCCCGGAATCGCTCGTCAGCGGCTCGAGCACCAGCCGGATCGTTCCGCCGCACGGCAACCCGAACCGACGCGCCTCGTCGGCCGACACGCCATAGGTCACGACCTCGCACTTGGTCGCGCGCTGCCCTTCGCGCCGCGTGCGGGACACGATGTCGTCCTCGATGCAGCCGCCCGACACCGAACCTACGACCAGGCCATCGTCGCGGACGGCGAGCATCGCGCCTTCGGGCCGCGGCGAGCTGCCGAAGGTCTGCACGACCGTGACCAACAGGGCGCGATGGCCGGCATCGAGCCAGTCGGCACTCTTTTTCAGGACTTCGAGATCCACGCTATCCATGGCGATTCTCCGAATTGCAGGTCATGCCGCCCGCGGCAACGCACTCGTACGGCGCGAGGGTCCCCGTCCCAACGCCCTCGCGAGATCGGTGAGCGATTCGAGGTTGTGCACGGGAAGGAAATCGTCGACCCAGGGCAGCAACGCGCGGATCCCCGCGGGTCGCGCCTCGAAGCCGGCGTAGCGCAGCAAGGGGTTGAGCCAGACCAGGCGCGCGCAGGACTTCGACAGGCGCTCGGCCTCGAACGCCAGGCCCTCGCCGGCGTCGGCATCGAGGCCGTCGCTGATCAGCAGCACGACGGCGTTCTGGCCCAGCAACCGGCGCGACCAGCGGCGATTGAATTCGAACAGGCAGCTTCCGATGCGCGTCCCGCCCGCCCAATCCTCGACTGCGGCTGCGACTTGCGCGAGCGCGACGTCGACGTCGCGATGGCGCAGGTGGCGCGTGATGTTGGTCAGCCGCGTCCCGAAGGTAAGCACGTGCACGCGGTCGCCCTCGTTGGTGATCGCATGCAGGAAATGCAGCAGCATCCGTGCGTAGCGATCCATCGAACCCGAGATGTCGCAGAGTACCACCAGCGGCGGCGTGCGCCTGCGGCGCGCGCGAAAGCGCAGCGGTGCGAGCATGCCGCCTGCGCCGACGCTGCCGCGCAGCGTCGCGCGCAGGTCGATCGCCCGGCCCCGCGGCGCTGCCGCGGTGCGGCGCACCGGCAACTCGGGCAGCGGCAGCGCGATGCGCCGCAACAGCGCCTTGACCTCGGCGAGCTCCTCGACGGTCATGGTCGCGAAATCCTTCTTCTGCAGCACCTCGCGCGCGGAAAAGGAGAATGCCGCATCGAGCTCGGTCTCCTCCGGGGCAGCCTCGTCGCGACGCCGCGGCGGAGGGAGCATCGCCTGGGCGAGCCGCGCCGGCAGCTCTGCGGTGTCCCCGGCGCGACCCTGGACCTTGGGCAGCAGCGCGGCGAGCATCTTCTCGAGCAGTCGGGGATTGCGCCAGTACAGATCGAATGCCTGTTCGAAGAGCACGAGATGCTCGCGCCGCGCGACGAGCACCGCAGCCAGCGCTTCCCGGAAATCGCCGCGGTTCTCGATGCCCACCGCCTCGACCGCGGACAGCGCGTCGATCACCTTCGCGGGGCCCACCGGCAGGCCAGCGGCGCGCAGCATGCGCACGAAATGCAGGACGTTCTCGGCCACCTTGCCCCGTGGCAGCTGCGCGAGGAAAGCCAGCGCCGGCGACGAAGCTGCGCTCACGCCCCTTCCTTCGCTGCCTGCGCCTCGTCGGTGAGCCGGGCGGCGACCTCGGGCGTGATCGCCGCGATGTCGTCCTGGTACTTGAGCAGCGCACCCAGCGTGTCGGCGACCGTCTGCGGATCGAGGGTGATGCGGTCGAGCGCAACGAGCGCTTCCGCCCAGTCGAGCGTCTCGGCGATTCCCGGCGCCTTGAACAGGTCGAGCGCGCGCAGGCGCTGCGTGAACGCGACGATCTGCCGGGCGAGCATCTCGGAGGCTGCCGGACACTTGCGCCGCAGGATCGCCAGCTCGCGTCCGGCATCGGGATAGTCGACCCAGTGATAGAGGCAACGGCGCTTGATCGCGTCGTGGATCTCCCGCGTGCGGTTCGACGTGATGACGACCACCGGCGGGGCCGCCGCGCGGATCGTTCCAAGCTCGGGGATCGTCACCTGGAAATCCGACAGCACTTCCAGCAGATAGGCCTCGAAGGGCTCGTCGGCGCGATCGAGCTCGTCGATCAGCAGTACCGGCGGAATCCCGTCCTCGGGTGCGAGCGCCTGCAGCAGCGGCCGCCGCAGCAGGAAGCGCGTGGTGAAGATGTCATGGGCGAGTTCGGAGCGTTCGACGCCGCCGGCAGCCTCCGCGAGCCGGATCTCGACCATCTGCCGCGGATAGTTCCATTCGTAGACCGCTGCTGCCGTATCCAGGCCTTCGTAGCATTGCAGGCGCACCAGGCGCTTGCCGAGCCCGGCGGCGAGTACCTTGGCGACCTCGGTCTTGCCCACGCCGGCCTCGCCTTCGAGGAACAGCGGGCGGCCGAGCTTCAGCGCGAGGAATACCGCAGTCGCCAGACGCCGGTCCGCGACGTAATCGTGCTGCCCGAGGAGCGCGAGGGCCGCATCGACCGATGCGGGGGGAGCGGAAGGCGTGCGCTGGTTATCCACGGGGGCGGCCATTCGGGGTTCGAGCCGTCATTCTAGGCCACCCGCGGATGCCGCGAATCGCGCAGGCGCCGCCGGACCCGGGCCGCGATGCGACCCGGGGCACGGCGACCGCAGCGCCACTGCCCCGACGGTCACCCGCAGGCTGCGACCGCGCGCGATGCCATCACCGACACCAGGTGCGCGCGGTACGCGGCAGAGGCGTGCAGGTCGGTGTTGAGGTTCGACGCATCGACCTTCACCGCCTTGGCGGCATCGGCGGTGAAGCTCTTCGCGAGCGCCGCCTCGATTCCCGCTGCGCGGAACACCGCAGGCGCGGCACCCGTGACCGCAACGCGCACGCTGCCGTCGGCCAGCTGCGCGACGAACACCCCGACCAGCGCGAAGCGCGACGCCGGGCTGGGAAACTTCGCGTAGGCCGCCCGCGAAGGGACCGGGAACGAGATTCCGGTGACGATCTCGTCGGCGGCGAGCGCCGTCTCGTAGATGCCCTTGAAGAAATCCCCGGCGGCGATCCTGCGCTTGTCGGTGACGACGGTCGCGTTCAGCGCAACCAGCGCTGCGGGCCAGTCGGCAGCGGGATCATTGTTGGCGATCGACCCGCCGATCGTGCCCATGTTGCGCACCTGCCGGTCGCCGATGCCCTCGGCCAGCGCTGCAAGCGCCGGGATCGCGCGCTTGACCTCGACCGAAGCTGCGATGCCGGCATGGCGCGTCATCGCGCCGATCACGACCGCATCCCCTTCCCTGCGGATTCCCTGCAGCTCGGCGATGCCCGAGAGGTCGACGAGGGTGCCCGGCTGCGCGAGGCGCAGCTTCATCGCGGCGATCAGGCTCTGTCCGCCCGCGAGCGGCTTGCCGCCGGTTTTGGCGATCAGCGCCGTGGCATCGGCGACGGATCTGGCTTTCTGGTATTCGACTTCGTACATGGTCGGCTCCTTCGTGTCCGGTCAGGCGCTGGCTCTTGCGGATTGGATCGCCTGCCACACCCGGTGCGGCGATGCGGGCATGTCGAGGTGCCGGACACCGACCGGGGCGAGCGCGTCGAGCACCGCATTCATCAGCGCCGCCGGCGAACCGATCGCACCGGCTTCGCCGCAGCCCTTCGCGCCCAGCGGATTGTGCGTGCAGGGCGTGACGCGGGTGCCGACCTTGAACGACGGCAGGTCGTCGGCACGCGGCATCGCGTAGTCCATGTAGCTGCCCGTCAGCAGCTGTCCGCTGTCCGCATCGTAGACGCAGTTCTCGAGCAGCGCCTGTCCGATGCCCTGCCCGAGTCCGCCGTGCACCTGCCCTTCGACGATCATCGGGTTGATGATGTTGCCGAAGTCGTCGCAGGCGCTGAAGCTGACGACCTGGACGACACCGGTGTCGGGGTCGACCTCGACCTCGCAGATGTGGGTGCCTGCCGGATAGGTGAAATTGGTCGGGTCGTAGAACGCCGTCTCGTCGAGGCCCGGCTCGAGCTTGTCGAGCGGATAGTTGTGCGGAACGTAGGCGGTCAGCGCGATCTCGCCGAAGGTCTTGCTGCGATCGGTGCCGGCAACGGTGAACTTCCCGTCCTCGAACTCGATGTCGGTCTCGGCCGCCTCGAGCAGGTGCGCGGCGATCTTCTTGCCCTTGGCGACGACCTTGTCGAGCGCCTTGACGATCGCCGTGCCACCCACCGCGAGCGAGCGCGAGCCGTAGGTGCCCATGCCGAACAGCACGCGTCCGGTGTCGCCGTGGACGATGTCGACGTTCTCGACCGGGATGCCGAGCCTGCCTGCGACGATCTGCGCGAACGTCGTCTCGTGCCCCTGCCCATGGCTGTGCGAGCCGGTGAACACGGTCACGCTGCCGGTCGGATGCACGCGGACCTGACCTGCCTCGAACAGCCCCGCGCGCGCCCCCAGCGCACCCGCCACGTTCGACGGCGCGAGCCCGCAGGCCTCGATGTACGACGCATAGCCGATGCCGCGCAGCCTGCCGCGCTTCGCGGCCTCGGCGCGCCTTGCGGCGAAGCCCTCGACGTCGGCGAGCTCGTTCGCTCCGGCGAGGGTCTGGTCGTAGTCGCCGATGTCGTATGTGAGCGCCACCGGCGTCTGGTACGGGAAGCTGCGGATGAAATTGCGCCTGCGGATCTCGTCCTGCGCGATCCCCATCTCGACGCCTGCCTCGCGCACGATGCGCTCGACGACGTAGGTCGCTTCGGGGCGGCCCGCGCCGCGATAGGCATCGACCGGCGCGGTGTTGGTGAATGCCGCCGTGACCTCGCAATGGATCGCCGGCGTCGTGTACTGCCCGGCCAGCAGCGTCGCGTACAGGATGGTCGGGATGCAGGAGGCGAACGTCGACAGGTAGGCGCCCATCGCCGCCGTCGTCTTGACGCGCATCGCGAGGAACTTGCCGTCCTTGTCCAGCGCGAGCTCGGCGTGGGTGACGTGGTCGCGGCCATGCGCGTCGGAGACGAAGGACTCGCTGCGCTCGGCCGCCCACTTGATCGGCCGATTGACGCGCTTCGATGCCCAGACCATCGCCGTCTCCTCGGCGTACAGGTAGATCTTGGACCCGAAGCCGCCGCCGACGTCGGGCGCGATCACCCGCACCTTGTGCTCGGGCAGGCCGAGCACGAACGCCGTCATCAGCAGGCGCTCGACGTGGGGATTCTGGCTGGTGACGTAGAGCGTGTAGGCGTCGTCGGCGCGGCTGTAGGTCGCCACGGCTGCGCGCGGCTCGATCGCGTTCGGGATCAGCCGGTTGTTGACCAGGTCGAGCCTGGTGACGTGCGCCGCCCTGGCAAACGCCGCATCGACGGCGGATTTGTCGCCCAGCGACCACGTGTAGCACTTGTTGCCAGGTGCCTCGTCGTGGATTTGCGGTGCGCCCGGCTTCAGTGCATCGACCGGATTGACCACCGCAGGCAGGACGTCGTAATCGACCTCGATCAGCTCGGAGGCATCCTTCGCCTGGCTGCGCGTCTCGGCGATGACCAGCGCGACGTGATCGCCGACGTAGCGGACCTTGCCTTTGGCGAGCACCGGGTGCGGCGGCTCCTTCATCGGCGTTCCGTCGACGCTGGTGATCAGCCAGCCGCAGGGCAGGCCGTTGACGCCCTCGAGGTCGGCGCCGGTGTACACGGCGACCACACCCGGGGCCGCTTTCGCTTTGGATGTGTCGATCGAGCGTATCCGCGCATGCGCGTGCGGCGAGCGCAGGAAATACGCGTGCACCTGGTTGGCCAGCGTGACGTCGTCGGTGTACTGGCCGGCGCCGGTGAGGAACCGCGCATCTTCCTTGCGCCTGACCGATTGACCGATGATTCCAGTTTCGTTCGCACCCATCGCCTGCTCCTCCTACTTGGCCATGGCGGCGGCGCCCTGCTTCACCGCCTTGACGATGTTGTGGTAACCGGTGCAGCGGCACAGGTTGCCTTCGAGCTCGGCGCGGATCGTCGCTTCATCGGCGTGCGGGTGACGGCTCACCAGGTCGATCGCGCTCATCACCATCCCCGGCGTGCAGAAGCCGCACTGCAGCCCGTGGCAGTCCTTGAACGCAGCCTGCATCGGGTGCATCGCGCCGTCGGGAGCGAGGCCCTCGATCGTCATGATCGCAGCGCCCTGCGCCTGCGCGGCGAGGACGTTGCAGGCCTTGATCGCGTGTCCGTTCATGTGCACGGTGCACGCGCCGCATTGCGCCGTGTCGCAGCCGACGTGGGTCCCGGTGAGCCCGAGATCAATGCGCAGGAAATCGACCAGCAGCGTGCGCGGATCGACCTCCGCAGCGACGGCCTTGCCGTTGACGGTCATTGCAATCGGGATGCTCATGCGCGATTACTCCTGACGTTGTGGATCGGCTCGCCCACGCGTCTCGCCGGATCGCAGGCATCGTGGGAACTGTCGGCACTCCCGCGGCATCGCCAGTCCTGACCATCGGACCGCGGGATCGCGGTCCGGGTTCGCTCCGGATCGCCCCCGGCCATCGAGCGTGGCCAGGCAATTTTCCTGCGCGGATTTCATGCCTCTCGTCATGCTATCGTAGGCAGGCATCGAGTGCTGCTGCACTGCAGCAGAGCCACTGTCCCAAAATCGGACACCGCGAGCCTCTCGCAGATGGGCGCCTGCCGCAACCACGGCGTCCGCCGCCGCGGGACTGGCGGTGCAATACGCGAATGCACGAGCACGCAAGACTCGCGCTGGAATCCCGCGTCGCGGCTGCCCGCGAGAAGTTCTTCGTGCACCACGTGCTCCCTTCCGACCTCGTGGCCAAGCCGATCCTGCGCTCGTGGGATCGCTGCCGAAACGCGGGCATCGACGAGCGCCATCCGCTCGCTTTCGATCCCGTGGGTCGCGCCCGCCTCGCGGAGTGCCGCGAGCGTCACGAGGAATTGCGCAGGCTCGCGGAGCCTCCGGCCGCTCGGCTGGCAGCGGCGGTGGCGGGTGCGCGGCACATGGTCATCGTCACCGACGCCGACGGTGTGGTCGTCTCGGTGTTCGGCGACCGGTCCCGGGTCAGCAGCACGCTGCAATTGCTGGCCCGGCCCGGCGTCGACCTGAGCGAGCGGGCGATCGGCACGAATTCGATGGGAACTTCGCTGCGCGAGCGGCTGCCGGTCGCCGTCACGGCGGCCGAGCATTACTGCCGCACCAATGCCGGCTTCGTCTGCATGGCGGCACCGCTGTTCCTGCCCGACGGCACGATCGCCGGCACCATCGACGTTACCGGCGACTACGACCGCTCGGCACCCCCGCTGGCCGCGCCGGTGCTCGGCGCGGCGAAGGCGATCGAAATCGGGTTGTTTCTGGCGACCCAGCGCGGCAGGCTGCTGCTCCAGTTCGCCTGGGACGCGACCGAGCTCGGCGGCAAGGAAGCAGGATGGCTCGCTTTCGACGACGCCGGACGCCTGACCGGGGCGACAAGCGCCGCGAGGCAGCTTCTGGGGCTGGGCGACGGCACAATACACGCCGGTTTCGAGGCGTTGTTCCAGCAGCGCTTTGCGGCGCCGCTGCGCATGCTCGACGCCGACGCGTCATTCAGGCTGCGCACACCCCAGGGATTCGAGTTCGCCGCCCGACTGGCGCGCGCCGGAACCGCCGTGGCCTCGGCCCTCCGCCAGCAGCGCCGGCTCGGCGACACGAGCGCCCGGCACCCCCGCGAACAGGCGCAGGCGGGGACGACGCCCGAGGCGCCGCAGACGCTGCGCCAGCTGACCAGCCGTCACGCCCGCGCAGCGCTCGAGCACGAAGGCGGGAACAAGCTGCGCGCCGCGCGGCGCCTCGGCATCAGCCGCTCGACGCTCTACCGCCTGCTGTCATCCGCCGACGACGCGCATTGACGCCCGCGCGCTTTGCGGGGTCGCCCGCCCGGCGTTGCCTGCGGCGAACGGTTGGCCAACCTCGACCGGAGGATCAGTACAGGCTGGCGATGTACTGCGCGAGATTCTCGATGTCAACGTCGGTCAGCGTGCTGGCGACGCTGGTCATGTTGCCGGCGTCGTTGGTGCGACGCTTGGCCCGGAAATCCTCGAGCTGCTTCTTAATGTACGCGTAATGCTGGCCCGCCAGGCGGGGGACCTCGTTCTGGCCCGTCAATCCTCCGAGATGGCACATCGAGCACAGCGCTTCGTCGGCCTTCTTCTTGCCGGCGGCGACCTTGGCCGAATCGGGCCTGACGCTTGTCGGTCCCGGCTTATGCTTGGAGAACCGCTGGGCGAGCGACAGGCCTTCCTTCCGCTGCGGCGCCTGCGGCCAGCCGCGCTGCTGGGC
This sequence comes from Casimicrobiaceae bacterium, assembly GCA_035470905.1. Classification (GTDB taxonomy): domain Bacteria; phylum Pseudomonadota; class Gammaproteobacteria; order Burkholderiales; family Casimicrobiaceae; genus VBCG01. The sequence goes on from DATIQL010000111.1 coordinate 8,568, forward strand.
GCCGGGCTTGTCGCCTTGGGACTGCTGGGAGCGTCCAGCACCCGTGCGCTGGCCGATGGCGATACGTTCTCCACCAATCTGCAGCTGCTCGTCGCCGTTTCGCACGGCGATGCCGGTGCCATCGAGCGCGCCCTGCACGACGGGGCGTCGGTCAACTTCCGCAATCGCCTGGGTGAAACGCCGCTGCTGGCCGTGCTCAAGAAGGAGCGCTTCGACCTCGCCCAGTCGCTACTCGACCGGGGGGCGGACGTCAACGAGGCCGCTGCGCGTGGGTGGCGCCGTCGCTACAGCGGCAAGCGCACGCTCGCGCCGGCATACCAGTTGCGGCCCGGTGCAGGCTCGAAATAGCGGCCGTTGGTGTCGCCGACGATTACCGACCCCGAATAGTTGCGGTCGAACATGTTATTGAGACGGATGAACGCGCCCCACGTCGCTGCACCGAGGGTCTTCGCGTAGCCGACGCGCGCATTAATCACCGCGTAGGCAGGCGCCGCATCGCTGTTGCGGTCGTTCACATAGAGCTTGTCGACGTACTGGGCCTCGAGCGCCGTGCTGAATCCGGTCGCACCCATCGGTGCCCACGCGATCTCGCCATAGGCCTCGGTCGACGGAACCCCGGGAAGCCGCGCCCCCGAAGGGACCGTCACCGGCACCGCGCCGCTGGAGTAGGCATCGACGAACTCCGCCTTCAGCCAGGTCAGCGCGACATGGGCGTGCAGGCCGCGATCGAACTGCGCGTCCCACAGCGCCTCGGCGCCGCGCCTGCGGGTGGCGCCCGCGTTCTTGTAGGTGGTACGCCCGCCGGTCGATTGGTCGACCACGATCTCGTCGTGGGTGTCGACGTTGAACACGGCCACGTTGAGCTGCTGCCTGCCTGGCAGCTGCATCTTCACCCCGGTTTCCAGCGCCCGGCTGGTCGCCGGCTGCAGCGCGAAATTGAGTCCGGTCCCGGCATCGCGGTACGCCATCTCGACGAAGGTCGGCGTTTCGAAGCCTTCGCCATAGCTTGCGTACACGTTGACCTGGTTGGACGCGTGGAACACGAGCCCGAGCACCGGACTCGTGTCGCGGAACCGCTGGTTGCCGCTGTCGTCCGGATTGGCGTCGGTGATGTAATGGTCGACGGAACCGTAGCGGACGCTGCTGGTCCGGATCCCGGCAGTCGCCGACCAGCGCTCGGCGAATTCCCACTCGGCCTGCGCGTAGAAATCGTTGTCCGTGACGGTGTCGTCCTCGCTGCGCCGGAGATCGCCCAGCGCGCCGTTGTCGTTCACGTAACCGGTGCGCAGGTCGTGCATCCGGTCGCCGTCGCCGCCGAGGGTCAGCGTCAGCGGGCGCCCGAGAGCCGCGCCCTGCCACACCAGCCGTGCGCCGATGCCCGCGTAATCGCGATCGATGCCGACGACGCCCCCCGACGACGTCGGGCCCACACCGGAGAATCCGAGGTACTGGCGGATCATGCGTTGCCCGCCATAGCCGTCGATGTGCAGCTCCAGCGCGTCGCTGAACCGATGGTCGATCGCAGCCCCACCCTGAACCTGGTTGATCGTCTTGCGCGTGTCGTACTGGATCGCAGCCGGATCGACCCCGCGCGGATCGGCGTTCCATTGCGCACGCGTCAGGCCCAGCGGGTCCAGCGTCTCCGGCTGATACTGGGAATTGCCAATCACCGTGACGTGCGTCGAAGCTGCGACGTCGAAGACGAGCTTGGCGTTCGTCAGGTCGCGCCGGGCCTGCGAGTGATCGCGAAAGCCGTCGGTCTGGAATTCACTGGCTGCCGCCACGTAGCCGACGCCGCGCGCCGTGCCCGCGCGCTTGGCGCCCAGCGTCCACGTGCCATAACTGCCCCCGCCGGCGGTGATCGTCGCCACGGGCTCGGGGGGCGGGTCCTCGGTGAACACCGATATCACCCCGCCCGAGGCGTTGCCGTACAACGCCGAGAAGGGGCCGCGCAGGACTTCGATGCGTCCGGCCGACAGCAGGCTGAAGCTCCCGGTCTGGCCCTGACCATCGGGCATGGTGACCGGGATGCCATCCTGGTAGAGGCGCACGCCGCGCACTCCGAACTGCGCCCTCGCGCCGAATCCGCGCGAGCTGATCTGCAGGTCCTGCGCATAGTTCTGTCGGTTCGCCGCGAAGATCCCGGGTACGCGCACCAGGGATTCCGACAGGTTCACCTGCGGCTGACCGTCGTGAATGGTCGATGCGTCGATCGAATCGACCGACGCCGGGACGTCGAATATCCGTTCGGCGTGCCGCGTTGCGGTCACCGTGATCGAGCCGAGCGCCGCCGGTACGCCGCCCGTTTGCTGGGCGCGGGCGGGGGACACGGCGACAAGGTGGACGGCAAGCGCGGCGACGGGCATCATCGCCCACCTTCGAGCTCTGCGCGACGCTCGTTCGCGCATGTGCAGCTGCGGCGAGAGTCGCTTCGAGAACATGGTCGCAGTCGAAAACGAATCAGGATACGGGCTCGCGGCGCAAATGGCCAGCGCCGGCGCCCGGGATGCCCGCACACGCGCATCCCACCGATCACGATCGCTGCAACCAATCGTCGTCGCTTCCGGCGCAGCGCTGATCGCGAGCCTCGCCGGGGCGCCGTTCGCCTTCGCCGACAACCGCCTGCAGGGAACGCAGACGCATGCGCAGGTCGACAACCTCTTCGACCGCCGCTACTGCACCTTCAAATTGCTGGGCTCGAACGCGTTCAACGGGCCGAACCGCAGCTTCGGTCCGGCCGGCGGGATCGCGCCCGTCTCCGAGCAGTTCGTCGCGGTGGGAGCGCCGCGAACCATTTCGGTCGGTCTGCGCTAGCGCTTCGACGCACCCGAGCCCGGGGGCTGAGCGCCCGCGGGCTCTTCGAGCCCCGAGCTTCCCGACCGCGGCAGCAGCATCACGACACAGAACGTGACCAGCGCGGTGCCCGCCATCAGGAAGAGCAGCGACCGGAAGCCCGCGGCCTTGACCAGCGGCCCCAGCACCCACACCGCAAGCGAGCTCACGCCGAACGCGACCGTCAGCCGCATGCCCGATACGCGCGAACGGACGCTGTCGTCGACATAGCGGACGATCAGTGCATCGGTGAACGGGATCGCCCCGAACACGACGACCATGAACGCGATCATCGATGCGTAGAACGACCATCCGCTCGCGCCGGCTGCGATCAGGAACAGCGGAACCTGCGCGGCGACGATCCCAGCATAGAGCAGCTTGACCGGGACGCGATCGAGCAGCAGGCCGACGGCGACCTGCGCCAGGGCGCCGGCGACGTAGACCAGCGCCAGCAGCACGCCGAGCGATGCCGGATCGTCGACGATGCCCTGCAGTCGCTCACGCAACAACTCGCCGTTGCCGTTGGTCGTGAAGTTGTAGAGCATGCTGGCCGAGATCGAAGCGACAGTCACGATCGCGAACACCTGCGCAAGCGCCCCCTTGGGGAGCATCGCACGCGTCATCGGCCGGCGCGCGGGCGCGACCCCTTCTTCAGGCGCTGCATACGCGAACAGCGCCCCGCAGGCGAAGGCGATGAAGGCCGGAACGACGAATGCGGCGCGCCAGCCCGCGTACTTGACCAGGTAACCGGTGACGACGGCGGCGAGCGCGACGCCGAGGTTGCCGACCAGACCGTTGAAGCCGATCGTGAGCCCGGGGCGGCGCGAGCCGCGGACCAGCATCGGTATGCCGACCGGGTGGTAGATCGCCGAGAACGCTCCCATCAGGGTCAGCGCAATCGCAAGCTGCCAGGCGGTTCGGGTCAGCGCTACGCAGATTGCCGCGACACCCATGCCGAAGAAGAACACGAGCATCATCCGCCGCCGGCCCCACAGATCGCCCAGGCGCCCAGCGGGCAACGAGCCGATTCCGAACAGCGCGAACGCGCCCGCGCCGTAAGGCATCAGGTCCTCCCAGCGCGCGAATCCGAATTCCGCCGCGATCGAGCCGACTGCCGACGCGAAGATCAACAGGAACATGTGGTCGATCGCGTGCGCGAGGTTCAGCAGCAGGCTCGTCAGACGCGGCGGCGCGACCACGGTCGGATCAGGCCCCCAGCGCGCGCAGCCTGTCGGCGAGCGCCTGCGGAATCTCGATGCCCTCGGCCCGCGCACGCCGCGACAGCCCGTCGCGGCGCGCGCCGGGGAGGCGGACGCCGGGCTCCCGGGTCATTTCCGCGATCAGCGTCTCGATGCGCTCGAGGTAGACGTCGCGGCCGGCGAGCGCGCCGGGGTCGACGACCAGGAAAGCCTGCCCGATGCGGGGACGGTTGCCCTCGTCGACGAAGAACGAACTCGCCTCGAATCCCATCGCAGCGCCGGTCAGCGCCGTCACGAGCAACTCGACGATCAACGCGAGCATCGCACCCTTGGCCCCGCCCATCGGCAGCATCGAGCCTTCGAGCGCCGCGTTCGGGTCGGTCGTCGGCTGCCCGGCCTTGTCGAGCGCCCAGCCCAGCGGTATTGCCCGGCCCTCCTTCGCCGCCACCATCACCTTGCCGCGTGCGACCTCCGACAGCGACAGGTCGATCGTCAACGGCAATCCGTCGCGCCGGGGAAACACCGCTGCGATCGGGTTGGTCCCGAAGATCGGGTGACCGCCTCCCGCAGCGGGCATCGCCGCCGGCGAATTGCCGAACGCCAGGCCGACCATGCCGGCCTGCGCGACCGGGCCGAGATGGTATGCCGCGACCCCGAAGTGATGGCTGTTCGTGACCCCCGCGAAAGCGACGCCGAATTCGCGGGCGCGCGCGATGGCCTCGGTGACCGCGAGCGCGCAGGCCGGGAACGCAAGACCGCAGCCGGCGTCCACCAGCACTGCACCCCCCCTGGACTTGATCACCCGCGCTACCGCCCGACCATCGGCGCGTCCATTGGAAAGATGCGTCGCGTACTGGGGAATGCGCGACACGCCGTGCGAAGCGAGTCCCTGGAGATCGGCGTCGACCAGTGCGCGTGCAGTCGCATCCGCCATCGCCTCGGAGGCGCCGGCGTGACGCAATGCATGCGCCGCGAGTTCGTTCAGTTCTGCTGGAGTGAATTTGGGCATTTCGATGTATTGGGTGATTGGGTCGGCAGCGTCACCGGGTCAGCGCGGCGGCGACCCGGTCGGCGATCATCGTCGACACGCGCACATTGGATTCGCGCGTCACGCCGGCGACGTGCGGCGTCAGGATCAGCCGCGGGCAACCCGCAAGCGGCGAGCCGGCCGCGAGCGGTTCGCGCTCGAACACGTCGAGCGCCGCGCCACCCAGCTTCCCGGCCGAAAGCGCCGCGGCGACGGCAGCCTCGTCGACCACCCCGCCGCGCGACGTGTTGATCAGGACCGCATCGGGCCGCATCGTCGCGAGCCGGGCCGCATCGATCAGGTTGCGGGTGTCGGGCGTCAGGGGCACGTGCAGCGACAGCACGTCGCATTGCGCCACCACCCCGGCAAGGCCCCGCGGCAGCGTCCGGTGCTCGGACCAGACCGGCGAGTCCTCCGCGATCTGCGGATCGAAACCGGTCGCCTGCATGCCGACCGCGCGGGCCAGGCGCGCGGTCTCGCGACCGATGCCGCCGAAGCCGATCAAGCCGATCGTGCGGCCGTGGATTTCGCGGCCGCTCGACAGCGCGGCGCGCGGCCATTTGCCGGCGCCAACATCGGCAGTCGACTGATACGCACCGCGCAACAGCAGCATGGCCGTCGCGACCACGTATTCGGCGACCGCCAGCGCATTCGCGCCGGTGGCCGGGATCACGTCGACGCCGCGCGCCCTGCAGGCGTCGACGTCGATGTTGTCGAGACCGACGCCCAGCCGCCCGACAACGCGAAGGTTCGGCGCGCACGCAAGCAGTGCTGCATCGACCTGCGTGCGATTGCGCACGATCAGCGCGTCGGCGTCCGCGAGCCGCGCCCGCAGGTCGGCATTGCGATCGACCAGGTCGCGGTCGTAGACGACGTCGAAGCGCGGCGAAAGGCCGGCGACCGCGGCATCGTCCATGAACTCGCTGATGACTATGCGCATGGGCAGGTGGGTCCGGTGGGTGGGCGGCGGGTCATCGCGCCCTTCCTGCGGCGTGCGCAGCCGCAGGGGGCGGCGCGCGATCAGGTCGCGAACAGCTGATCGATGTCGGCGAACGCCTTGAACTCGAGGGCGTTGCCGAAAGGATCGAGGAAGAACATCGTCGCCTGCTCACCGGGCTCGCCGCGAAAGCGGACATAGGGCTCGATGACGAACTTCACGCCTGCTGCGCCGAACTGCTCGGCGAGGCGATCCCAGGTCGCGCGATCGGTCACGACGCCGAAATGGCGCACCGGGACCTGCTTGCCGTCGACCAGGCTGGTGGCGTCGGTCATCTGCGCGGCGCCGACCTTGTGGGCGACGATCTGGTGCCCGAAGAAATCGAAATCGACCCAGTCGTCGCTGCTGCGCCCCACGGCACATCCGAGGAACTCGCCGTAGAACCGCCGTGCCGCGGCGAGGTCGGTCACGGGAAACGCCAGGTGGAAGCGCGGATAGTTCGGGGTCGGAAGATGGCGTGTCACGGCTGTGGCGTCCACATCAGTTCTGCTGGCCCCATTTTCTCACGGTGCGCGCCTAGATCGTCATGAAGATGACGTTTTCGATGATCAGCCCGATCACGATCACCGTGAACAGACCCGCGAACACGGCCGGGATCTCGAGCTCGTTTTTGTTCTCGTAGATGTACCAGCCGAGCCCACCGGACCCCGACGAGACGCCGAACACGAGCTCGGCCGCGATCAGCGTCCGCCAGGCGAAAGCCCAGCCGATCTTGAGGCCGGTCAGAATCGACGGAAACGCCGCCGGGATCAGGATCCGGACGACGTAAGGCAAGCCGCGCAGACCGTAGTTGCGCCCGACCATCCGCAGCGTGTTCGACAC
>DATIQL010000112.1:0-13716 GCA_035470905.1 Casimicrobiaceae bacterium
TGCCTTCGCTGTTCGTGAGGCCGAACAGCCGCTCCTTGAGGATCGGGTCCTTGCCGTTCCAGAGCGCCAGGCTGAAGCAGAGGTGCTGCTTGTCGTCGGAAATGCCGGCAATGCCGTCTTCGCCCCAGCGGTAGGCGCGCGAGCGGGCATGATCGTGGGTGAAGAAATTCCAGGCGTCACCCCCTTCGCTGTAGTCCTCGCGTACGGTTCCCCACTGGCGCTCGCTCAGGTAGGGGCCCCACTTCTTCCACGGCGCCGTCCCGGTGCGCGCTTCCTCGAGGCGACGTTGTTCGGTGGTCATGGTCGATTCCCTTCTTCAACCGGTCGGAGCAGAGCGCCGACGGCGACACCGACCATGCCCATTGCCAGTCGAAGCGGCCTGGGGTTCTTGCATGGGCAATCGGGCAGGCAGGCGCTGATTCCCATCTATGGCCAGGAGTCGAGTTTCGAATGCGCGGGCGGACCCGGGTCGCGCTGCGCGACGCAGGCCACGGAGTCAGGCAACTGAGTCTCAACTGAGTCTCAACTGATCCGCAACTGAGTCGCAACTGAATTGCAGCCGGGTCGCCACTGACTCGGGCGACCCGATCGTTCGGGGCACGCGCTGCCATGACAGCATGGCAGCAAGGGCCAAAGCGCGAAGCCGGACCCGCCCCCACCCGTCGGGCATTGCGGCAGCCCGTCGAAAGCCATTCTGGCTCGTCGCGAGGCACACCGTTTGACGGGCGTCAAACAAATCCCCAATAGGCAGGGCAGTGCGTATTGCCGCGCAGCTCGAACGGCTAAGATGACTTCCACTGGCACACATCCTCGGGGCTGCCGATGAGTCGATTACGTTCCTGCGCCATTCTCACGCTCGGGATGATCCTGCTGCTCGGAGGCTGCGCAACGCGCCCGATCAATCCGCCACTATCGGTAGTGGATCGGAGCACTGGCTATCGATTCCTGACGCGCTCGGAGCATTTCAAGGACCGGCAGAACCTGGTCATCCTCGCGTTCTCGGGTGGGGGGACCCGCGCAGCCGCGTTCTCCTACGGGGTGCTGGAAGCCATGCGCCCGATGGTCGTCGTCGGCCCCAAGGGGAACAGCATCTCGATGCTCGACGAGGTCGATGTAATCACCGGCATCTCCGGCGGCAGCTTCACGGCGTTGGCCTATGGCCTCTACGGCGAAAAGCTGTTCGATTTCTACGATACGGCCTTCCTCAAGCGCAACGTGCAGGGAGAGCTGATCCGGCGCGTTCTCAGTCCCGGGAGCTGGGGCGACTGGGGGCGCTCCGAGACTGCCTCGAAACTCTACGACGACATCCTGTTTCATGGCGCAACCTTCGCCGACCTCGATCGCGGCGACGGGCCGCTCATCGTCGTGTCGGCAACGGACATTTCGACCGGTGGACGCGTCGGGTTCGTCCAGGGCCCCTTCGACTTCCTGTGCTCGGATCTCGATGCGGTGCCACTGTCGCGCGCAGCGACCGCCTCCTCGGCGGTGCCGTTCGCGTTCTCGCCCATCACCCTCAACAACTATGGCGGCACCTGCAAGAACTTCCTGCCCCCGTTTCTGCAGCCATTTGCCGATCCTGCGACGGCGCCGCGGCCGGCAGCCCGCGTGCTGGCGCGGCTCCAGGATCTCCAGTCGTACGAGGACGGCGCCCATCGTCCCTACGTCCACCTGGTCGACGGCGGTCTTTCGGACAACCTGGGGATGCGCGGGGTCCTCGAGGTGCTCGACGACCTGGAGGCCCTCAGCTACCTTGGCCTGCCCAGCCCCCTGGATCGCGTGCGAAGGATCATCATCTTCGTCGTCAACTCACGCTCCTCGCCCCGGACGACCTGGGACGAGTCGGAAACTGCCCCCGGCGCGATACCGCTGCTGATCAAGGCCACGGGGGTGCCCATCGACCACTACTCGTACGACACGGTCGAGACGCTGAAGGACACCGTCGCACGCTGGCAGGCGATGCGGCGGGTCCGGGAATCCGCCGCCTTTGCCGCGAACAAGGACCCCGCGGTGGCGCAGGCATTGCGCACGCCCGATATAGACCTCTACGCCATCGATGTTTCCTTTGCCGCGCTCAAGGACCCCGCGGAGCGCGCCTACCTGAACGATCTGCCGACGTCGTTCGTCCTTCCGCCGGAAGCGGTCGACCGCCTGCGCGCCGCCGCGGCAGCGATCATCCGCGAATCGCCCGATTTCAAGCGGCTGCTCGAGGACGCCGGCGGGAGGATCGTCGTGAGACCCGTTGACGGCACGCCGCCGGCCATGCGCGCCCACTGACTCCGGCGCACCGCCCTGCGTCCTCGAGCGCCGCCCCGGTGGCTGGCGGTGTAGGATGCGCGCACCATCACCACTACGCGCAGGGAGGCGTGCAGCGATGAGCGTCATCGATGCGAGGGTCGTCAACATCGACGAATTGAAGCTCGAGCATTTCGCCAAAGGCGACAGGTTCGAGTCGGACGCCGTACGGATCGGCCCGCTCCTCGGAGCGAAGGACCTCGGCTATTCCTACGATGTCGTCCCGCCGGGAAAACGCTCGTGCCCTTTCCACAGCCATCGCGGCGAAGAGGAGATGTTCTTCATCGTCAAGGGCCAGGGCACGCTGCGCTACGGCAGCGAGACCCGGAAGATCCGTGCCGGCGATGTCATCTGCTGCCCCACCGGCGGCCCGGAAACGGCGCACCAGATCGTCAACGACTCGGACGCCGAACTCGCCTATCTGTCGATCAGCACCATGATGCCGGCGGAGGTCTGCGAATACCCCGATTCGAACAAGGTCGGGGCATTCGGCAGCGGCCTGCGCCACATGACGCCAGCAGACCACGCCGTGGACTACTGGACCGGCGAGGAATGAAGAATCTCCTGATCCTGCATCTGGAGAGCATCACCCGCCAGCGCCTCGCCGCATTCGCGCCGGCGTTTCCGAATACCCGGCGCCTGATGCGCGATTCGCTGGTGTTCGACAATTTCTTCTCGTCTGCGACCTCGACCCTGATGGTCGTCGGCTACCTTCTCCACGGCAACGACTTCGAATTCGACGCATCCTCCGAATTCGAGGGCATGCGCCCCGCGGCGAACAATCGCAACCTCTTTTCCGTTCTGCGGAGCCGCGGCTACAACGCCCAGATCGTCTGTCTCAACGGCTTCCACGCAACGAGGCCGACCAGGCTCGCGGCATGGCCCGACGACCTGCCGCCGGTATGGGGCAGCAACGATTTCCCGACGCTGTTCGCACGGTTCGACGAGTTGACCGATGTGCCGCCGTTCGCAATCTATGTCTGGGACCTCGTCACGCATATCGAGCACAGCCTTGCGCTGGCGCCGTTCTCCGCCGGACTCACCGACCAGATCCGGCGCGCCTGCAGCATAGCCGACGACGCCATCGGCACCATGCTGGCGACGCTGGAACGCAAAGGGCTGCTCGACGACACGACGATCGTCGTCTACGGTGACCACGGCGACGACTATTGGACCCACGGATTCAAGGGAGGCATGGTCCACGCGACCGAGCCATACACCCAGATCACGTGGACACCCCTGGCGATTCGCGATCCCGGACTCGCCCCAGGCACCAGCGAGGTTCTCGCGAGTACGATCGACATCGCACCGACCTGCCGCGCGCTGCTCGGCATCGACGACCCGGACGTGTTTCCGTACTCGGGGGCAAATCTGCTCACGGGAGCTGCAAAGCTCGTGTTTTCGCAGAATTTCACGGCCAATCAGCCCGACAACCGGGAGCTCGATATCGCCCAGGCCTACGCCGTCACCGACGACGCCTGCAACCTGGTGGCGAGCTCGCGCGGGCTCGAGCTCTACGCGTATCGCCTCGACCCCGACAATCACTGCAACCTGCTGCACTTCTTCGACCTCCTGCCGGACGGCAGCATTGCGCTGCGCGCGCGCATCCCCGGCGCCGCGCATTTCCGTGCGGCACTGCAGGACAACCCCCGCGCAGCCGCCGATCTCGCCTCGCGCTTCGCGGTGCTGCGCGCAGCACTGGCTCGGCGCGTCGCGGCAAAGCGGACGTACATCGCGGAGCACGGTAACCAGCCGGTCTATGCGCTCGATCCACGCAGCCTCAACACGGTCGATGAGCGCGACCGCGCGGCTTTCTTTCGCCATGCAGACGGCATTCGGCCGGCAGCGGCGATGCAGCCTTTCGCCTTCTCGTTCAAGCTTGGATGAGATGGGCGCCCGCGCGGGAACCTTGCGGGTGTCATGCGCTACCTGATCCTCGCGGCCGGCATGGGCAAGCGCATGGGGGCTGCGCTCGGGGGCATCCCGAAATGCCTGATCGAGATCGACGGCGAGCCTTTGATCGGGCGCCTGCTGCGGCAGATCCGGCGATGCGACGCGGCGGCCGACGTGCACGTGGTGGTCGGGTACAGGAGCGAGCTGATCGAGCCCCTGGTCGAGAACTGCCGGATCGTCGTCAACCCGTTTTTCGACATCACCGGGATCAATGCGTCGCTCTGGTTCGCACGCGCCGCCTTCGATCAGCCGTTGATGCTGATTCACGGCGACGTCGTGCTGTCGGACGAGCTCGCGGATGCCCTCGTTGCCACCCAGGCCGGTTCCCTGGTCGCCTACGACAGCAGCGTCCTCGATCCCGGGGAAATCAACGTTGCGGTCGCGGGTGATCGCGTCATGCGCTTCGGCGTCAATTTTTCCGGTTACAGCGGCGCATACGCAGGCGTTCTCAAGCTCTCGTCGCACGCTGCACGGCTGTTCGCCGAGACCCTCGACCGCCGCGTGCGGCGCGGATTCAACGAGGCCCGCTCGTATTACTTCTTCGCGATGCGCAGGCTGCTCGCGGACCCCGGCGTCGCCTTCGCAGCGTTCGATCTTGCGCGCCATCGCTGGAAGGAAATCGACTACCCCGAGGATATCGCCATCGCCCGGGCGCGGGTCGGTGGGCAGGACCGCGCCGATGTTCGTTAGCGACGGTGCGCGCAATGGAGCGAGCCCGCATGGCGGCGGCGCGGAATGCGTGGTGGTCGACGCGGGCCCCTTGCCCTTCGACCGGCGGGAGCTTCGCGCCGCGATCGGATCGATCCTCGACGGCCGGGTTGCCGAGCTCGCCCGTGACCGCAACTCGGTGTGCTACCGTGTCGGCCTTTCCGGGCCCGCCGGGTGTCCTGACACCGCGATCGTCAAGGTGCCCAGACCGGGACCCCAGCGGACCAACGACGACGCAACGTTTTCCTGGGAGGCCGAAGTGCTCGCGAGGCTCCCTGCCGCGGGGATCGGGGGCGCACCCGCATTGCTGGCGCGCGTCGCAGCCGCCGGCAGCCACTTCCTGTTCACCACCGAGTTGCCGGGCAAGCATCCGGATGCGCGGACGCATCCTCTCGACGGCCGGCAGCTGTGCGCGATCGTGGACGGCCTGTACGCGATGGACAGCCGGTTCTTCATGCACTACGACCTCAAGGCTGCGAACATCCTGGTCGACGGCGATCGGGCGGGGTTCATCGATTTCGAGTTCGCCCGATTCGTGGGCTCATCGGACGCCTACGCACCGGCGACAGCGGCCTTCTGCGAGGATTTCAACGTCTCCGGAAATCCCCTTTTCCCGGCGCGAACCAACGTCGCGAATTTCGAGTTCCGAACGCTCCATCGCTATCTGCTCGACCTCGCCGCGACCCGCTCGCCTCGCGCCGCCGACGACCTGCATTGCGAATGGCTGCACCGCAGGTCTGCCTATCACCGACGGATGGCGGACTGCCTGGTGGAGCTCGCCGCGACGTCGGCCGCGCGCGTTGCCGTCGGAAGCGGGATCGGAGAGGACGAAGCGCGGCGACGGTTGCACGCGGGCGCGGCGCACGAGAACCTGCTGGCGACGCTGTTCCAGGACCCGAGCGGGGTCGTGGCTCGCGTCGAGCGGATGCTGATGGCGTTCCGCTGCGCGGTGTTCGAGGGGCGGACCGACGAGTCCCGCGAGCTGCAGGATGGCGCCTTGGCCGCGATCAGCGACACCGCGCCGCTTGCCCGCGTCCTGCCCGGCGCCTACCGCAAGGCAACCGCGAGGACGCTCGATCTGGTCGGACGCAGCCGCCCTCCTCCAAGCTGACGATGCCGGGCGCCGACGGGCCCGACGATGCGGGCACCGGCCGCCGGGGATGCTCAGCGCGGGCGCGGCGCAGCGGGCGGCGCAGCGGGCGCGACATGGTCCAGATCGGGCCGGTGCCACGGGTCGACGTGGGTCATCAGGTTGAGCACCCGATGCCGCTGCATCACGCGTTGCCTGGCGAGTACTGCGACGTCGTGCCCGGCCTCGACGCTGATCGCGGCGTCGACTTCGAGATGGGCGTCCACCACGATCATGTCCCCCATCTTTCGCGTCCGAATGTCATGCACCCCGAAGACGCCGGGCGTCTCCACCAGAGTGCGCCGGATTGCCGTGACCTCCTGCTCGTCTATCGCCCGGTCCATCAGGTCGTGCAGCGCATCCCACCCGAATTCCCAACCCATCCTGGCCACCATGAAGCCCACGATCAGCGCGGCGATCGGATCGAGGATCGGGTACCCCGCGAGATTGCCGATGATGCCGATGCTGACCACGAGTGACGACGCGGCGTCGGAGCGCGCATGCCACGCATTGGCCACCAGCATGCTCGACTTGATGCGCTTGGCCACCATCAGCATGTACCGAAACAGGAGCTCCTTGGCAGCGAGGGCGCCAACAGCCGCCCAGAGCGCCACGACACCGACCGTTGGCACGGATTCCGGAGCTTCGAGCTTGCGGAAGGCGGACCACAACATTCCAACCCCGACGGCCAGCAGCAGCACCCCGAGCACCAGCGACGCCGCGGTCTCGAAACGCTGGTGGCCGTAGGGGTGGTCTTCGTCGGCGTCCTTCTTGCCGTGGTGACTGGCAAACAGGACAACGAAGTCGGCTACGAGATCGGACAGCGAATGGATGCCGTCGGCGACCAGTCCCTGAGATTTCGCCAGGACGCCCACCACGATCTGGATGCAGGTGAGCAGGAAGTTGACACCCACGCTGACCCAGGTGCTTCGGGTCGCGGCTGCCGCGCGTTCGGCGAGGCTGTACGGAGCGTCGTCCGCATCATCGATCGATTCGGTGAATTTCATGAACGGCAGTTTCCGGCACGGTCCCCGATCACCCCGCCCGCTCCGTCATTCGAAACGATTGACCAGCGTGCCGATGCCATCGATGGAGACAGCGACGGTGCTGCCCGGCTTCATCGAGCCGACGCCGATCGACGTGCCGCACGCGATGACGTCGCCCGGCTCGAGGGTCATGTCCTGCGAAATCAGGCTGACGAGCTTCGCGGGCGGAAAAACCATGTCTGACACCGGATAGTTCTGGCGTTCCTGGTCGTCGAGGACGGTCCTGACGGAAAGCTGCATCGGATCGATACCGGTCGCGATCACCGGGCCGATCACGCCGAACGTATCGAAGCTCTTGGCACGCGTCCATTGGGCAAAGCTGGGGTCCCGGTTGAGGATGTCGGTCGCAGTCACGTCGTTGATGCAGGTGTAGCCGAAGATATTGCGCTGCGCCGCGTCCTCCGAAACCGCGCGGCAGGTCTTTCCGATCACCACACCGAGCTCGCCCTCGTATACGACCTTGCCGCTGTACGACTTCGGCATGCGAATGGTCTGGCCGGTTGCAAGGTACGAGTTGTTGCCCTTGATGAAATAGAGCGGCTCGACCGGCACCGAACTGCCGAGCTTCGCTGCGAGCGCCCGGAAGTTGTTCCAGAGTGCGATCAACTTGCCGGGGACCACCGGCGTCAGCACCCTTGCCGAGCCGAGCGCGAGCGTCCCGCCGGTCGGCTGCGGGGCGGCGAACATGTCGCCCGCATGCACCTTGATCTGCGTACCTTCGAGCACGCCGAAGCCGGTGCCTCCGTCTGCCGCGTACCGAATCCAATGTGCCATCCTCGACCTCACTGCAGCTTGTTCGAGCAAGTCGGGGCGAGATTACACCATTGCCGCGCGCACCGTGCTCCTGGGCTCCGGCGGACGAGGAGCGTGCGTCAGCGCATCAGGGCCCGCATTGCTTCGGCCATCGCCCGAAGCGCCGAACCGCTGCCCATCGGCGCTGCGCCAGCCTCCGCAGCCTCTGCGACCTGGGTTGCGGCCGTCTGATCGCGGGACATCGAAAGCACCATGGCGACCGTCGATCCGTCGCCGGATGGCGAAAGGTTGAACAAGGTCAGCGTATCTCCTCGCTCGACCACGAGAACGATCGCACCGCCGTCGTTGATGTAGAAGCCGCCGTCGACATAGGTGCCAGAAAAGGATTGCGTTGCGGATTGGCCGTTGGCGGTGAGCGTAAACGCCACGACGTAGGTTCCATCGGCGCGGTAAGTCCACTTTCCCGAGGCCGAGACATTGGGCTGCAGCGTGCTGGCCGCAAGGCCGGTCGAATCCTGCATCCAGATGTCTTGAATCGAGTAGGTGCCCACGAGCGAGCCGCCGGTCAGGGCCTCCACGCCGGCGATGACGAAGTTCTGCTTGCTTTCCTGCCACACCACGCGGGCGCCTTGTCCGCGTGCGGGAAAGTTGGGAATGCGATGGGCGGACGACAAGCCCTGGAGGAACTCGGCACCCAGGTAGCCCGCCTGGAACGTGGCAGTCCCGAATGGGACACCATCGGCATAGACATCGATTCGATGGACGCCACCCTGCAACAGCGCATAGTTGTACAGCAAGGAGAATCCGGTATCGGACCGGCCACCGCATTTCCCCGCGGTGTCCAGTCGCGACGTCCCCGCCCCCGCCAGGCCTGCCGACGCACCGTCGATGCGCACTTCGATGTTTTTCGCCGTGCAGTGCCAGCCGGTAATCGCGCCGATTCCCGTCTCGATCCCGCCCTGCTGGGGATTTTCCAGAGCGCCCAGCGCAGCAGCGGCAGGCGAAAAAAGGAACAGCGCCGCGGCCGTGACAAGCAACGCAAGCACGTGCCTTTTCATAATGCTCCCCTCTCCGATCGGGTTCACCATCGCGTCGCAGGCGGAATGTCGATGCCGCACCGGGCCTTTCGCAGCATCGCGCTGCGAACAGTCCGCGCCGATCCACTGCAGATCCCGGAACGCAAGGCGCTTGCGTACAGCTGAATGCTGAGCCTCGAACGCGGAGTGCGCCTTGATGACGATCAACCGGTGACCAACATACTTGCCGGCCCGCTGCCTGCTCGGTATGCAACTCGACGGGACGGCGGACGGCGGCTGGCGCCTTTCACTCATGGCGCATGCTATCGTCCATTTTTCAACCGCAGAAGAGGGAGGAGGAGCGATGGACGAGTCGAGAAGGGGTTTCATTGCGATGGGTGCGACGCTGGCCGCCGGCGCCGTACTGTCGGGGCAGGCGCACGCAGCCGATGCGCCCGGAACAACGCCGACGCAGAATCTGGCCGCGACGACCGATCTGCGGCTGGCGACCTTTTCAATGCCGGGCGAATCTGCGTTGCGGACGGGTGCAGTGCTCGATGACGGACGCATCATCGACCTCGGGCAGGAGGCGAAGGCAAGGGGCATGAGCCTGTCGTTCGATCCTGCGAGCATGATCTCCCTGATCGCCGGTGGTGATGGGGCCCTGAAACAGGTTCGCGCGCTCACCCAGGGGGTGCACGGCGAACATCCGAAGATCGCCGGTGTCAGCTTCGCATCGCCGATTCCCGTGCCGCAGCGAAATATCTATGCGGTGGGCTGGAACTACCTCGCGCACTTCAAGGAAGGCGCGGCAATGCGCGACCCGAACCAGAAGTACCCGGAGCACCCGGTGTTCTTCTCGAAGGCACAGCACTGCATGAACGGTCCCTTCTCGCCCATTCCCTTCGACCGCAACGTGTAGACGATGATCGATTGGGAAGGCGAGCTTGCCGTGATCATTGGCCGGCGCGGCCGCAACATTCCGGAGGCCAGCGCGATGGATTACGTGTTCGGCTTTTCGGTGATCAACGACACGACGGCCCGTGACCTGCAGCAAACGCGACACGGTGGGCAGTGGTTCAAGGGCAAGAGCCTCGACGGGCACGGACCGATGGGGCCGTGGATCGTGACGCGAGGCGCGTTGAACCACGACAATCTGAAGCTGCAGACGCGCGTCAACGGCGTGGTGCGGCAGGATGCCAACACCGGCCAGATGTTCTTCAAGGTGCCCACGATCCTTGCGGAGCTTTCGATGGGGCTCACGCTCGAGCCGGGCGACGTCATCGCAACCGGGACACCGCCCGGGGTGGGTCACAGCATGAAGCCGCCGATGTACCTGAAGCCCGGCGACATCATGGAGACGGAGATCAGCGGAATCGGAGTGATCAGGAACGAGATCCAGGCCGTCAGCTAGGCACCGGGGCACGGGGAGGGACGCCCGGCATGTTCGCGTCCCTTCCCGCCCGCTCCCGGCGGCCGGCCGCTCGACCGCCGCCCGTCAAGGCGTCCCCGAAGATCGCCACGGCACGTGTCCGGTCCACCGACGCGCCGCGGATCTTGTGCGGGAAGCAGCTTGTGAAAAAGCCGCTTGCCGGCCAGGAGCGGTCATTGGCCCATCGGGCCCAACGTGGGCGTTTCGACCATGCCCAGAAACGATTACCTCGAAGTCCCGGGCCAAGGCCAGGGCTGCGACCGTCCACAATCGGGCCGCGCGGAGCCAAGGGCCTTCGCGAACTGGTCGACCCGAGGGCGAAAATTGGTGTCACCGATGCGCGGTGGCCATCTACATGGACCCCGGATCGACGATGCTCACCGGCGTTCCTTGACCGCCTTGGCGGCAACGATGTAGCGTCGGCGTAGATTTGGCCGGGAGGCCGGATGTCGCCGGACGTGGTTCCCGCCTTCGCCGTGATCCAGGAAGCTCGAGATGAAATGTCGAACCATGGATGAACACCAACGAAAGGCGATGCTGAAACAGACCTTCGACACCGTCTCCAGCGGCTACGACGGCGGCGCGCTTCGCTTCTTTCCGCAGAGCGCGCAGAGCATGGTCTCTCTTCTCGACTTGCGCGGTGATGAGCACGCGCTCGATGTAGCCTGCGGAACCGGCCATGCGAGCCTTGCGGTCGCACGAATGCTTCCGAACGGGCGGGTGACAGGAGTCGATTTCTCTGCCGGGATGCTCGATCAGGCCAGGGGAAAAGCTGCCGCGCAGGGCCCAGGCAACATCGACTTCCTGGAGCGCGACATGACTGCGCTCGGGTTCCCGGCCGATTCCTTCGATGTTGCGCTATGTGCATTCGGCATCTTTTTCGTCGACGACCTGGACGCGCAGCTTGCACACATCACATCAGTCGTCAGACCCGGCGGCAAGGTCATCATCTCCAGTTTCCAGGAAGAACACTACTTCCATCCCCTCAGAGAGATGATGCTCGCCAGGCTGAGCACTCACGCGATTGCGATTCCTCCCCCGAACTGGAAACGGGTCGGCGATGAAGGCGCATGCAGCGCTCTGTTCAACAGAGCCGGCCTGACGAATACGCGCGTTGAATCAAGGAACGTGGGTTATTACCTCGATTGTGCCGAACGGTGGTGGGACGTGATCTGGAACGCCGGCTTCCGCCGCTTGGTGAGCGTCCTGCCGGAAGATGCCCGAGAGCGATTCAAGCGCGAGCATCTGAAGGAAATCGAGGCGCTGACGACCAAGGACGGCATCTGGCTCGATGTCGGTGTGCTGTATACCGTCGGGACAAAGCCGGCGTAACAGGAGAATCGAATCCTGCGTCCAGCGGGCGCAATCGGGCAATCGCAAATATGTCCGCGACGCCGAAAGCTGTAGCTCAGCGGCGCTTTGGACGCATCGCCGTCGCTCGCGAACTGAAAAGCGGACATCGGTAGATGCATCCCAATCCAGCGAGACCGCATTTGCCCGGTTGGCCCCGTCGCGCGCGGTGCCTAATGATGGGCGGTAACCGAGAAGGGACCGATGATGGACCATTCTTCGACCGCAGGTGGAGCACAAGACGCGCTGCACGCGCATCTCCTTCGACTGGTATACGGTGGCCAGGTCGCGCAGATCATCTATGTGGCTGCCAAGCTAGGACTTCCCGACTTGCTCGCAGCCGGAAGCCGGACCACTCGCGAGTTGGCGACAGGGACGACCATCGAAGAACCGACGCTGCGACGCCTGCTGCGAGGCTTGGTCGCCCTGGGCCTCTGCTGCGAGGCGGAACCCGAGCGCTACGAGCTAAGCGAGCTCGGCCAGTTCCTTCGCTCGGATCACCCCCGATCGCTGCGCGCGCGCACGCTCTTCAATACCGAGGTCTTGTCGCCGATATGGAAACGTATGCTCGACGCGAGCCGAACAGGCGCATCAGGGGCGCTGGACGCGCTTGGCATGCCGTTTTACGAATATCTGCAGCAGCACCCGGAGACAGGCGAGCTGTTCGATCGCACGATGGCGGACGCGGTCCGCTATCGCGTCCAAGCGGCCCTCGAAGCATACGACTTTTCCGCCTTCCGGAAGGTCGTCGACGTTGGCGGAGGCAACGGCGCTTTCCTGGTGGAAATACTCAAGCGGTGGACTCGCCTCGAAGGCGTAATCTTCGAGTTGCCCGGCGTCGCGGAACGAACATGCCACGCGATCGTCGCGACGCCGGAAAGCGGGCGCTGCATAGTGCAGGCGGGGAACGCGCTCGAGCGGGTGACGGAAGGCGCGGACTGCTACGTCTTGTCCAACTTGCTCGTGAGCATGGATGATGACGACGGCGCGAAGGTCCTGCGAAGCTGTCGACGCGCGATGACAGGGGGCGGGAAAGTCCTCATCATCGACTGGATCATGCCGACCGGCGCTGAGCAATCAGATGAGTTCATTCGCTGGGACATCGCTTCGATGGACCTCAACATGCTGGCAATCCATGGTACCGGCGGTTGGCGGGTTCGGACCCGCGACGAGTTCGATCACATTATCAAGGCCGCTGGACTGGTTGTCATTCGGGTGGTCCCGACCGCATCAGCGGTCAGCGTTATCGAGTGTGCAGCCGCATGAGCACCGCGAATAGCAGCGGGGAACCGTGGAACGCTCGTCCTATATCGACGATGGTGACGGCCGCGATGGCCCACAAAGCGAATTCTTCGAACGCTTGCTTCTCCGCGGCACGCAGCGCGAAAGCACCGTCGGGTATCCGGGAATCGGGGTCGACGACGCGTTGGAGATCGCCGAGCAGACCGAGGTGTAGCTGCGCGGGGCCGGCAGCGGCCGCCTCGCGCGACAATCCCTGGCGGCCAGATGCGGTCGATCGTGGTTTCCTGCCAATTCGCCGAAGATCAAATCCCGGGCATGCCGACGAAGCTT
Organism: Casimicrobiaceae bacterium; assembly: GCA_035470905.1. Taxonomy (GTDB): domain Bacteria; phylum Pseudomonadota; class Gammaproteobacteria; order Burkholderiales; family Casimicrobiaceae; genus VBCG01. The sequence continues at coordinate 13,252 of DATIQL010000112.1, forward strand.
GGCAAGGCCTTGACGCGCTCGATCCAGCTGCGCACGCTGGCGTAGGGGTCGAGCGGTATGTCGCCCTCGGATGCGAGCGCGACATACGGGAAGCAGCCGACATACGCGATCGTGACATGGTCGAGCGCTAGCCACTGATGCCCAGCCAGCCGCTGCTCCAGCACGTCCAGCCCCTTGCGCCCCAATAGCTGCGCCTCTTCGAGATTGCCGGGACGCTTGAACTTGCAGATAACTCGCGCCTTGGCCAGACCATAAAGGGTCTCGTTCTCCATGACGGCCAGCCACTGCATCACCTCGGCCATGCCCTGCGGATCAATGGGGAGCCACTTCTCTCCGCCGTGTTTACGGGCGAGATACATGAGGATAGCCATGGAGTCCCACACTACCGTGCCGCCGTCATCGAGCGTGGGGACCTGACCGCGCGGGTTGAGCTTGAGATACCACGGCTCTCGGTTCTCGCCGTTC
>DATIQL010000113.1:0-10617 GCA_035470905.1 Casimicrobiaceae bacterium
CAGCGACGTCGGCACTCGACTGGTACGCGCCGCGCAGCAGCACCATCGCCATCGCGATCACGTATTCGGCAACGGCCAGTGCGTTCGCACCGGTCGCCGGGATCACCTCGATGCGCCGTGCCGCGCATGCGTCGGTGTCGATGTTGTCGAGCCCGACGCCCAGTCGCCCGACGACGCGCAGATTGAGGGCCGACACGAGGAGCGCGGCGTCGACCTGCGTGCGGTTGCGCACGATCAGCGCGTCGGCGTCCGCGACCTGGGCGCGCAGGTCGGCCTCGCGGTCGACGAGGTCGCGGTCGTAGGCGACGTCGAAGCGTCGTGCGAGAGCGGCGACCGCGTCGCCATCCATGAACTCGGTGATGACTATGCGCATGGGCCTTTTGGATCCGGTGGCTCGTCGACCTGGTGCCGCGGCCGCCGCGCGAGCGGCAGGCTGCGGGCTGCGGAAGAAAGTTCAGGTCGCGAACAGCTGATTGATGTCCGCGAACGCCTTGAACTCGAGCGCGTTGCCGAAAGGATCGAGGAAGAACATCGTCGCCTGCTCGCCCGGCTCGCCGCGAAAGCGGACGTAGGGCTCGATGACGAATTTCACGCCCGCGGCACGGAACCGCCCGGCGAGGCCATCCCAGGTCGCGCGGTCGGTCACCACGCCGAAATGGCGCACCGGGACCGCCTTGCCGTCGACCAGGCTGGTCGCGTCGGTCATCTGCGCGGCGCCGACCTTGTGGGCGACGATCTGGTGGCCGAAGAAATCGAAATCGACCCAATCGTCGCTGCTGCGGCCCTCGGCACAGCCAAGGAACTCGCCGTAGAACCGGCGCGCTGCCGCGAGATCGGTCACCGGGAACGCAAGGTGGAAACGCGGGTAGTTCGGTGTCGGAAGGTGGCGTGTCACGTCGGTCGGGTCCGTGTCAGTTCTGCTGGCCCCATTTTCTCACGGTGCGCGCCTCGATCGTCCTGAAGATGACGTTTTCGACGATCAGCCCGATCACGATCACCGTGAAGAGCCCCGCGAACACGGCCGGAATCTCCAGCTCGTTCTTGTTCTCGTAGATGTACCAGCCGAGACCGCCGGACCCCGACGACACGCCGAACACCAGCTCCGCGGCGATCAGCGTCCGCCAGGAGAAAGCCCAGCCGATCTTGAGGCCGGTCAGGATCGAAGGGAACGCCGCCGGGATCAGAATCCGCGCGACGTAAGGAAGACCGCGCAGACCGTAGTTGCGCCCGACCATCCGCAGCGTGTTCGACACCGACAGGAAACCCGAATGCGTGTTGAGCGCCACCGCCCAGAGCACCGAGTGGATGATGACGAAGATGATGCTGCCCTCCCCCAGCCCGAACCAGATCAGCGACAGCGGCAGCAACGCGATCGCCGGCAGCGGATTGAACATCGAGGTCAGGAGCTCCAGCAGGTCGGTTCCGATCCGGGTCGTGATCGCGATCATCGTGAGTACGGCCGCGCAGGCGATGCCGGCAGCGTAGCCTTTCACCAGGACCTGCAGCGAGGTCACCGACTTGGCGAACAGCGTGCCGTCGACGAAGCCGTGGACGAACGCGCGGATCGTCGCCCCGAACGTGGGGAACAGCAGCGGATTGTTTAGCTGCCGGGCATAGACCTCCCAGATCACCGCGAGCAAGACCAGCAGCGCAAACTTGCGGACCGCCCCGACGTTGGTGATCCTCTCCCGGGTCGACAGCGGCTTCTGCACGATGCCAAAGGCCTCGGTGGCGATCGGCTCGCGCAGGATCTCGGGCCTCCCTGACGGAACGATGGCCGGGCGTGTCATTCGGTACCCCCTTCGATCGTATCGGCGAACAGCATCGAATGGATGCGCCTCTCGAGCGCGTTGACGGTCGCGCCGTCCGCGCCCGCGGGAAGGCTGTCGAGCTCGGCCTTGACCTGGCCGGGATGCGGCGAGAGCAGCAGGATGCGGCTGCCGATCTTGATCGCCTCCGGAATCGAATGCGTGACGAACAGGACGGTGAATCGCGTCCCCTCCCACAGCGCGAGCAGCTCGTCCTGCATCTTGCGCCGGGTCAGCGCATCGAGGGCTGCGAAAGGCTCGTCCATCAGCAGGATGGCAGGCTCCATCGCCATGCCACGCGCAATCGCCACGCGCTGCTTCATGCCGCCGGACAGCGTATGCGGATAGCTGTCGGCGAACTTGGAGAGGTTGACCTTCGCGATGTACTCCAGCGCCTTCGCCTCCGCGGCCTTGCGGGATAGGCGTCCGCCGGCGCGCAGCGGGAACATCACATTCTCCTTGACCGTGCGCCAGGGCAGGAGCTGGTCGAATTCCTGGAACACCATCATCCGGTCGGGTCCCGGACGCCGCACGACCTCGCCTTTCAGGCGGATCTCGCCTTCCACCGGCGGCATGTAGCCGCCCACCGCCTTCAGCAGCGTCGATTTGCCACAGCCCGAGGGGCCGAGCAGCACGAAACGGTCGGAGTTGTAGACGTCGAAGTCGACGCGATAGGTGGCGGTGACGAGGTGATCCTTGGTCTTGTACTGCAGCGTCACACCGCGGACCTCGAGCAGGGGGCCGTCGTGGGTGGGAGTCTTCATTGTGGAACCCATGGCAGTCTGTCCAGATCGACGTTGCCCCCGGACAGGATCACGCCCACGCGCATCCCCCTGACCGCGGTCGGATGTTCGAGCAGGCTGGCGAGCGGCACGGCGGCCGACGGCTCGACGACCTGCTTCATGCGCTCGAAGATCATCCGCATCGCGCGCACGATTCCCTGCTCGCTGCAGGTGTGGAATGCACTGACGCGTTCCCTGATGGCCGCGAGCGTGCGCGGCGAAAGCGACGTGCGCAGTCCGTCGGCGATGGTCGTCGTGCCCGCGAGCGGCTCCATCCTGCCGGAGGCGAAGCTGCGCGCAGCGTCGTCGGCATTCGCAGGCTCGGCACCCATCACCCGCGTCCCCGCCGAGACCGAACCGACCGCGATCGCCGTCCCCGACAGCAGCCCACCCCCGCCGCAAGGGGCGACGACGACGTCCAGGCCGGGTATCGTTTCGCAGAGTTCCAGCGCCGCCGTGCCCTGCCCGGCGATGACCCGCGGATCGTCGAACGGGTGGACGAGGCTCGCGCCGGTGTCGCGCTCGACTTCTGCGCAGGCGGCCTCGCGGGCGGCCACGGTCGGCGCACACAGCCGGACCCGGGCGCCGAAGCGGCGGACGTTGTCCTGCTTCACTTTCGGCGCGTTGTCGGGCATCACGACCCAGGCAGGAATCCCGCGCCGGCTGGCCGCGTAGGCCAGCGCCGCACCGTGATTGCCCGACGAATGCGTGACCACGCCACGGCCCGCGATGTCATCGGGCAGCGAGAACACCGCGTTGCACGCGCCGCGCGCCTTGAACGCGCCGATCTTCTGCAAGTGCTCGCACTTGAAGTGCAGCGACGCGCCGATCTCGGCGTCGATCGACGCGCAGGTCATCACCGGCGTGCGATGCACGAGACCCGCGATGCGCGCATGCGCAGCGCGGATGTCGGCGAGGTCAGGCAGGTCGAGCGCGCCGCCCCCGGTGGGCATCAACTCCCCGGCAGGTTGTAGGCGTTCGGGAAGAACAGGTCCTTCCACGACGCCGGCTTGACCTTGATCGAACCGACCTTGTACATGAAATCCGCGTACTTGATCACGTTGTTCGGCGTCGTCGTGAACACGATCTTCGGGTCGTTCAGCATCTTCTCGACACTTTCGAGCGAGAGCTTGCTCTTGGCGAGGCGCAGGTAGGTCTCGGCGGCCGCCTTCTTGTCGCCGTTGATGATCTTCATCGACTCATCGAGGGCCGCGACGAACGCAGCGTAGATCTTCGGGTTCTCGTTGCGGAACTTGGCCGTCGTCCAGACGGTGTTGAACGTCGCCGCGCCTCCGAGGACATCGTAGGAATCCAGCACCAGGTGGACGCCCGGGTGGTCGAGCTCCTGGTACTGGAACGGCGGCGACCCGAAATGGCCATTGATCTCCGACTTGCCGGACAGCAGCGCCGTCATCGCATCAGGATGCGACAGCGAGACCGTCAGGTGGTCGAGCTTGTGCTCCTGGCCCGCCCCGAACGCCTTCTCCGCCGCCATCTGCAGCGTCACCGCCTGGATCGAGACCTTGACCGCCGGCAGCGCGATCCGGTCCTTGTCGGTGAGATCCTTGACCGTCTTGACGGCGGGATTGCTGCTGACGAGGTACAGCGGCATCGAGTTGATCGCCGAGACCGCCTTGACGTCCAGATTGCCGTGCGTCTTGGCCCACAGCGTGATCAGCGGCCCGACCCCACCCGAGGCGAACTGCAGGCTCCCCGACAGCAGCGCATCGTTCATCACGTTGCCGCCGGCGAACTTCGACCACGCCACCTTGACATCGACGCCCTCGGCTTTCGCGTGCTTCTCGATCAGCTTCTGGTCCTGCATGACCATCAGCGGCAGATAGCTGATCCCGTACTGCTCGGCGACGTGGATCTCGGTCAACTCCGCGCGCGCCGGCAGCGCCGCTGCGGACAGCGCGAGCGCAAAGACGAGCGCGAGCGCGCCTTGGGTGGAACGATGCATGGCCTCTCCTCCTATGGTGTAACTGCGTAGGCGCCTCAGGCGCTCTCGTAGAGCCGCGTCAGGACGAACTCGCGGTGGCCCAGCGCCTCGGCCGCGGTCAGCCGCCCGTTCGCCGTGCGGAACATCATGTCGAGCAGCCTGTCGCCGGCCTGGTCCATCGTGATCTCCCGCTGCAGCAGACCCGAGGTGTCGACGTCGATGTGCTCGCTCATCGTGCGCACGGTTCGCGGGTTGGCGCAGATCTTGATCACCGGGAGGATCGGATTGCCGATGACGTTGCCCTGGCCGGTGGGGAAGAAATGCACGGCAAAGCCCGCTGCCGCGCACAGCGTGACCATCTCGGCCGCGGCCGACGAGCTGTCCATGAACCACAACCCCGGATGTGTCGGCGCCTCGGCCTTGTCGAGGACCCCGTCGACCGTGCAGACCTTGCCGATCTTCTGGATGTTGCCGAGCGCCTTCTCCTCGATCGTCGTGAGCCCGCCGGCGATGTTGCCCTTGGTCGGCTGCGAATCGGAGAGGTCGCTGGTCTTGTGCCGCTCGACGACCTGCTGGTAGCGGTCGAACATGCGCATGAAGTCCGCCCGCACCTTTTCGTCGCGGCAGCGTGCGGCGACGATCTGCTCGCCGCCGGTCAGCTCGGTCGTCTCGCCGAAGACCAGTGTGGAGCCTGCAGCGTAGAGCTTGTCGAAAGCGTCGCCAACCGTCGGGTTCGCGCCGCAGCCGGAGGTGGTGTCCGACTCGCCGCACTTGGTCGACACCCAGAGGTCGGACAGCGGGCACTCGACGCGAACGAGCTCGCTCGCCCACTGGACGTATTCGCGCGCGGCCTTCGAGGCGCGCATGATCGTGTCGTGGTCGCCGTGCAACTCGATGCCGAAACCCTGCACCGGCTTGCCGGTCGTCGCGATGCCGTCGACGACCTTCTTCGTCCACTGCTCCTCGATGCCGATGACGACCACGGCCGCGACGTTGGGGTTGCTGCCGCTGCCGATCAGCGTGCGGAAATGGAGATCGAGGTCGGCGCCGAATTGCAGGCGTCCGTACGGATGGGGAATCGCGAGCGCGCCCTTGATGTTGTGGGCGACTGCTTCCGCCGCGGCGTTCGACAGATCGTCGACCGGGAGGACGATCACGTGATTGCGTACGCCGACACGGCCATTCTCGCGCCGATAGCCCTGAAAAGTCGTCTTCATCGTTACCACCGCTTCGTCTTGATGTTGTGCACGTGCGCGTGCGTTCCCTTGCGGATCGGCTGCACGACCTTGCCTATGTCGATCCCGTACTTTACGACCGTATCGCCGACGGCCATGTCCTTCAATGCAACCTTGTGCCCGATCGGAATGTCCTGCAGGCAATCGAGCTCGATCGTCCGATTCTCGTCGAGGATCAGGCCGGTCATTTTGGTGCCCGCCTTCATGCCTTCGACGACGACGACGGCGACCGAATCGTTGGGGTCGTGCAATACACAGTGAATCATCGATAACTCCGGGGAATGCTGCCGGCCGGACGGCCGGCGCGAGGAGCATGAATCGTAGTGGCGCGCCCGCCCGCAGTCAACCGAAGCGAGCGTTTCGGCGCGTCGGAAGCGCCGTGGGCGGCGCATGTCGGCACTCGCGGCTGCGCGTTTTCTCAGAATCCGAAAGAGACCTGCGCCACCGGCGCGAAACTGCGTCGATGTGCAGGACAGGGGCCGTGCAGATCGAGCGCTGCGAGGTGCTCGGGCGTTCCGTAGCCCTTGTGGCGTGCGAAGCCGTACATCGGGTATTGGCGATCGAGCGCCACCAGCATCGCGTCGCGCGCGGTCTTGGCGAGGATCGACGCCGCCGAGATCGCCGCTACGTCGCGATCACCCTTGATGATCGCCCGCGCCGGGCATGCGAGCGCCGGGCACCGGTCGCCGTCGACGAGCGCCTGCGCAGGCTTCATCTGCAGCGCATCGACGGCGCGGCGCATCGCGAGCAGCGTCGCCTGGAGAATGTTCAGCGCGTCGATCTCCGCCACGCTGCATTCGGCAACCGCCCACGCGAGCGAACGGCTGCGAATCTCGACGGCGAGGACTTCGCGCCGCTGCGGCGAAAGCAGCTTGGAGTCGCGCAGACCGTCGACCGGCCGCGAAGGATCGAGAATGACCGCAGCCGCGACGACCGGCCCCGCGAGCGGGCCGCGGCCCGCCTCGTCGATGCCCGCGACCAGCACGCTGCCATCGGACACCGACGCCACGGTTCGTACGCGCGTGCCGCGCGTCGTCATTGCGCTCGCGCCATCGGCCGTGGACGCACCTGTGCTTCGCGGCTCGCCCCACTGCCGCCGTCCAGCTCGGCGATGACCGCCTCGGCCGCCAGCGCGCCGGTATCGGCGGCAAGGCGGTGTCCGAATGCCCCGAACAGGGTCTCCAGACGCCGCCTGGTCACCGTGTCGTCGAACAGGTTCAGCGCGGCCTGGGCAAGATTGCGCGGCGTCGCATCTTCCTGCAGGAGTTCGGGAACGACGAAGCGACCGGCAAGCACATTGGGCAAGCCTACGTACGGCAGGATCAGCCTGCGGCGAACGATCCAGGCAGTCAGCGAGCTCACGCGGTAGTAGATGACGTGCGGACAGCGTGCGAGCGCCGCTTCGAGCGTCGCAGTGCCGGACGCGACCAGCGCGACATCGGCCGCGCGCAGCGCGTCGTCCGCATGGCCGTAGAGCAGCGTCAGGGGCAGCGTGTCATGTCCGCCCCGGTGCTGCGCCTCGAGGAATGCGTCGCGCGTCGTGCGCGAGACCAGGGGGACGATGAACTTTGCATCGGGCCGAGCCTCGAGGATGCGGGCCGCCGCATCGAGGACCAGCCCTGCGTGCATCTCGATTTCGGAGAGCCGGCTCCCTGGAAGCAGGGCGAACAATGGCGTTGCGGGCTTGTACTTCAGCAGCTCGCGCGCCGCGCGCCGCGTCTCGGGGCCGGCGGCTTCCGCCGCCATCGGGTGCCCGACATAGGTCACCGGGATCCCGGCGGCCTCGTACAGCGGGGGCTCGAACGGAAACAGCGCGAGCATCCGGTCGACGGCGCGGCCGATCGTGCGCAGGCGCTCCTGGCGCCATGCCCATACGGACGGACTCACGAAATGGATCGTGCGGATGCCCCGCCGCTTGAGGCGCCGCTCGAGGCCGAGGTTGAAGTCCGGCGCATCGACGCCGACGAAGAGCGGGACCTGCGCCCCGATGAGGCGCCGTGCGATCCCGCGCCGAAGCGCAAACAGCGACGGAAGATGCGCGAGGACCTCGACGAAGCCGCGGACCGCAAGGCGTTCCATCGGCGCCCACGCTTCGCAGCCTTCAGCCTGCATCTTGGGCCCCGCGATCCCCGCGAAGCGGATGTCGCTGCGACGCTGCCGGACGGCGCGGATGAGCGTCGCCGCAAGCGCGTCGCCCGACGCCTCGCCGGCGACGATGCCAATCGTGATTGGCGCCGCCTCCCCCGATGCGTCGCGCATTCCACCTCCGAGAAAAGCCGTGATCTTAGCGCACGGCCCCCCAGCCACGATTCCGCCGGATACATGACTTCCGTGCACAGGGCAGCGGGCGGGCCGGGGCGCCGCGCGCGATCCGTGCATCGGGCAGCGGGGCAGGCCGGGGCGCCGCGCCCGGAGTCCGTGAACGCCGGCCTGCGGGTCCCGGTGCGCCATCGCTCGAGGACATCCTGCTGTAGATGTTTCTATCGGGCTCGCTCGCCGCACCACCCGCGACGGCCGGCACTCCCACGGGCGCTTCGCCCGCCCTGCCCCGCCGCCTCCACACGGTCGGTGCCGACTCGATCCGCGCCGATTCGAGATCAGGGTCCGTCCCGCATCGCCCCGAAATCGCGGTCCATCCCCGTCTTGACGTTCGACCGGCACCGCCGCTGCGCCTGGCGCGCGGTGACCGGCACGCACCCGAGGCGCCTGCGGCGCAGTCGTCGCGAAGCGGGTGGCTCGTGCGCGGCCAGTCGTTGGTTGACTGGCCGCCGCGAGCCGGGACCCGCGCGACGACACGGGTGCGACGCCGAAGCCTCGGGTGCGTGCCCGTCACCGCGCGCCACGTCCCAGGGTGAGCGTCCCAGGGTGAGCGTCCCGGGGTGAGCGGGCCGAGGCGAGAGGGCCGAAGCGAGAGCGGCCAGCGGCGCCGCGTCAGCGCACGATGCCGCGGCCGGGCTCGGCGAGAAATTCGACGAGGGGTTCCAGCAGCGGCGCATCGGCTGCCGCCTTCGCGAGCTCTTCGCGGGCGTCGTCGAGGGACAGACCGGCACGATAGATCGTGCGGTAGGCGCGGCGCACGACGGCGATGTCGGCCGGCGAATAGCCGCGCCGGCGCAAGCCCTCGTTGTTGGTTCCCGCCGGCTTCGCCGGATAACCCGCGGCCGTCACGAACGGTGGCACGTCCTGCAGCACGATCGCGCCGGCAGCGAGCATCGCATGCGCTCCCACCCTGCAGAACTGATGTACTCCTGCGTAGGCGCCCAGCACCGCATAGTCGCCGATGCTGACGTGACCGGCGATCTGCGCATTGTTCGAGAACGTGGTCTGATTTCCGACGACGCAATCGTGCGCGACGTGCGTGTAGGCGAGAAACCAGTTGCCGTTGCCGATCGTCGTCGTGCCGCGGTCCTGCGCAGTTCCCGCATGGATCGAGACGTATTCGCGGACGACATTGTCGTCCCCGATCGTCGTCGACGTCGGCTCGCCGCCGTACTTGCGGTCCTGCGGAATGTCACCGATGGAAGCGAACTGGAAGATGCGGTTGCGCGCGCCGATTCGGGTGCGGCCGGCAATGACGACGTGCGGCCCGATGCGCGTCCCCGCGCCGACACTGACGCCGCCCCCGACGATCGTGTAGGCGCCGACCTCGACACCGTCGGCGAGCTCCGCACCCCGGTCGACCAGGGCCGTGGGATGAATCACCGCCACCTCACTCGACCGGCAGAGGGGGCAACGGCGGCACGTCGCGTATGGCCGCGAGCAGCGTCGCCTCGCAGACCAGCTGATCGCCGACCGTCGCGCGCGTGCGGAAACGCCCGACGCCGCGGACCGCGCGCTCGAGGTTGGCCTCCAGCGTCAGCGTGTCCCCAGGCACGACCTGCCTCTTGAACCGCGCGTCGTCGATACCCGCGAAGAGCACGAGCTGGCTGCCGTCGCGCCGCGCGAACTCGGACAGCATCGTCAGCAACCCGGCGAGCTGCGCCATCGCCTCGATGACGAGCACGCCGGGCATGACCTTGTAGTCGGGGAAATGTCCCTGGAAGAACGGCTCGTTCGCAGTGACATTCTTGACGCCGCGAATGAACCGCCCCGCTTCCCAATCCAGCACGCGATCGACCAGCAGCATCGGATACCGATGCGGCAGCAATCGCTGGATCATGCCGATGTCGAGTTCAGCCACGCTATCCTCCCCTAGGCCGCATTGTTGTTGGAATTCGACCGGGCGAGCGCGCGCTCCAGCGCCTTCACGCGCTCGGCCAGCTCGCGCAGGCGCCGCGTCTGCGACGCGACATGCTTCCACTCGCGATGCGGCAGCGCGGGAAAGGCGCCCGTGTACACGCCGGGCTCGCTGATCGATTCGTAGATCAGCGTCGCCGCCGATATTACCGTGCCGTCGGCAATCTCAAGGTGCCCCGAGATCATCGCAGCACCGCCGATCCGGCATCCGCGACCGATCCGGGTCGAGCCCGCAATGCCGACACAGCCGGCAATCGCCGTGTGCGCGCCGATGCTGCAGTTATGACCGATCTGGATCTGGTTGTCGAGCTTGACGTCGTCCTCGATCCGGGTGTCGTCGATCGCCCCGCGGTCGATCGTCGTATTGGCACCGATCTCGACGTCGGCCCCCACGACGACGCGCCCGATCTGGGGAATCTTGAGCCATTGGCCGTCGGCCTGCGCGAGCCCGAAACCGTCCGCGCCGATCACAGCTCCGCTGTGGATCAGCGTGCGCGGCCCGATGACGCAGCGCGGATAGACGCTGACGCGGGCGTCGAGCACCGCGCCCTCGCCGATCGACGCGTCGTCACCGATCGCGCAATGTGCGCCGATCGACGCGCCCTCGCCGATCG
>DATIQL010000114.1:0-2038 GCA_035470905.1 Casimicrobiaceae bacterium
GGAAGAGCACGACCTTCGGCCTCATCAGCGGCGCGCTGCCGCCGACCTCGGGGACGATCATGTTCCGCGGCGTATCGGTCGGATCGCGCCCGCCCTGGGAGATCGCCCGGCTTGGCATCGGGCGAACGTTCCAGCACGTCCGGCTGCTGCCGCAGATGTCGGTGCTCGACAACGTCGCGCTCGGCGCCTGGCTGCGCGGCCGCGCCGGCGTGATCCGCGCTGCGTTGCGCCTCGATCGTGCCGAGGAAGCCCGCACGCGGGCGGTCGCGGCGCGCGCGATCGAGCGCGTCGGCCTCGGCCCGCACATGTTCGACGATGCCGGCAGCCTGCCGCTGGGCAAGCAGCGCATCGTCGAGATCGCGCGGGCGCTCGCAGCCGATCCTTCGCTGCTCCTGCTCGACGAGCCCGCTGCGGGACTGCGTTTCCTCGAGAAGCAGGCGCTGGCGGAGCTGCTGCGGTCGCTGAAGGCCGAGGGCATGACCATCCTGCTGGTCGAGCATGACATGGAGTTCGTCATGGGGCTGACCGATCGCCTGATCGTGATGGAATTCGGCGAGAAGCTCGCCGAAGGCGCGCCGGCCGACGTCCAGCGCGATCCCGCCGTGCTCGAAGCGTATCTGGGAGGGGCATGAGCGCGACGGGTCGCCCAGTGAGCACCACCGTCCTCGAGGTCGACAGCCTCTCGGTAGCCTACGGCAAGGTCCCGGCGTTGCGCGACATCTCGTTGCGCGTCGAGGCCGGCAGCATCGTCACCGTCATCGGGCCCAACGGCGCAGGCAAGACCACCCTGCTGGCGGCGATCGCAGGCTTGCTGCCGTCGCGGGGGAGCATCCGCTGCTTCGGGGAGTCGGCCGCGCCGTGGTCGGTCGAGCAGCGCGTCGCGCGCGGGCTGGTGCTGGTGCCGGAGAAGCGCGAGCTGTTCACGGCGATGAGCGTCGCCGACAACCTGCAGCTCGGCGCGTTCGTGCGCAGGCGCGACCGAGGCACGAAGACGACGCTCGCCGGGATCTATGCGCGATTTCCACGGCTCGCCGAGAGGCGCGACCAGCTCGCGGGCACGCTGTCGGGTGGCGAGCGGCAGATGCTGGCGCTCGGGCGCGCACTGATGGCGCGCCCGCGCGTGCTGCTGCTCGACGAGCCTTCGCTCGGGCTCGCGCCGCTGATCGTGCGCGAGATCTTTTCCATCGTCGCCGAGCTCAGGCGGGCCGGCGTCGCCGTCCTGCTGGTCGAGCAGAACGCGCGCGCGGCATTGCAGGTCGCCGATTACGGCTACGTGCTCGAGACCGGCGAGTGCGCCGTCGAAGGACCGGCGGCCGAACTCGCGTCCAATCCGCGGGTGGTCGCGAGCTACCTCGGCCGGTCCGGTCGGACCGCGGCGTGATGCCGGCGCGAACGGCCCGCGCCGGGTTGAAGAACGCCGTCGATGCCCTGACAATCCCGTTTCCAGCACGTCCGATCCACGACTCCGGGTCGGCGCCGCATCCGCATTGCAAAGGATCCCCGTGACCGACACGACGCTGTCCCCGCTTTCCTCATCGCTGCAGGCCGATGCCGAGCGCCTGCTGCTCGCACCGGCCGACCTCGACCTCGACAAGGTGTCGCACGCCCTGGCGTCGGTGCACAGCCACGACGTCGATTTCGCCGATTTCTATTTCCAGCATTCGACTTTCGAGAGCTGGAGCCTCGAGGAGGGCATCGTCAAGGCCGGCACGTTCTCGATCGACCGCGGCGTCGGCGTGCGGGCCGTCAGCGGGGACAAGCAGGCATTCGCCTACTCCGACGACATCTCGTCGTCCGCACTGCACGAGGCGGCGGTCGCCGTCCGCGCGATCGGGCGCCAGGGCCAGTCGGCATCGGCGCCGCTCGGGCGCCGGGCGGAATCGTGCCAGCTCTATGGAGGCGCCGACCCGGTGATGAGCCTGCAGGACGCGGACAATGTCTCATTGCTGACGCGGCTCGAACGCAAGGCCCGTGCGCGCGATTCGCGCGTCGTGCAGGTGATGGCCTCGCTCGCGGGCGAGCACGAAACCATCCTGAT
>DATIQL010000115.1:0-23731 GCA_035470905.1 Casimicrobiaceae bacterium
ATCGGCGTCGAGCTCTCGCATGCGGTGCGGACGGTGGCGGAATGCGTGGCCTAGATGGCGACAGACACGACGATCCGCACCAGCCTGCTCGAGCACCGCCAGCTCGCGTGCTCGCCCAGTCTCTACGACGAATTCCGCAAGGAGTTTGCGGCGTCGCTCGACGTGCGGGCTTTCTATGCGGCCAAGACCCTCGAGCAGCAGCAGCGACACCTGAAATACCACGACGCCGCCTACAACCTCGAGCCCAACGTCAAGGAGAGTCCCGGGGGGCTGCGCGACCTGCAGACGGTGATCTGGATCGCCCGTGCGTCCGGTCTCGGGCGCACCTGGGGCGAACTCGCGAAGAACGGTCTGATGACGGCAGCCGAGGCGCAGGCGGCGGCGCGGCAGGAACGCACGATCGGCGCGCTGCGGGCGCGGCTGCACTACCTCGCCGGGAGGCGCGAGGATCGACTCGTCTTCGACCTGCAGGCGGCGCTGGCGCGCGAATTCTCCCTGGTCGACAAGCCGGGGCGCCGCGCGAGCGAGCAGCTGATGCAGCGCTATTACCGCGCGGCCAAGGTCGTACGCCAGGTCAACACGCTGCTCCTCCAGAATCTGCACGCATGGCTGTATCCGGCCGCCACGGCGCCGGTGGCGATCGATGACGATTTCCAGCGCGTCGACGAGCTTCTCGATGTTCGCGACGAATCCCTGTTCGAGCGGCGTCCCGGCGCGATGTTCGATGCGTCCCTGACCGTGCAGCGCCATCCCGAGCTTCGCGGCATGACCGCGCGGACGCTGCGCGGGCTGTGGCGCAGCCGGCACCGCCTCGATGCTGCCTTCCGCCGCGAGCCCGCCCATCGCGCACGCTTCCTGCAGATGTTCCGCGAGCCGCGCGGCCTCACGCACGCATTGCGGCGGATGAACCTGTACGGAATCCTCGGCAGGTACCTCCCCGCATGGGGCCGCATCGTCGGCCAGATGCAGCACGACCTGTTCCATGTCTACACGGTCGACGAGCACATCCTGATGGTGATCCGCAACCTGCGCCGGTTCACCGAGGCGCAGCACGCGCACGAGTATCCGCTGTGCTCGCGGCTGATCGCCGACTTCGAGCGCAAGGAGGTCCTGTACCTCGCGGGCCTGTTCCACGACATCGCCAAGGGTCGCGGCGGAGACCACTCCATCCTGGGCGCGCGCGAAGCGCGCCGGTTCTGCCGTCAGCACGGGATGCCCGACGAGGATGGCGAGCTGGTCGCCTGGCTGGTCGGCGAGCACCTGACGATGTCGTCGACCGCGCAGAAGCAGGACATCACCGATCCCGAGGTCGTCGAGGCGTTCGCCAAGAGGGTGGGAAACGAGCGGGCGCTCTCGGCCCTCTACCTGTTGAGCGTCGCCGACATCCGCGGGACCAGCCCCAGTGTCTGGAACGCGTGGAAGGGCAAGCTGCTGGAGGATCTCTACAAGGCGACCCGAAGCGTGCTTGCCGGCGGCAGCGCGCAGCGCACGGTCGCCGACAGCATCGAGCTGCGGCAGCGCGAGGCGCAGCGCCTGCTGCGCCTGTACGCGGTGCCGGAAGGCGCCGAAGACCGCCTCTGGCGCGGGCTCGACATCACGTATTTCCAGCGGCACACGGCCGACGAGATCGCCTGGCATGCGCGGCACCTGCACTGGCGCGTCGACAGGAGCGAGCCCGTCGTCAAGGTGCGGCTCGCACGCGACGGAGCGGGCCTGCAGGCTCTCGTCTATCTCCCCGACCAGAAGGCGCTTTTCGCGCGCATCTGCGGGTTCTTCGGTCGCGCCGGCCTGTCGATCCTCGACGCCAAGGTGCATACGACCCGAAACGGCTATGCGCTCGACACCTTCGCCGTCCACGACCCTGCCAATCCGAACGCCTCGTATCGCGAAACCATCCAGTACGTCGAATACGAGCTTGCGCAAGCGCTCGCCTCGCCCGAGCCGCTGACGCCGCCCGAGGCCGGACGCATCTCGCGCCAGCTGCGGCATTTCCCGCTGACGCCCGAGGTGCAGATCTTCCCCGACGACAAGGGCACGCATTTCATCCTCGAGATCGTCGCCGGCGACCGCCCCGGATTGCTCGCGCGCATCGCCTATGCGCTGGCGCAGGCGAACATCGACGTCGTCAGCGCGAGGATCAACACGCTCGGCGAGCGTGCCGAGGACGTGTTCCTGATCGGCGGCGCGAAGCTGCACGACGAGCAGGCGCTGCTGCGCCTCGAGACGGCGCTCTACGAGCAGCTGCGGGTCTGAGCTCGTCGCGGCGGATGCGGCCGGTGCCCGCGAGCGTGGTGCGCCACGCTCGCTTCGATGCGGCTGCGCGGATGCGGCGGAGCCGCCTACTCGTCGGCGACGTCGACCCCGGGGAACAGTTCCTCGGTGAATCCGAAACGCGAGAAATCCCGGATGCGCATCGGATAGAGGATGCCATCGAGGTGATCGCACTCGTGCTGGACCACCCGGGCGTGGAATCCCTCCGCAATGCGATCGATCACCCGGCCCTGCGGATCGAGCCCGCGATAGTGGATGCGCGCATGGCGCGCGACGACGCCGCGCAGTCCGGGGACCGACAGGCAGCCCTCCCAGCCCTCTTCCATCGTCGCGCTCAACGGCGTGACCACCGGATTGACGATCTCGGTATAAGGCACGGGCTCTGCGTCGGGATAGCGCGGATTGCGCTCGACGCCGAAGATGACCACCCGCAGTCCGACGCCGATCTGGGGCGCCGCGAGCCCCGCTCCGTTCTGCGCGCGCATGGTGTCGAGCATGTCGACGAGCAGCGCCGCGATCTCGGGCGAATCGGCGCGCTCGACCTCCTGCGAGCGCGCGAGCAGCCGCGGGTCGCCCATTCGCAACACGTTGCGGATCATCGCGCATCCTCCACGTCGGAAGCAGGATCGGGCGCCTCCTCGCGCCCGGTGCCGGACGGAGCCGCAGGAATGCGCACGATCACGTGCTCCAGCAGCGTTCGCACCTTGTCCATCGCCGTTTCGAGAACCCGCGCGATTCCCTCGAGCGACACCTGCGCCGTACTGTCGCCGCGGCCCGCCGCATGGTTGACCACGACACAGACCGAGGCGTAATCGAGCCCCAGCTCGCGCGCCAGCCCCGCCTCGGGCATCCCGGTCATGCCCACCAGCGTCGCACCGTCGCGATCCATCCGGTCGATCTCGGCAGCGGTCTCGAGCCGAGGACCGGAAACGGCGCCGTAGACCCCCCCGTCCGCCAGCGGAACTCCGGCGTCGCGTGCCGCGGCCAGGCAGATCGAGCGCAGTTCGTCGGAATAGGGACGCGTGAAATCGACGTGAACGACCTGCGCGCCGTTGCCGTCGAAGAACGTCTGCGTGCGACCCCAGGTGTAGTCGATCAGCTGCTGCGGCAGGACCAGGTCACCCGGCCCGGCGCCACGGATCGCCCCGACGGATGCGACCGCAAGTATCGCTGTCGCCCCCTGCTGCTTGAGCGCCCAGAGGTTGGCCCGGTAATTGACGCGGTGCGGCGGGATCGTGTGGCCATGGCCATGGCGCGCGAGGAAAATCGCCCGCCGTCCGGCGAGCTCGCCGACGACGAGCGCAGACGACGGTTCTCCATACGGCGTACGGATGACTTCCCGGTGGGCAACGGCGAGCGTCGAGAGCCGCGTCAGGCCGGTACCCCCTATGATGGCGAGCATGGAACTTGCTTGAATGATGGATCGGGTTTATTGAAGCGTACAGGTTGGCTCGACCGGCGGCGCCCCGCGGGGCGTGCGGCCCCGGTTCCGGGGCGTCGGATGGCAGGCTGGCGAGCCGCGGCGTCTCATGACATCATCATAGGTGCTGCGGTGGCGGCGCCGCGATGCGAGGCGTCATTCTAGCCCGGAAAGGATGCGATGTACCTCGACCGACTGTTCAAGCTGATGGCCGACAAGCAGGCGTCGGACCTCTACATTTCCTGCGGGGCGCCGATCAACCTCAAGGTCAACGGCGTGGTCATGCCGGTGTCGACACAGAAGATGGATGTCGAGACCGTGCGCAGGATCGCGTACGACCTGATGACCAAGGAGCAGGCACGCGAGTTCGAGAACGAGCGCGAGATGAATCTCTCGCATCTCGACCGGGCCGTCGGCAATTTCCGGATCAACATCTTCCGCCAGCGCGGCTCGATCTCGCTGGTCATCCGCTACGTACGCAGCCACGTGCCGCCGTTCGAGGCGCTGAAGCTGCCGCCGGTCCTGCTCGATCTGGTGATGGCCAAGCGCGGCCTGGTCCTCGTCGCAGGCGCAACCGGCTCGGGCAAATCGACGACGCTGGCCGCGATGATCGACCATCGCAACAGCAACCGCACCGGGCACATCCTGACGATCGAGGATCCGATCGAATACCTGTTCGACCACCGGCAGAGCCTGGTCAACCAGCGCGAAATCGGCATCGACACGCACAACTACCAGATGGCGCTGCAGAACGCGTTGCGCGAAGCGCCCGACCTGATCATGATCGGCGAAATCCGCGACAAGGAGACGATGCAGTCGGCGCTGCTGCACACGCTGACCGGGCACCTCTGCCTGTCGACGATCCACGCCAACAACAGCTACCACGCGCTGTCGCGGATCATCAACATGTTCCCTCACGATGCCCGCTCGGCGGTGCTGTCCGACCTTTCGATCGGCCTGCGCGCGATCGTCTCGCAGCGGCTGGTCCGCACCGTCGACGGCACGCAGCAGCCGGCAGTCGAGATCCTGCTCAACACGTCGCTGATCGCCGAGCTGATCAAGAGCGGCGAGTTCACCCAGATCAAGGAAGCCATGGAGCAGTCGCTCTACCCGGGGTCGCAGACCTTCGAGCAGGCGCTGTCCAGGCTGTACCTCGACCAGCGGATCAGCTACGACGAGGCGATGATCGCTTCGGACTCCCCGACCAACCTCGCATGGCTGATCAACCAGAATACGCCGACCGAGCGCGTCGAGACCGGCGGCACGGCGGGTGCGTCCGAGTCACGGCGCGGCGGGGCCGACTTCGCCGCGATGACGATCAGCCCCGAGATGCTGGAGCGCTCGAGCTAGCGATCGGATCGCGCGGCTCCCGCGCGGCTCCCGCGCGCTGCGGGCGCGGCACCGGGCATTGCGCAGTTTCGCCGCTGCGGCGCCGGTGGCATTTGCTACCATCGCCGCATGGACATCGCCGCGACTCCGACGCTCGCCCTGGCACGTGAACTGATCGAGCGGCGCTCGACGACGCCCGACGATGCGGGTTGCCAGGCCCTGCTGGCCGAGCGGCTGGCCGCGGTCGGATTCCGCTGCGAATCCTTCGTCGACAATGGCGTCACCAATCTCTGGGCGCGGCGCGGCGACGCGAAGCCGCTGGTCTGCCTCGCCGGCCACACCGACGTGGTCCCGACCGGTCCGCCAGCGCAATGGGCGAGCGATCCGTTCGCCCCGGTCGTGCGCGATGGCTACCTGTATGGGCGCGGTGCCGCCGACATGAAAGGCTCGCTCGCGGCATTCGTCGTCGCGGTCGAAGGGTTCCTCGCCGACTGCCCGCGGCCCGCGGGATCGATCGCACTGCTGATCACCTCCGACGAGGAAGGGCCGTCGGTCGACGGCACCGTTCGCGTCGTCGAGCGGCTGGCGAAAGCCGGCACCTCGATCGACTACTGCATCGTCGGCGAACCGTCGTCCGAGGCCAGGCTGGGTGACACCATCAAGAACGGCCGCCGCGGGACGCTCTCCGGCACCCTGACCGTCAAGGGGATCCAGGGCCACATCGCCTACCCCCAGCTGGCGCGCAACCCGATCCACCTCGCCGCCCCGGCGCTCGCCGAGCTGGCCGCGATGCACTGGGACGACGGCAACGCGTATTTCCCGCCCACCTCGTTCCAGGTCTCCAACGTCCATGCCGGCACCGGCGCCGGCAACGTGATCCCGGGGACGCTGGAGGCCATGTTCAATTTCCGCTATTCGACGGCGAGCACGCGCGATTCGCTCGCGGCCCGGCTGACCGCCGTGCTCGATCGCCACGGCCTCGATTACGCGATCGCGTGGACGGGGCACGGCGAGCCCTTCCTCACGCCGCGCGGCAGGCTCGTCGATCTGGCCGCCCGGTCGATACGCGAGGTGGTAGGCATCTCGCCCGAGCTGTCCTGCGCAGGCGGCACCTCGGATGGGCGTTTCATTGCGCGAATCTGCCCGGAAGTGGTGGAAATCGGTCCGGTGAACGCGACGATCCACAAGCTCGACGAGCGCGTGCTCGCGTCCGATCTCGAGTCGCTCGCGGCGATCTACCGTTCGCTGCTCCGCAGCCTGCTTTCGCCACCGTCATGAACGCGCCGCCCGAACTCGAGTCGCTGCGAGACTGGCTGCGGTTTGCCGTGTCGCGGTTCACCCAGGCGAAGCTCGCTTTCGGACACGGCTTTGCCGACGCCTACGACGAAGCGGCGTACCTGCTGCTGCATGCGCTGCATCTGCCGCTCGACCTCCTCGATCGGTTCCTCGATGCGAGGCTCACTGCCGCCGAACGCGCCGAGCTCGCCGCGCTGATGACGCGCCGCATCGAGGAGCGCGTGCCCGCCGCCTACCTGACGCACGAGGCATGGCTCGGCGATTTTCGCTTCTACGTCGACGATCGCGTGATCGTTCCGCGGTCGTTCATCGCCGAGCTGCTGCCCGACGAGCTCGCGCCGTTCATTCCCGATCCGCAAGCCATCCGGTCGGTGCTCGACCTCTGCACCGGTTCGGGCTGCCTCGCCGTCCTGCTCGCCCACGCATTCCCGTCGGCCGACGTCGATGCCGCGGACATTTCCTCCGATGCGCTCGCCGTCGCCCAGCGCAATGTCAGCGAGTACGGCCTCGCCGACAGGATCAACCTGATCCGGTCGGACCTGTTCGACAACCTGCCGGGGAAATCCTACGACCTGATCGTCAGCAACCCGCCTTACGTCACCGCACGCGCGATGGCCGCGCTGCCCCGCGAGTACCGGCACGAGCCGACGCTCGCCCTCGCAGGCGGCGACGACGGGCTCGACGCGGTGCGCACGATCCTCTCGTCCGCGCCGCGCTTCCTCGAGCCGCGTGGCCTGCTGATCGTCGAGATCGGCCACAATCGCGATGCAACCGAAGCCGCCTTTCCGCGGATGCCTTTCGTCTGGCTCGAGACCGCGTCATCGACCGACAGCGTGTTCCTGCTGACGCGCGAGGACATCGTCGGCGGACGCTGACCCGCACGGCGCCGCGCGAAGGCTGCGCCGCGGATTTCGGCGTCAGCCTGCGAGACCGAAGAACTGCTGGATCCTGTTCATCAGGTCCTTGGCGCGGCCGATCCCGTGCCTTGCGCGCGCCTCGGCGTCGAGTGCATGCAAGGTGGCATCGTTGGCGGCCAGGCGCTGGGCCAGGACCTTGGCGAGCAGTTCGGCAAGTTCAGGTCGGGCACGGATGATGCCGTCGAAGCCCCGCTTGTCGAGGCGGTAGCACAGCGCCTCGCCGATCGCCACGACGGTCGCCGCGCGCGGTTGCCCGAGCAGCAACCCCATCTCGCCGAAGTACGCAGGCGCATCGAGCGTCGCGAACCGATGAGGCTGGCCGCCGGCGTCGGTCCCGACGATGTCGACCCGACCGCGGGCAAGCAGATAGAGCGAGTCCGCGGGCTCGCCGGCGCGGCAGACCGTGTCCCCGCCTGCATAGAGGGACGTCGTGAGCTCGCGCGCCAGCGCCGCGCGCTCGACGGCGGTCAGGGATGCGAAGAGGTCCATCGTCGCAAGCGCCGCCTCGCGATGCTCGATCTCCAGCGCTGCGGCTTCGCTGCGCGCATCGCTGCGCATCTCGACGACGCGGTGCGGGAACGGCATGTCGAAGCCGGCCCTCTTCAGCGCAGCGTAGACGTGGAGCCGGATGATCGAGTCGCCCCTCCAGAAGTGTGCGACATCGGTCAGGTCGTAGCGGACCGCGTACTCGATGCCGCTGTCCTTGAAATCCGTGCAGACGACCCGCGGCGCCGGGTCTTTGGCGACGAACTCCATGTCCGCCTGCGCGAGCGCCCTGGCGACGACGTCGACGACGCTCGCCGGCGAATGCGAAAACCCGACCTGAAATGGCACCGCCCGAATCCAGCCGGTGCGCTCCTCGCCGTGCCGCGCGACCACGGTCACCTTGTTGTTCATCAGCATCGCGTTCGGAATGACGATGGTCTCGTGCTGCGGTGTCGCGATTGCCATGTGGCGCCAGCGGATGCTGACGACCTGCCCCGTCAGGTCGTCGATGCGGACCCAGTCGCCGACCCGGCAGGTCTTCTCGAGCTGCAGCGCGATCCCGCCCCACAGGTTGCCCAGCGTCGCCTGCGCCGAGAACGCGAGCGCGCCGGTCAGGACCGCGGAGGTCGTGATCAGTCCGGCGAGATTGACCCCGACGGCGTTGAGCCGGAAGATCGCATAGCCGACCAGCGACAGCGCGATGACGAATTCATCGAGGATGCGCGGGATGCCGCGGCGTGCCAGCAGCGTCTGGAACACGAAGCGGACGACGATCTGGAACGTGCCGAAGGCGACGAGCGCCAGCGCGGTTTCGCGCAGGATCGTTGCGAGCAGCCCCGACTTGATCGAGATCGAGTAGTGATCGAGCAGCCAGAGCCCGCCGACGCCTGCCGCCACGACGACCAGCATCGGCAACAGCCCCTGGCGCCGCGGCGTGCCGAAGAACTGCGCGATCAGCACCAGCAGGAGCGCTCCGGCCGCGAACATCAACGCGTCATTCACGAGCTGATCGAGCTGCATGTGCACACCCACGGGATTCGAACGCCGCGATTATAGGGCCATGGATCGGCCGCTCGCGTAAAATCTGCGGCTCCTTTCCCGAGAGATCGCGATGGCTTCACGCACCGGAGGCGAGATCCTGGTTGCCAGCCTGCTGGCGCAGGAGACCACCCATGCATTCGGCGTTCCCGGCGAAAGCTATCTCGCCGTCCTCGACGCGCTCCACGACGCCGCCGACCGCCTGCGCTTCGTCGTCTGCCGCCAGGAAGGCGGCGCGTCCTACATGGCGGAAGCCTACGGCAAGTTGACCGGCCGTCCGGGGATCGCTTTCGTCACGCGCGGCCCGGGCGCGTCGAATGCGGCAGTCGGCATCCATACGGCCGCGCAGGACTCCTCCCCGATGATCGTGTTCGTCGGCCAGGTCGGCGGCGACATGGTCGACCGCGAGGCTTTCCAGGAAATCGACTACCGCCGGATGTACGGCAGCGTCGCCAAATGGGCGGCGCAGATCGACCGCCCCGAGAGCATTCCCGAATACGTCGCGCACGCCTACCGGGTTGCGATGTCGGGCCGCCCCGGGCCGGTCGTGCTGGCGCTGCCCGAGGACATGCTCACCGCGCGCGCCGACGTGCGCGACGCGCCCTTCGTCGCCGCGACCGCGGCCGCGGCACCCCACGCGGATGTCGTCGCTGCGCAGGACCTTCTGCGCGCTGCAAGGCAGCCGCTGGTGCTGGTCGGCGGCAGCCGCTGGGACGCCGCCGCCTGCGCCGCCCTCGCCCGCTTTGCCGAGGATGCCGGGCTGCCCGTTGCCTGCGCTTTCCGGCATCAGGACCTCTTCGACAATCGCCACCCGAACTACGCGGGTGACGTTGGGATCGGCATCAACCCCACGCTGGCGGCACGGGTGCGCGACGCCGATGTGCTACTGGTGATCGGCGAGCGCCTCGGCGAAACGACGACCTCCGGCTATACGCTGGTCGACGTTCCGTCGCCGCGACAGGCGCTGATCCACGTGCACCCCGGTGCCGACGAGCTGGGCCGCGTCTATCAGCCGGCGCTCGCGATCGCGTCGACGCCGGGCGCATTCCTCGCCGCGATCGACCCCCGCGCGGCACGACCCGCGATGGCGTCGGCTGACGCCTCGCCCGGTGCCGCGCACGCCGACTACGAGGCCTGGCGCGCGCCGCGGCCGGTTCCCGGCGCGGTCGATCTCTGGCAGATCGTGCGCTGGCTCGACGAGCGCCTGCCCGACGATGCGATCGTCACCAATGGCGCCGGCAACTTCGCGACCTGGATGCATCTGGTCTACCGCTATCGGCGATTCCGCAACCAGCTCGCACCTTACTCGGGATCGATGGGCTACGGCGTTCCTGCTGCAATCGCGGCCAAGCTCGTGCATCCGGGGCGCAGCGTCGTTTCGTGGAACGGCGATGGCTGTTTCCTGATGAACGGGCAGGAGCTTGCGACCGCGGTCCAGTACGGCCTGGCAATCGTGTTTGTCGTCGTCGACAACGGCATGTACGGCACAATCCGCATGCATCAGGAACGCAACTACCCGTCGCGCGTCTTCGGCACTGGCCTCGTCAACCCCGACTTCGAGGCGCTGGCGCGCGCCCATGGCGCGCTGGGCGAGACGGTGGCCACGACCGATGGATTCGCGCCGGCCTTCGAGCGCGCGCTCGCCTGCGGCCGGGCCGCGCTGCTCCACCTGAAGGTCGATCCGCAGGCGCTGACGATGGGCGCCAGCCTCGACGCCTTGCGGGCGCAGGGAATGGGAATGGCGGCGAGCCGGCTTCCGGCGAACTGACTGCACGCATCCGCCGCAGCGTCTCTTCGCTGCAACGCGGCGTGCCCTCGCCTGCCCGCCGTCCGCCGGACGGCCTTGCTTCGCTCTGCGCGCGTCCCGCATAGTCGTTCGGTGTTCACGCAAGTCCTGAGCTTCGATGCAGGGCGACGGGAACGACTGCGCCGCCGCGGCAAGGCCGCCGGGGCGCCGCCGCGAAACCACAGGGAAACTGCAGCAAAACCACAGGGGAAATCCAAAGATGCGCCGCACCACACTCTCGATGTTTGCAGTCTCGTGCCTCGCCGCCGCCATCGCGACCAGCGCCTGGGCAGGTTCGGTCCGGCCGCCCGCGGCGGGCGACGACCTGGTGCCCACCGGCAAGGGCTGGGGTGAACGCCCGGCGCCCGGCACCGACAACGCGAGCGCCACGGGACAGGCGCGGGCAGCCCGGCCGCAGAAGACCAGCAACGGCATCGGCTACCACGGTGGGCCGGTGCTCAATGGGTCGACGACCAACGTGTATTACATCTGGTACGGCAACTGGAGCGGCAACTCGGCCGTCACGATCCTCTCCGATCTCGGCAACACGCTGGGCGGATCGCCGTACTTCAACATCAACACCACCTATTACGATGGAAGCAACAACCACGTAAAGAACTCGGTGACGCTCAGCGGGTCGAAAAACGACAGCTACTCGCAGGGAACCTCGCTGTCCGACGCGCAGATCCAGACGGTAGTCGCGAACGCAATCACCGGAGGGCTGCCCAAGGACCCGAACGCCGTCTACTTCGTGCTGACGTCCGCGGACGTCACCGCGAGCTCGGGGTTCTGCACGCAGTACTGCGGCTGGCACACGCACGCGACCATCGGCGGCACCGACATCAAGTACTCGTTCGTCGGCAATCCCGACCGCTGCCCGAGCGCGTGCGAAGCGCAGACCACCGGCCCGAACGGCAACGCGGGTGCCGACGGCATGGCGAGCATCATCGCCCACGAGCTCGAGGAAGCGGTGACCGACCCCGACCTCAATGCCTGGTACGACAGCCGCGGCTACGAGAACGCCGACAAATGCGCGTGGACCTTCGGCACCGAATCCACGGCGTCGAACGGGGCCAAGTACAACGTGACCCTCGGTTCGCGGCAGTACCTGATCCAGCAGAACTGGGTGAACGCCTCGGGTGGCTATTGCTCGATGCAATACTGACGCCTGTCGAAGCGGGCGCGGCTCGATCGCGCCCGCGGCGCACCGGGTGGGCCGCAGCGATCCCATCCGGCGCGACGAACCTCCCCGCCGCTTTCCTGTCCCACCCCGGATGACACTCGCAGAAGACGTCGCCCGCAGGCCGACGAGCCCGCTGCCGACCTTGCTGGCAGGGGTCCTCGCTGCGTGCCTTGCATTCCCGGCCGCGGCCCAGCCAGGGCAGTCGCCCGGCCGCATCCCCACGGTCACGCGGCTGGTGAAGATCTTCTACGAGCTCGAGACCGGGCTCGCTTCGAATCTCGCCGCGCATGACGCCAGGGCGATCGATCAGACGCTGGAGGCGGATTTCGAGATGCGCGCAGGCTCGCTGCCCGGAACGCCGGTGCCCCGCGCCGACTGGATCGGTCAGGAAATGGCGAATCGGACGGAGACGTCGATCGACCAGATGGCGGTCCACGATTTCGGCAGCGTCGCGATCGTGAGCTTCCGCCAGGTTCCCGCGCCCACGCCTGCGTCCGGTGCGGCGCAGGGGCTGTTCATCGTCGACTGCTGGAAGCGCGACGGCGACGGCTGGAAGCTCGCGACGCGCTACCTCAGCAACGCCGCAGCGCCCGCGTCGGCGATTCCGGCGTCGGCCGGAACCATCGACAAGCGCTACTGAGTACCGGCGCTGCCGAAGCGGCGCCGCTGTCAGGACACCGCGACCAGGCGATGCAGGGTGTCGGGGTCCTGCAGCAGCGCATCGCTCGGGCTGCGGTGGACGATGCGTCCACGGTCGAGCACCAGCACCTTGCGGGTCAGCGACAGCGCGAGCTTGGCGTGCTGCTCGACGACGATGACCGCCATGCCGCCGTCGGTCACCAGATTGCGTATCACTCGCATCAGCTCCTGGACGATGATCGGCGCAAGGCCCTCCATCGGCTCGTCGAGCAGCAGCAGGCTCGGATTGACGATCAACGCGCGGGCGATCGCAAGCATCTGCTGCTCGCCGCCCGAAAGCTGGTTGCCCCGGTTGGCGCGGCGCTCCGCGAGGCGCGGAAAGATTTCGTAGATCTTCTGGAGCGTCCAGCGACCAGGACGGGCAACGGCGGTCAGGTGCTCCTCGATGGTAAGCGATGGCCACATGTACCGCTCCTGCGGCACCCAGCCCAGTCCCGCCGCCGCGCGCCGATGGGTCGGCAGCGCGGCGAGGTCGCCGCCGCGCCAGCGCAGCGTGCCGCGATGGACGCGGGTCAATCCCATCAGCGTCACCAGCAGGGTCGTCTTGCCGACTCCATTGCGCCCGAGGAGTGCCATGCTCTCGCCCGCCTCCAGCGTGAATCCGATGTTCTCCAGGACGACCGAAGCGCCATACCCCGCCGTCACGCCATCGAGCGCGAGCAGCTCAGCCATGCTGTGCCTCGCCGAGGTAGACCTCCTTGACCCGCGGATCGGCAGCGATCTCCGCGGGCGCACCCTCGGTCAGCACCTTTCCGCCGACGAGCACCGTGATGCGCTCGGCAAAGCGGAATACGAGGTCCATGTCGTGCTCGATGAACAGTATCGTGACGTCGCGCGGCAGGCTGGAGATGACGCTGAAGAGCTCGGCGCTTTCGCTCGAAGGAATGCCAGCAGCGGGCTCGTCGAGCAGCAGGATGCGCGGACGCGTGGCAAGCGCCAGCGCGATCTCGAGCAGGCGCTGCTTGCCGTAGGCGAGGTTGTGCGTCAAGCCGTTGCGCTCGGCGGTGAGCCGCAGCGTCTCGAGCAGCGCGCAGCCCTCGTCGACCGCCTCGCGCTGCTTCGCGACCGTCTGGTTCCAGATGGCGGCGCGACCCTGGCGTTCACAGATCGCAAGCACCACGGATTCGAGCACCGTCAAATCCGGGAACAGCGTGTTGATCTGGAACGTGCGCGTCATCCCGTGCTTGACGCGCTCGTGCTGCGGCAGCGAGGTGATGTTCTCCTCGCCCAGGAAGACCTCGCCCGCCGTCGGCGGGAATACCCCGGTCAGCAGGTTGATGAACGTCGTCTTGCCGGCGCCGTTGGGACCGATCAGCGCGTGGCGCGCGCCGGGCTGGAAAGCGAGCGAGATGTCGGTGTTCGCATTGAAAGCACCCCAGCGCTTGGACAGCCCCTGCGTGCGCAGCGCCGCGCTCATCGCTTCGCTCCGCGCAAGCGCTCGCGCAGGGAGTCGAGGCCGCCGAGGATGCCGCCGCGCGCGAACAGAACGATCAGCACCAGGAAGAAGCCGAGCCAGAACTGCCAGTAGACCGGATCGATTCCCGACAGGTAATCCTGCGCGACCATGAACACCAGGGCGCCGACCAGGCCGCCGTAGAGACGTCCGGCCCCGCCGAGCACCAGCATGATCATCAGTTCGGCCGAGCGCTGGAAGCTCAATGCGTCGATGCCGACGAACTGTGTCGTCTGGGCGATCAATCCGCCGGCCACGCCCGCGATCGCGGCGGCGATCGTGAAGATCGTCCGCAGGCGCCTCGGCACCGGCGCGCCGATCGCAGGCATCCGCTTGCCGCCCTCGCGTATGCCGCGCAGGCTCAGGCCCAGCGGCGAAGCAACCAGCCGGCGCACCAGCAGGAACACCAGGAACACGACGACCAGCGCATAGACGAAAGCCGTGCGGCCGCCGAGGTCGAAATCCCATACTCCCAGGATCTTGCTGATCGTCACGCCGGACAGCCCGTCGACGCCCCCGGTGATCGACGATGCCTTGTTCGCCGCCTCGAACAGCATCAGCCCGATGCCGAGGGTGACCATCAGGCGGGTCAGGTCGCTGCCGCGCACGACCAGGAAGCTCACCAGGTACCCCGCGACCGCCGCGACCCCCGCCGCGGCGATCAGCCCCGAGACAGGCTCGTGCCACCCGTGCACCGCGAGCAGTCCCGCGGTGTAAGCGCCGATGCCGTAGAACGCTGCATGCCCGAGCGAGACGATGCCTGCGTAGCCGAGGATCAGGTCGAGCGAGACCGCGAACAGGCCCGTGATCAGGATCTGGCTGCCCAGCACCCGATAATCCGGAAACGCGAAGAATCCAATCGCCGGCAGCAGCCAGAACGCGAGCTCCAGCGGCCGCCAGCGCCCGTCCGGCAACCTGACGGCGCCGGTCGCAACGCCCAGCGGCATCGCGGGAGTCGCCGGGTCGGTCACGTCTTGCGCCCGTAAAGGCCGGCCGGGAACAGGATCAGCAGCAGCACCATCAGCGCATAGATGACGAAACCGCCGACTTCGGGCACGTAGTACTTGCCGGCGACGTCGAACACCCCGAGTATCAGCGCAGCGATGAGCGGACCCTTGATCGTGCCCGTGCCACCGACGCTGACGACGAGCAGGAAATACACCATATACTTGAGCGGGAAGTTCGGATCGAGCCCCAGCACCTCGATGCCCAGCGCCCCGCCAAGCCCCGCGAGTCCGGAACCCAGCGCGAAGGTCAGCGCGAAGACGCGGTTGACGTTGATCCCCATCCCGGCGGCCGCGGTGGCATTGTCGACGCTGGCGCGCACCCGGCTTCCGAAGCGCGTGCGCTCGAGGATGTACTGCAGCCCCAGGGTCAGGACGGCGACGACCACGATCAGGAATATCCGGTAAACGCCGAAATCGTGGATCAGGATGTGGACCTGGCCCTGCAGGTACGACGGCAGGTTCACCGGCTGCTGCGACGAGCCGAAGATGCGGGTCGCCACCGCGATCGAGATGAACACCAGACCGATCGAGAACAGCACCTGGTCGAGCGGACTCGCCTTGTACAGGCGCTGGTAGAGCGTGCGCTCCAGCACGATGCCGACGACGGCCGAAGCGACGAAGGCGATCGGCAGCGTCGCGAGGAACGGAACGCCGAGGTGCGTCATCGCGACCACGCAGACGTACCCGCCGATCATCGCCAGCGCGCCGTGGGCGAGATTCACGAAGTTCATCAGCCCGAGCGTGACCGACAGACCGACGGCGATGATGAACAGCAGGCTGCCGTAGGCGAGACCATCGAACAGCACACCGATCACGCTGCCGATCATCGCGAGCTCACCTGGAAATCCCCGGCAATGTCCTGCGCCATCGAAGCGCCATGGTTCGAAAATGTCGTGACGACCGGTTTCGGCCCGCGGCGCGAGCATACTACACCGGCCCGCGGAACCAAGCGGCCATGGCCCCGCTCATACCGACGGAGCCGTCCTGCATGTTTGATCATGACCGCGCGCACCCCACCGTCGATCCCCGCTCACCGCCACACCGTCCTGGTATTGCAGGGAGGCGGCGCGCTGGGCGCCTACCAGGCCGGCGTGTACGAGGAGCTGCATGAACGCGGCCTCGCCCCCGACTGGGTCACCGGCGTTTCGATCGGCGCGATCAACGCCGCGCTGATCGCGGGCAACCGCCCCGAGAATCGCGTCGCGCAATTGCGGCGATTCTGGGAACTCGTCTCCTCGGGCATGTCGTTCGTTCCTCCCCACGCCCTCGATCCGCTGCGCCGCGCATTCAGCCGCCTGAGCACGACGGCGATCGCGACCTTCGGGGTCCCGGGTTTCTTCGTCCCTCGCGTGCCGTCGCCGGTGCTGATTCCGCGCGGCGCCGAGGCGGCACTGTCCGTCTACGACACGTCGCCGCTCGCGAGGACGCTCGCCGAGCTGGTCGACTTCGACCTGATCAATGCCGGCGCAATGCGCCTGAGCGTCGGCGCCGTCGACGTCCAGAGCGGCAACTCGGTGTATTTCGACAATGCCGACGGGCGCACGCGGATCGGGCCGCAGCACGTGATGGCGAGCGGCGCGCTGCCGCCGGGGTTTCCCCCGGTGCAGATCGGCGACGCGTGGTACTGGGATGGCGGGCTCGCGTCGAACTCGCCGCTCTGGTACGTGCTGGACGACGGGAGCGACCTCAATGCACTGGTGTTCCAGATCGACCTCTTCAGCGCGCGCGGCAGCATGCCGCAGTCCCTCGACGAGGTGCTCGAGCGCTCGAAAGACATCCAGTACTCGAGCAAGACGCGCTTCAACACCAATCGGGCGAAGGACGACGAGGCACTGCGCGAGGCGATGCGGCGGGTGATCGAAATGCTGCCGGCGCGCCTGCGGGAGGACCCGAGCGCGAGGCTGCTCGCGAGGCGCGCGCAGGGCCGCAAGATCTCGATCGTGCACCTGATCAACCGCCGCAGCGACTTCGCCACCGTCGCCAAGGACTTCGATTTCTCCCGCGCGACGATCGAGGCGCTATGGGATGCCGGCCGGGCCGATCTGCGGCGCACGCTCGCGCATCCGCATTGGCAGCACGCGGCGATCGCGCGCGACGGCTTGCGCACCTACGACCTCCTGCCCTGAGGCGCGACGATCGACGGCGGTGCCGGTGACCCGCCTCCGGCCCCGGCACGGCGTTGACGTCCATCGCGGCGATTCGCTATGCTGGGGCGGATTGCACGCCGCACGGGGACCCCAGGCAGACTCCCCGCCAAGACGTCGAGCGACGTCCAAGCTCTGCTCCTTGATCGGGCCACTGCGCCCGGAGGGGAGTCAACTTGGACGCCTCCACGGTTTCCTCGCATTCGAAGGCCGGTACGCGACGCATCCTGTGGGTGCGGGGCCTGCGTGCCTTCGGCGACGGCTACGTCAGCCTGCTGCTTCCGGCATACCTGCTGCAGCGCGGGCTTTCGCCGCTGGATGTCGGCATCCTCGCCACGTCGACGCTCGTGGGGTCCGCTGCGTCGACCCTTCTCGTCGGGTTGCATGCGCACCGGTTCGGCAGCAGGACACTCCTCGTCGGCGCAACGCTGCTGATGACGGCAACGGGCCTCGGGCTCGCTACGGCAGGCAGCTTCTGGCCGCTGCTCGTCGTCGCAATCATCGGGACGCTCAATCCATCGAGCGGCGACGTCAGCGTCTTCCTTCCGCTGGAGCAGGCGGCGCTTGCCAGGTTCGCGGGGGATCGCCAGCGTACGGCCCTCTTCGCCCGCTACAGCCTCGTCGGCGCATTGGCCGGCGCGGCGGGCGCGCTGTGCGCCGCAGCGCCTGAGCTCTACGTCGCGGCGACCGGGGCACCGCTCGCGATCGCGTCGCAGGCGATGTTCGTGCTCTATGCCGTCCTCGGGTGCATCGCGGCCGTGATCTACCGCGCATTGCCGCGCGGGTCCGTGGTCGCGGACGGCAGTTCCGGTCATCGCGCCGCGGCGCTCGGACCGTCGCGCCGCATCGTGCTGACGCTTGCCGCGCTGTTCAGCCTCGACGCCTTCGCCGGCGGCTTCATCGTGCAGTCGATGCTCGCCCTGTGGCTCCTCGGGCGATTCGGGCTTTCCGTGGCGGCCGTCGGAGCGATCTTCTTCTGGACCGGGATCCTCTCGGCCCTTTCCTATGTCGTCGCGGTGCGGATCGCGCGCAAGCTGGGGCTCGTCAACACGATGGTGTTCACGCACCTGCCGTCGAGCGTGCTGCTTCTGCTCGTGCCCCTGATGCCGACGCTCGCGCTCGCCGTCGCATTGCTGCTCGCGCGCAGCGCGCTATCGCAGATGGATGTTCCGACCCGCAACTCCTACGTGATGGCCGTCGTCACGCCTTCGGAGCGCGCCGCGGCGGCAAGCATCACGTCGGTGTCGCGCGGCCTCGCCTCGTCCGCCAGCCCGTTGATCGCGGGCTGGCTGCTCGGCTTCTCGGCGTTCGGATGGCCGCTGATCGTCGCGGGAGCGCTCAAGATTGTCTACGACCTCGCGCTCCTCGCGACTTTCCGCAAGCTGCGGCCACCCGAGGAATCCGCTCCCGCCACAACCCCGGGTGAGCCCCCATCGTGACGTCAGCCCGCCGGAGTCACGTTGTCGATCTTGTCGAACTCGACGTTCCAGAGGTGGCCGTCGACGCGCTCGACCTTGCGGATGTAGACGGTTTGGATGACGTCGCGCGTTGCCGGGTCGATGGTCATCGGACCCCTGGGGCTGGTCCACGACATGCCTTTCATCGCCTCGACCAGTTTCTCGCCGTTGGTGTCTCCGCCGGTCTTATTGAGCGCTTCATAGATCAGGTGCATGCCGTCGTAGCCCCCGACCGAATGCATGTTCGGTCGCATGCCGCCGTTGGCCTGCATGAATCCGCTGACGTAGGCCTTGTTCTCGGGCGACGGATGCGCCGCCGAATAGTGGTGCGAGCTGACCGCGCCCAGCGCCGGGTCGCCCATCGAATCGAGGATGTCGTCGTCGACGACGTCGCCGGTGCAGATCAGCCGGATGCCCGCCTCCTTCAGTCCACGCTCTGCGAACGACTTCATCACGGCCGTGCCCGCACCCGAGGGCACGAACACGAACAGCGCATCGGGCTTCGCATCCTTGACGCGCTGGATGTAAGGCGCGAACTCGGGATTGGCGAGTGGCGCGCGCAGCGACTCGACGATCGTGCCCCCCGCCTCCTTGAAGCGGGTGACGAAGGTCTTCTCGCAGTCGAGGCCGGGCGCGTAATCGCTGACCAGCGTCATGACCTTCGAGATCTTGTTCTTGGCGCCCCACTCGGCGATCGGCGCAGTTATTTGCGAGACGGTGAAGCCGGAGCGGACGATGAAAGGCGAGCGCTGGGGGATCACCGTCGTCGCCGCCGCCATCACGATCATCGGCACCTTGGCCTCGGTCGCCACCGGGGCCGTCGCGAACGCCAGCGGCGTCAGCCCGAAGCCGGCGATGACCGCGACGTGGTCGCGGGTGATCAGCTCCTGCGCGATGCGCTTGGTGAGCTCGGGCTGCGTACCGGTGTCGTCGCGAACGATCAGGTCGATCTTGCGTCCGCCGGCGCTGTCGCCGTTCTTCTGCATGTACAGCCGGCACGCCGCTTCGACCTGCCTGCCCGTCGACGCGAACGGCCCGGTCTTGGGAACGATCAGGCCGATCTTGACCGGATCGGCAGCGAATGAATGGCGGGGCAGCGATGCAGCGAGCACGCTCGCCGCACCGGTGACGAGGAACGTCCTGCGGTTCGACTTCCAGGTTCGATTCATCGGTACTCCCTCCTGTCCTCTTGAAAGTGGATTTCCGGAACGCCGGATTCTAATCTGCTTTTTCCTCCGCCGGCGGGGTCCGCCCGCCCGGCGGCTCGATGCGATAATCCAATTGCATGGGTACAAAAGATTTCAGCCAGGTCGAGTCGGCGCAGGCATGGCTGCGCCTCGTCGTGACGCTCACGCTGTCGACGATCGGCGGCGTCGGCATGTGGTCGGTCGTCGTCGCCCTGCCGGCCGTGCAGGCCGAATTCGGCGTCGCAAGGGGCGCGGCTTCGCTGCCCTACACGATGACCATGCTCTGCTTCGGCCTGTCGGGGATCCTGCTGGGGCGGATGTCCGATCGCCGCGGCGTCATGCTTCCCGTCGCGCTCGGGTCGATAGCACTCGCCTTCGGCTATGCCGCCGCGGCCTCCGCAACGAGCCTCTGGCATTACACGCTCGCACAGGGGCTGCTGATCGGGGCCGGAAGCGCGGCCACGTTCTCGCCGCTGCTCGCCCACGTCTCCCTCTGGTTCGTGCGTCGCCGGGGCATCGCCGTGGCGATCTTCGCCAGCGGCAACTATCTCGCCGGAACGCTGTGGCCTCCCGTCGTCGAGCACTTCATCCAGACCTCCGGCTGGCGGCAGACGTATTACGGCATCGCCACGTTCTGCCTTGCGACCATGCTTCCGCTGACCCTGCTGCTGCGCAGGAACCCGCCAACGCACGATGGCGCGCCCGGCGCCGCGATGCGGGGCCCGGGCTCGCCGCGGGGACTCGACCTCTCGCCCAGGGCGCTTCAGGTCCTGCTGGTCGTGGCGGGCGTCGCGTGCTGCGTCGCAATGTCGATGCCCCAGGTCCATCTGGTCGCCTATTGCAGCGATCTGGGCTACGGCCCCGCGCGGGGGGCGCAGATGCTGTCGCTGATGCTGGGTTGCGGGATCGTCAGCCGGCTCGCCTTCGGCTGGATCTGCGATCGCATCGGCGGTCTGCGAACCCTGCTCCTCGGCTCCGCGCTGCAGGGCGTGGCGCTGCTGCTGTTCCTGCCGTTCAACGGCCTCGTGTCCCTTTACGTGATTTCTGCCCTCTTCGGCCTGTTCCAGGGAGGCATCGTGCCCTCGTATGCGATCATCGTCCGCGAATACTTCGATCGGGCAGAGGCCGGGGCGCGCGTCGCGATCGTCATCACGGCCACGCTGTTCGGAATGGCCCTGGGCGGCTGGATGTCGGGCGCGATCTTCGACCTCACGGGCTCCTATCGCGCAGCGTTCCTCAATGGCATCGCCTGGAATCTCGTCAACCTGTCGATTGCGTCGTGGTTGCTGAGGCGCTCGACGGGCCGCTTCGCGCTGGCGAATGGCTGACCCTCGCCTCTGGGCGACGGCCAATGGATTGCGCGCGCCCGTGCACCCGCAGTGCGCAACCGCCGGTTACGCGCTCGCTTCGTCGAGCGCGCGCATCGCCTCGGCGTCGAGGCTGAGCCGCGTCGCCGCGATCAACTGCTCGAGTTGCGCGACCGATGTCGCACTGGCGATCGGGGCGGTGACACCGGGCCGCGCGATCAGCCATGCGAGCGCCACCTGCACCGGCGTCGCCCCGACCCGCTGCGCGACGCGGTCGAGCGCGTCGAGGATGCGCAGGCCCCTGGCGTTCAGGTATTTCTTCATCCCCGGTCCGCGCGCACTCTTCCCGGAATCGGCCTCGGAGCGGTACTTGCCGGTGAGGAATCCCGCCGCGAGCGCGTAATAGGGTATGGCGGCGATGTTCTCGCGGATGCAGAGCTCGGCGAGCGGCCCCTCGAACGCATCGCGGTCGTACAGGTTGTACAGCGGCTGCAGCGTCAGGTAGCGCGGCAGCCCGTGCTTCGCACTGGCGTCCAGCGACTGCTGCAAGCGCGCTGCGCCGAGGTTCGACGCGCCGATCGCGCGCACCTTGCCCTGCTCGATCAGGCGCGCATAGGCGTCGAGGGTTTCGTCGAACGGCGTCTTCTCGTCGTCCCAGTGCGACTGGTACAGGTCGATCGCCTCCACCTTCAGGCGGCGCAGCGACCCCTCGACCGCCTGGATGATGTAATCCCGGCGCAGGCACCGGTAGCCGACGTCCTGGCCCGATCCGACCTTGGTCGCGATGACGACATCGTCGTGACGA
This sequence comes from Casimicrobiaceae bacterium, assembly GCA_035470905.1. Lineage (GTDB taxonomy): Bacteria > Pseudomonadota > Gammaproteobacteria > Burkholderiales > Casimicrobiaceae > VBCG01. The sequence goes on from DATIQL010000115.1 coordinate 21,786, forward strand.
CCGCGCTGCGCGATCCAGCGCCCGATGACCGTTTCGGATTCGCCACCCTTGTGCCCGGGCACCCAGTGGGAATAGCTGTCCGCGGTGTCGATCAGGTTGAATCCCGCGTCGACGAATGCATCGAGCAGGCGGAACGACGTCGCCTCGTCGGCGGTCCAGCCGAACACGTTGCCGCCGAATGCTAGCGGCGCAACCTCGAAGCCGGTGTTCCCGAGCTTACGTCTTTGCATGGCTGCGCCCGCTCCGGTACGCCTCGAAACGCGCCCTGTTCTCGTCGTTGGGCGGATAGAGACCGGGCAGTGCGGCGCCCTTCCCCACCTCGTCCATGATCCATTGCTCGAGCAGTTCCTGCTCGGTCGCCAGCGACGCCACCTCCACGACCATCGCCGCGGGAATCACGACCGCGCCGTCCTCGTCCGCGACGACGACGTCATCGGGAAACACCGCGACCCCCCCGCAGCCGATCGGCTCCTGCCAGTTGACGAACGTGAGGCCGGCCACGGACGGCGGTGCCGCCACCCCCTGGCACCAGACGGCCAGACGCGAGGCAAGCACGCCCTCCACGTCACGCACGACCCCGTCGGTCACCAGTCCGACGACATCGCGCTTGTGCATGCGCGCGCAGAGGATGTCCCCGAAGATTCCTGCATCGGTCACGCCCCGCGCATCGACGACGGCGATGCAACCGGCGGGCATCGCCTCGATCGCAGCGCGCGTCGATATCGGCTTGGCCCAGGACGCGGGCGTCGCCAGATCCTCGCGGGCTGGGACGAAGCGCAGCGTGAACGCGCTGCCGGCGACGCGTCCCTGGCCCGGACGCAGCGGCCGCGTGCCGCGCATCCAGACGTTGCGCAGTCCTTTTTTCAGCAGGACGGTCGTGAGCGTGCCGGTCCCGACGTGAGTGAGGATGTCGAGGATGCTGCGATCTTCCATTGTCGGTTTCCCTTGATCCAGCGTGAATTGATCGATCTGCCCCGCGTTCGGCTCACGACGCCGCCGGGAACCCGCGCACGAGTTCCTCCAGTCGCGCCTTCGCGCCGGCCAGGATGGACACGCCGTCGCCGACGAGCAGCGCGTCGAAATCGAGCCCCAGCAGCGCGGCAACGCTGCGCCGCAACCTCGGCGGATCATCCATCACCTGCTCGCGCAGCAGCGAGCAGCGACCGGGCGGGTTGCCGATCACCGCGTCGCCGACCATCAGGATCCGCCGTTCCGGCCAGTGCAGTGCGACCTCGCCCGGCGACTTTCCCGCCGCGGCGACGATCGTGAACGGTCCGACCCGGGCGCCGACGTCGAGGTGGCCGTCGATGTCGGTTCCCTGGCTGCGCGCATGGGGCGCGTCGTCGGCATGAATGACGGTCCGTGCACCGGTGCGCGAGCGCAGGACATTGGCGGCGCGCGCGTGATTGCGGTTGGTGAGCACGATGGTCGCGACACCCGATGCGGCGATCTCGTCCAGGTCCGCAGCCGGGGGCTGCACCGGATCGATGCACAGGTTCCCGGCGGGATGGCGGACGAAATACCCGTTGAAGTTGTAGCCATGGGGCTCGGAAAACCAGGTCCAGGTGAAGATATCGCCGACGATTTCCTGCATCGTGAACTCCTCGCGTCATCGAAGCGTGATCCGCACGCGCGGCACCTGCCTTCGTGCCGTGGGCGGTGCCACGCCAGGTCGTATAGCATAGCCGCATGCGCGCTCCGCTGACCGCCCGCGACATCCTCCTCGTCGTCGACGTGCAGAACGACTTCCTGCCGGGAGGCGCGCTGGCCGTCCCCGACGGCGATGCAATCGTTCCCATCGTCAACCGGCTCGCCCGCCGCTACCCGCACGTGATCCTGACCCAGGACTGGCACGTCGCCGGACACCTGTCCTTCGCATCGGCCCATCCCGGCAAGTCCCCGTTCGAGGTCGTCGACCTGCCCTACGGCCCGCAGGTGCTGTGGCC
>DATIQL010000116.1:0-14297 GCA_035470905.1 Casimicrobiaceae bacterium
AATCGTCGGCGGCAACGACGTCGCCGACGCGGTCGGCGGCCTCGTTGTCGAGCAGCAGCCCACCCAGCACCGATTGCTCCGCTTCGAGCGAATGCGGAGGGAGCTTCAGGAGGTCTACGGGTAGATCGTCGGGCACGCGGACAGTCGCCTCCAAAATGGGGATTTTACCCGCCGCATCGCGCGCTGCCCATCATGCAAAAGGGGCCGTTGCCGGCCCCCTTTCCGCGCGAATCGCGACTTCCGGCTCAGGTGGTCGTGTCGCCGACGACCGTCACCGTGATGTTCGCGCTGACGTCGGTATGCATCGCCACCGACACCGGATGGTCGCCGACCTGCTTCAGCGGACCGGATGGCATGCGGACCATCGCCTTTTCGATTTCGACGCCCTGCGCCTTCAGCGCCTCGACGATGTCGACGTTGGTCACGGATCCGAACAGGCGGCCGTCGACGCCGGCCTTCTGGGTGATCCGCAGCACGCTGCCTTCCATCTTCGCGGCGAGCGCCTGGGCGGCGGCGAGCTTCTCGCCTGCCGCCTTTTCGAGCTCGGCGCGGCGTGCCTCGATCGCCTTCAGGTTCTCGGGCGTGGCGCGCTTCGCCTTGCCTTGCGGGATCAGGAAATTTCGCGCATAGCCGTCCTTGACCTTGACGACATCGCCCAGATTGCCGACGTTGGCGATCTTCTCGAGCAGAATGATTTGCATGGCTCGATGCTCCGTCAGTGCAGGTCGGTGTACGACAGGAGCGCCAGGAACCTCGCGCGCTTGATCGCCGTGCCGAGCTGGCGCTGGTAGCGCGCCTTGGTGCCGGTGATCCGCGCCGGCATGATCTTGCCGTTCTCCTGCACGAAGTCCTTCAGCACATCGATATCCTTGTAGTCGATCTGCTTGACCTTCTCCGCGGTGAAGCGGCAGAACTTCTTGCGCTTGAACAGGTTGTTGCCGCGCTCGCGGCGCTTGCCGTCCTTCTTGAACTTGCCCTTCCCTCTTCCCATTGGGCGTGGCATATCAGTGTCCTTTCCTCAATTTGCTGTCTTCTCGAATCGTGTCACGTGCAGCGCGACGCTCGTTCCGGTCCGGTAGCGTCGCGCGATGAAGCCTTCGCAGCGCAGCGCGGCGCCGGGAGTCACCCCGACCAGCGCCTTGGCCACCTCGCCGAACGCAACCGCATGCATTTCGCACTCGACGTCGCGTTGCCCGTCGGCCTCTGCCTGCCTCGACCGGTGCGATAGCGTCAACTCGACCGCAGGGATCCCGGCGGGCGTATGGCGCAGATCGCCACGATCGGCCACCGTTGCATCCAGCGCCAGCCAGTTGACGCCCGGCACGTCGCGGGGTCGCGGTCAGGCCGGCGCGGGGGGCGCGGCCGGCGCCACGTCGGCGGCGGGAGTGGCGGGCCTCTCGGCGCGCTCGGGCCGGTCGCTGCGCTCACCTTCCTTGCCCGTCAACGACTTCGCCTTCTCTTCCTTCATCATCGGCGAGGGCGTGACGACGGCTTCGGCCATGGCGACGACCAGGTGGCGCAGGACTGCGTCGTTGAACTTGAACGCATGCTCGAGCTCCGTCAGGGTCTCGCGCCCGCATTCGATGTTCATCAGGACGTAGTGCGCCTTGTGGACTTTCTGGATCGGATAGGCGAGCTGGCGCCGTCCCCAGTCCTCCAGGCGGTGGATCCGGCCACCGGGGCCGGTCACCATCGTGCGATAGCGCTCGATCATCGCGGGCACCTGCTCGCTTTGATCGGGGTGCACGATGAACACGATTTCATAGTGACGCATCGGTACAGCACTCCTTTCGGTCAATGGAAGCCGATCCCGGGCAAATCCCGGGGCCGGCCGCACGGCCTCCCCCATGGTGCGGTCCTGCAGTCCATCCGATACCGCGATTCTGGCGTCCGGTTTCGACGTCGAATCGCTCCGCGGCGGGGTGAGGCAAGGAAGCTGGAGATTATAGCAGGAAATTTCTTTGTGGATCAATCGGCTAGTGCGCCCGACCCGGCGGGGCAGCCGCCACGGCAGCGCGCTGCGCGAGGGCGTACGCCCGCCCGCGCTCCGCGGCGGCGTCGAGGACCTGGTCGCGCTCGGATCTCGCCATTGCGGCAACGGCCCGCACCCGCGCGTAGAAGCGGGGCAGGTCGGCGTCCTCCTCGCGCAACAGCTCCCTGAACGCCGGAATGCGGTCGGTATAGATGCCGACCGCCGCGAGGCTGGCGTTGCTGGGCCCTTGCGCGAACCAGCGGTCGTAGCCGGCAAGACCCGGCTCCCCCGCCCTCGCGGCTTCGTAGGCCGCCTCCATCGCGGCGAAGGCTTCGCGCTTGGCGCGCAGCTTGGCGGCGGTGTCGAGGTCGCTCGCATAGACCTGCGAAAGCTTCTCCCGCGTCGTGCGCACCAGATGCCTGAAGACCGCCCGCAGGCGGTCGGCTCGCGCCGCCTGGGCGTCGAGCACCGGGTTCTTCTGCGCCGCGAGCCAGCGCTCGAGGCCGACCTCCTCGACCGTCGTCGCGAACGACTCGTTGAACACCGAGTCGTCCTTCACGTAGAGCAACTGGTGCGCGAGCTCGTGGAACACGAGGCGCGCGACCTCGGTCTCCGGCCACCGTATGAACGTCGACAGCACCGGGTCGTCGAACCACCCCAGCGTCGAATACGCGGGCACCCCGCCGACGTAGACGTCGTCGCCGTCTGCTTTCAGGCGCGCCGCCTCGCGGCGAGCCGCGGATTCGTCGAAATATCCGCGATAGTCGACGCAGCCGGCGACCGGAAAGCACCATCGGCGGGGTTCGAGCGACAGCATCGGTGTCGCGAACACGCTCCAGGTGACGAAGGGTCGCCCGAGATCGGCATAGCGCGTGTAGCTGCCATTGTCCGGGAGCCCGAGCTCCCGGCTTGCGAACCGGCGGATCTGCTGCACCTCGAGAAGCCGCGCCGCCAGCGTTGGGTCGCCCTTGCTCATCGCCTCGGGGATCGGCTCGCTGCGCGACAGCAGGTCCAGTTGCCCGGCGGCGCCCTGCCAGTAGTAGTCGAACGAGTCCAGGCTCGCGCAAGCTGTCAGCAGCGCCGCAGCCGCCATCCCGACGATGACGGCTCGCAGCGACCACCGGCGGCGCCGATGCGCGGCCCGCCCGCCCCGCACCGGACCTTCGGTGCGCAGGCTAGCGCGCAAGGTATCGCGCCAGGCGCGCAACGCCGTCCTCGAGCTTGCGCTCGTCGATCGTGTATGCGAGGCGGACGTGCTGCCGCGCGCGATGGCTCCCGAAATCGATGCCGGGCGTGAACGCGACCCCCGCGCCCTGCAGAACGTCGCTGCAGAACGCCTCGCTGTCGTCGGAAAAGCGCGAGCAGTCGGCATAGATGAAGAAGCCGCCGGTAGGCAGGACCGGGATGCCGAATCCAAGCTGGCGCAGCGCGGGCACGAGAAAGTCGCGGCGCGCCTCGAATGCCCGCCGCCGTTGTTCGACCATCTCGATCGTCGCCGGTTCGAAGCAGGCGAGCGCCGCGCGCTGCGACAGCGTGGGCGGCGATATGTAGAGATTCTGCGCGAGCTTCTCGAGGTCGCGGACGCAGCGCTCGGGTGCGACGACCCAGCCGAGCCGCCAACCCGTCATGTTGAAATATTTCGAGAAGCTGGAGATCACGAATGCATCGTCGGCGAATTCCAGCACGCTGGCCGGGCGTCCGCCGTAGGTGAGACCGAGGTAGATCTCGTCGACGATCAACTGCCCGCCGCGCGCGTCGACGGCCGCCGCGATCCGGCGTATCTCGTCGCCGGGAACCGTCGTGCCGGTCGGGTTCGAGGGCGTGGCGATCAGCACGCCACGCGTCGCCGGCGTCCAGTGCCGCTCGACGAGCCCGGCGGTCAGCTGATAGCGGGAATCGGGCCCGACCGGAATGGCGACCGGCTCCCCCTCGAGCACGCGGACGAAATGGCGATTGCAAGGATAGCCTGGATCGGCGAGCAGGATCTGCTGGTCGCGGTCAACGAGCAGCGCCATCACCAGCAGCAAGGCGGCCGACGATCCCGCGGTGACGATCACCCTGCTTGCGTCGACGTTCACCCCGTAGTGCTCGGCATAGTGACGCGCGATCGCCTCGCGCAACTCGGGCAGGCCCAGCGCCGACGTGTAGTAGATGCCGCCGTCGGCCAGCGCGCGCCGCGCTGCGTCGAGCACCGGCTGGGGCGTCGGGAAATCGGGCTCGCCGATCTCCATGTGGATGACGCTGCGCCCGGCCGCTTCGAGGGCGCGGGCCTCCGTCTGGACCTCCATCACGTGGAAAGGCGCGATGTCGGCGATGCGGGCGGCACGACTGGGACGAGACTCCATCGAAAGGCCTAGTGCGAACCCGATGCGAAAGGCGCTATCGTACCGCCATCGTGTTCACTGCCCACGGCGCCCCCGGCGCATCCGCCCCCTTCCGCGCCCGCCATGGCGCCGCCCCCGGCACGCTCCCCGGCGGCGCCGCGCGCGCCTTTCGCCGCGGCATCCCGTTGGCGAGGCTCGCGAGGGTCGGGGGTCGCCTGGCGAGCCTGGTCGCAGCCGCATCCATTCTCGCGACGCCAGTCGCCGCCTGGGCGGGACTCTACAAGTGCGCGCTCGACAACGGCGGCGTCACCTACCAGCAGGCGCCCTGCCCGGCAGGAAAGGAGCTGCGCGACTTCGACCGCGACCCGGCCAATGTCTCGGTCCTGCCCTTCACGTCCCCGCCGCGAACCGATTCCGGCAGGGCGACTGCGCGCGCCGATCGAACGGCGGCGCGCGACACGGCCGAACGCAAGCCGCGCAAGAAGGCCGAGCGCAAGGGGAACGCCGCCGAGCGCCGATTCCTCTTCCCCGGCATCGGCGAGGGCGAGGTCGTCGCACGCGTCGGGCGGCCCGACATTTCGACCGGCGGCGGCCGCAAGACCACGCGCTGGACCTACCTGCCGGCGCCGGACGATCCCGCCACGATCACGACGCTGACCTTCCAGTTCGGTCGGCTGATCGAGGTCGAGCGCAAGCTCGTCCCGGCGCAATGAGCCCGATGGGCCGTCCCGAGGGCGAATGCCGGAGTGCGCAGCACGAAGGCGGCCCAGGGAGCGAATTCGCAGTCGGGTGCCGATGAGAGCGCTGGTCCAGCGGGTGCGCGAGGCGAGCGTCACCGTCGATGGCAGCGTCACCGGTGCGATCGGCGCCGGGCTGCTGGTCCTCGCCGGCATCGGCATCGACGACGCCGACGACGACCTCGAGTGGGTCGCGCGCAAGCTCGCCGACCTGCGGATATTCGACGATGAGCGCGGCGTGATGAATCGGTCGGTCCGCGACGTCGACGGCGAGATCCTGGCCGTGTCGCAGTTCACGCTCTACGGGTCGACGCAAAAAGGCAATCGTCCGTCGTGGTCGGCGGCTGCGCCGCCGGAGCTTGCACGACCGCGCTTCGATGCGTTCGTGCAGGCGCTCGCCGCACGCGTCGGTAAACCGGTTCCGACCGGCGTCTTTGGCGCGTACATGCAGGTCGCGCTGGTGAACGACGGGCCGGTGACGGTGTGGATCGACTCGCGCAGGCGCGAATGAACACCCGACGCCCGGCAGCGGACCGGGGCAGCGGGCCCCGGTCGCGAGCCTCCGCCCCGCGCCGGACACTGCGCAGGCGCGGAAGCGCCGTCTAGAGCCGGTACGCGGCTTTCGCCAGGTCGTGCGCGAGCGCCGGTGCGAGCTCGAAAGCCTCGTCCTCGCCGAAACGATGCTCGACGACGCAGGTCGCGAGGAAGCGGCAGGCGACGCGGCGCCAGACGTCGTGGCGCGCGGGAATCGACAGGAAAGCCCGGGTGTCGTCGTTGAATCCGACGGTGTTGTAGAAGCCGGCAGTCTCGATCGCCTGCTCGAGGAAGCGCAGCATTCCCTGGTAGCTGTCGTGGAACCAACACGGCGGCCCGAGCCGCAGCGCCGGGTAGTGCCCGGCCAGGGGTGCGAGCTCGCGCGCGTAGGTCGTCTCATCGAGAGTGAACAGGATCAGGGTGAAGTCGCGCTCGTTGCCGTAGCGATCGAGCAGCGGCTTCAGTGCGTTGACGTAATCGGTGCGCATCGGGATGTCGGCGCCCTTGTCGCGGCCGAAATGCGCCTGCACCAGCGGATTGTGGTTGCGGAAGCTGCCCGGATGGATCTGCATCACCAGTCCGTCGTCGAGGCTCATCCGCGCCATCTCGGTGAGCATCTGGGCGCGAAAGGCTTCGGCCTCCTCCGCGGTGACCGTTCCCTGCAGCGCCCGATCGAGCAGCCGCTGGCACTCGGCCGCGCCCAGGTCGAGCGTGCGCGCCGTCGGATGGCCGTGGTCGGTCGAAGTGGCGCCCATCGAGCGGAAGAAGGCACGACGGGCGCGGTGGGCGGCGAGGTAGCCGTTCCAGGTCCCCGTGTTTTCCCCGGTCAGCGCGCCCAGTTGCGCGACGTTGCCGGCGAAACCCTCGAATTGCGGATCGACGACCGGGTCAGGGCGATACGCGGTCACGACCCGGCCCTTCCAGCCGCTGTCGCGGATCTTGCGGTGATGCGACAGCGAATCGAGCGGCGACTCGGTCGTCGCGATCACTTCGATGTTGAAGCGCTCGAACAGCGCCCGCGGCCGGAACGCAGGCTCGCGCAGGCATGCCTGGATGCGGTCGAAATGGCGGTCGGCACTCTCCGGAGTCAGCCGTTCGTCGATGCCGAAGACCGTATCGAACGCATGGTCGAGCCACAGCCGCGTGGGCGTGCCGCGGAACAGATGGTAGTGCGCAGCGAATGTGCGCCAGATCGCGCGCGCATCGTAGGGTCGAACGCCGGTCGCCGGGGCATCGGGCCCGCGCGCAACGCCGAGGTCCTCCAGCCGCACGCCCTGGCTGTAGAGCATCCTGAACACGTAGTGGTCCGGAACGATCAGCAGAGCCGACGGATCAGGAAACGGCGCGTCGTCGGCGAACCACTGTGGGTCGGTATGCCCGTGCGGACTGACGATCGGCAGGCTCTGGACGCTCGCGTAGAGCGAGCGCGTGAGGCTGCGCGTGGCCGGGTCGGAGGGAAAAAGGCGGTCGGGATGGAGGTCGAGGGCAATCATCGGTCGGGACTCGTGTTCGGGAGGAGTGCCGGGGCCCGGTCGGCGCCTTGGCGCCGGGTCGCCGGGCCGGAGCGAATCAAGGATGGACTGCGCGGCCCACGGTGCTCGCGGCGCCGTCGGCGCAGAGCAAGGTCAGCCAGCGGACGACCGGCGTCGTGAAGCGGGGGTCATTCGGCAGGTCGTCGCCGAAGATCGCTGAGAGCGCAAGCAGGCCGCGTGCATGGGCCACCGGATCGCCGGCGGCCTCGGCCGCGACCGCCGCGAAGCGCGGGGCCAGGGGATCGGACACGAGGATGGGCCGCCCATGCTCGTCGTCGCCGCGCACGTAGCGCATCCAGCCGGCGACGGCCAATGCGCAAAGCTCCACGGACCGGCCTGCCGCGAGATTTGCGCGGACTGTCGCAAGGATGCGCTGCGGCAGCTTCTGCGAGCCGTCCATCGCAATCTGCTGCGTACGATGCGGCAGTGCCGGATTCGCGAACCGCTGCACCAGCGCATCGCGATAGGCGGGCAAGTCGACGCCCGCGGGCACTTCCACCGTCGGCGACACTTCCTCGGTGGTGAACCGGCGCATCAAGGTCACGAAATCGGGTTGGGCCGCGACCTGGTAGATGAATTCGTGTCCGGCCAGGAAGCCCAGGTACGCGAATGCCGAGTGACTCGCATTCAGCAACCGCAGCTTCATCGACTCGAATGGTGCGACGTCGGCGGCGAACGTCGCACCTCCAAGCTCCCACGCCGGCCGCTCGGTGGCGAACCTGTCTTCGATCACCCATTGCACGAAAGGCTCGTGAACGACGGGCGCCAGGTCCTCGCACCCGAGCGCGGCGGAGTTCTGCGCGATGTCGTCGGCCGTGGTCGCCGGGACGATGCGATCGACCATCGTCGACGGGAATGCGATCGCGCGCGCGATCCAGTCCGCAAGCGCGGGATCGCGTTCCCGTGCAAACGCATCGACCAGGCCGCGCAGCAAGGCGCCGTTGTGCGGAAGATTGTCGCAGCAGATGACCGTCAGCGGCGCGCCGTGCGTCGCACGACGCCGCGCAAGCGCCCAGGTCAGCAGGCCCACGACGCTGCGCGGCGTGTCGGGCGCTCCCAGGTCGTGGACGATGTCGGGATGCCCGAGCTCGAGCTTTCCCGTCGCGGGTTCGTGGCAGTAACCCTTTTCCGTCACGGTCAGCGTGACGATGCGCGTCTCGCGCGATGCGAGCCTGCGATGGACGTCGTCGCGTTGGTCGCCGAGGAACAGGACCTCGCGCACGCTGCCGATGATGCGCCTCGCAACACCCGCAGGACTCTTTTCGATCGAAGTATAGAGACCGCCCTGCGGCGCCATCCGGTCGCGGACGTCGGCCGAGCGCAGGCTCACCCCGCAGATTCCCCACGCGCCGCCGGCGCCGGCGAGCGCGTCGTCGGTGTAGATCGCCTGGTGGGCGCGGTGGAATGCGCCGATGCCGAGATGAACGATCCCGACGCCGAGCGTCTCCGGCGCGTAGGCGGGACGGGCGATCCCGGCGGGGACGTGGGCGAGGCTGGCAAGCGAGAGGCGAGGCGAATCCAGGTTCACACGGGGCCGCATTGAGTGATCGATGAAGATTGGAACATTACCAGTCGGCCCCTTCCGCGATTCGCCATGGCTCGGATCCCCACGCGTGGGGCCCCTCCTCGCCGCTCACGCCGCAGCCTCCTGGGTTCGCCCTGCCGAAGCGTCGCTCCACGTGTCGGCCGTCCGCCGCGATTCGCCATGGCTCGGATCCCCACCCGTGGGGCCCCTCCTCGCCGCTCACGCGGCATTTCTCGGATGTTCCTTGACGCGGCTTACGAGCTGCGTCGGGTTGACGAAGCGCAACGCGATCAGCAGCCAGATCAGCGTCACCACCATGTAGATCATCGCCATCGCATCGATGGACTGCGGCGCCCGCACGCCGGCGGCAAACACCGCGTAATACAGTGCGACGACAAGCGTCTGCGAATCGGGTCCGGCGGTCAGGAAGGTGAGCTCGAACAGCGCGATCGTGCGCACCAGCACCAGCAGCGACGCGGCGAGGATCCCGGGCGCCAGCAGCGGAACGAGGATCGACGTGAACATCCGCCCGGTTCCTGCGCCGAACACGCGCGCGGCCGACTCGAGGTTGGGGTCGATCTGCTCGATGAACGGCGTCATCACCAGGATCACGAACGGCGCCGCGGGAATCAGGTTGGCGAGGATCACGCCCCAGATCGTGCCGGCGAGCTGCGCCTTGTACAGCACGGTCGCGAGCGGAATGCCGTAGGTCATCGGCGGCACCATCAGCGGCAGCAGGAACAGCAGCATCAGCGCGCGCTTGCCCGGAAAATCGCGGCGCGCCAGCGCATAGGCTGCGGGCACGGCAATCAGCAGCGACAGGAAGACGACCGCCAGCACGACTTCCATCGTCACCCACAGGATGTCGTAGAGCTGGTAGTCCTTCCATGCCTGGGCATACCAGTTGATCGTCCAGCCCTCGGGCAGCCAGGTGCCGAGCCAGCGCCGCGCGAAAGAGTTGGTCGCGACCGCGGCGATCATCAGCGCGACGTTGACGACGAACACCGTCATCGTTCCCCACAGGAGCGCATTCCAGGCGCGGTCGAGCCAGGTTTTCGCGCCGTTCATCCCTTGCCCCCGGCGACCGGCCCGCGGTAGAACAGGCCCCGCAGGCCCAGCACCATCGCCACGATGATCAGCTGGACGAAGCCCATGATCATTGCGATCGCCGACGCCAGCGAATAGTCGTACTGCTCGAACGCCGCCTCGTAGGCGGCGAGCGAGATGACCCGCGTCGGTCCGGCCGGCGCGCCCAGCAGCACCGCCGAGGGAAACACCGAGTACGCCTGCACGAAGGCGAGACAGAAGCACATCGCGAGTCCCGGTGCGAGCAGCGGCAGGTAGATGTGCCGGAACTGCGCCGCCGGGGTCGCGCCCAGCGTCGATGCAGCGCGCGCCAGGACCGGATCGATGCCGGTGATGTACGAAAGGATCAGGAGGAACGCGAACGGGAATCCGGAGATCACCAGCGAGATCAGGACGCCCCAGTAGTTGTGCGTCAGCCGGATCGGCCCGCCGTACAGGTGCAGCAGCTGCAGCACGTGCGAGAGCCAGCCCTTGGGCCCGAAGTAGGTCAGCATGCCGTCGGCGATCAGCACGGTGCCGAGCGTGATCGGCACGACCAGGACCGTCGTGATTAGCCTCTGGTAGCGGCCCTTGATGCGCATCCGGAAAGCGATCGGCAGCGCGATGCCGACGTTGATGATCGTCGCCGGCAGCGCGAGCTTGAGCGTCGTCCAGATCGTCGGCCACAGGTTGTCGGTGGTGAAGAACTTGTGATAGTTCGCGAGCCAGCCCCCCTTTGCCGGCTCGAACGACAGCCACAGCCCGTACAGGAACGGATACACGAACAGCGCGGCCATGAACAGCGTCGCCGGCGCGGCGAGCAGCAGCGCGCGGTCGAACGGCGCGCGAGCGAGCGCGGATCCGGGTGCGGTTGCAGCGGCACGGGCGTTCATGTGCGGTCGCGATCCCTTCTGCAGGTCACGCCGGCGTCGGCGGATAGACGAGCGCCCGCTCGGGCGGCACGTGAACCGAGAGCGCGTCGCCGCGCGCCGCCGGCTGCGCGGTCCGGAGGTAGAGCCGCGTACCCGTTGCCGTCACGACCCCGACCAGCGAGTCACGGCCGCCGTACTCGACGCTTTCGACGTGCACGGCGATGGTGTTGCGACCTTCCGGGCCCTCTCCGACGACGATCTCCTCGGGACGCATCGCGAGCATCGCCCGTGCGCCGGGCAATGCCTGCATCGGCGTTCCGGTCAGGTGGATGTCGCGGTCGCGCAGCTCGACCCGACTGCCGGATGCGCGCTGGACATCCATCTCGATGACGTTGCGATAGCCCATGAAGCGGGCGACATGGAGATTGGCGGGCTGCGAATAGATGCGCTGGGGGTTGTCGATCTGCTGGACCACGCCGTCCTTCATCACGACAATCCGGTCGGCGAGCGACAGCGCCTCGTCCTGGTCGTGCGTCACGTAGATCGTCGCGCGATCCAGCTCGTGATGGATGCGCCGGATCTCGACCCGCGTCTCGATCCGCAGCTTGGCGTCGAGGTTCGAAAGGGGCTCGTCCATCAGCACCAGCGGCGGCTCGATGACGATCGCCCGGGCGATCGCCACGCGCTGCTGCTGGCCGCCGGACAGCTGGCCGGGAAGCTTGTGCTCCTGGCCGGTGAGCTGGACGAGCTTCAGGGCATTGGCGACCCGCGTCGCGGTCTCCGCCGCCGAAACCCCGCGCATCCGCAGGCCGAACCCGACGTTGCGCTCGACGCTCATGTGCGGAAACAGCGCGTAATTCTGGAACACCATCCCGAAACCGCGCTTCTCCGGGGGAAGCGAGTCGATCCGCAGGTCGTCGAGGTTGATCGTGCCGCCGGACAGCGGGAGCAGACCGGCGATGCAGTTCAGCGCGGTGGACTTGCCGCACCCCGAAGGACCCAGCAGCGCGATGAATTCCCCGCGCCTGATCGTGATCGTCAATTCGTCGAGGGCGTTGAACGCGCGTCCGCCGGTCCCGGCGAAGCGCCGCGTCACGCGCTCGAGACGCAGTTCGGAGAAATCGTGCTTCATGTTCGGCTCGTGACGATCGACGGGGTCGCGTCGGGGTTGCAGGAAGCGCGCCTGTTCGAAACTGGACAGCGCCCCGGACCGCAGGCAATGCCGGCGGTCCGGGGCGATGCTTTCACGCATCGTGCACGGCGCGCGCGACGCGGACCGTGCACGACGGGCTGCCTTACTTAGTCTTCTGCGCGCCGACCTTCTGGTCCCAGAGCGCGAACGCCTTGACCTGCGCATCGGGCGGAAGCGACTGGGTATGCGGGAACTCCTTCAGCCAGCCGTCGTACTCGGGGCGTCCGTACTCCTTGATCGACTTCTGGCTCTTCTCCGGCGCCATGGCGATGGTCACGCCCTTCACCGCCGGGCCCGGGTAGAAATAGCCCTCGTCGTAGGTGTAGGCCTGCGCGTGCGGGGTCAGCAGGTAGGCCATCAAGTCGAGGACCACCGCAACCTTGTCGGGCGCCACGCCCTTGGGAATGACCATGTAATGTGCATCGTTGACCCAGGTCATGCCCTTGAAAGGCGCGACCTTGAAGCTCTTCGGCACGATGCCCAGAGCACGGGGATTGAGATCCCAGCCCGTCACCGTCGGCGTCATATCACGCGAGCCTTCGCCGAGCTCCTTCATCACCGCGCCCGTTCCCGACGGGTAGTACTCGATGCACGAATTGAGCTCCTGCAGGTAGGCCCAGGTCTTGTCCCAGCCGTGCACCGGATCCTTCGGATCCTTGTCGCCCAGCAGGTAGGGCAGGCCCATCAGGAACGTGCGGCCGGGACCCGAGTTCGCCGGACGTGCATAGATCAGGCGATTCGGATTCGCCTTGCACCAGGCGAGCAGCTCTGCCGGCGTCGTCGGGACCTGCTTCACCTTCTCCGGGTTGTATTCGACCAGCGGGCCGGCGGGCATGAACGTCACCTCGATGCCGTAATCCCCGGCGAGCTCCTGCATCTTCGCGGCTGCCGGCTGGTAATTCGCCATCAGGTTGGGAAATTTCGACGCGTCGGCGGGCAGGATCTTCATCAGCACGCCCTGCTCGATGCCGGCGGCGAGGAAATCGGTGCCGGTCAGGACCATGTCGATGTCGCTGCGGCCGGCGGCCTGCATCGCCTTCAGCTTGCCGGGCAGCTCGGGCGCCGGAGCCTTGGTGAAATTGAACTTCGACACCAGGTTCGGATGCGCCTTCTGGTACGCCTCGATCGCATCCTGGGTCAGCGCGAGATTGCCGGCGACGTCGACGATGTTGATGGTCACCGGACTCTTCGGCAGCGCGGGTACCTGCGCCATCGCGGCGGTCGATCCCAGCACGAGCGCCGAAACTGCGGCGCCGGTCATCAGGCGCAGCGTTTGGCGACGCAGGTCGCCCGGACATTTCTTGTTGTTGCTCATTGCAGTTCCTCCTTCAGTTGTCGACGATCGATCGCCATCGAACCATCACGGCGATCGCGGGAACGAACGTGTCCCTCCGGGGTCACGACGAGACTCATGCCCGCGCCTTGGCCTGCCGGAGGGGACGCGTGGGTTTCGCGGCGGGCGCGGCGGCGGCCGACCGGCCCGCCTCCGCATCGACACCGCGCTGGAAAACGCGCACGACGCGCGAAAGATGCCGGTGCATGGCCGCGCGGGCCGCGTCCGGATCATGCGCGCCGACCGCCCTCGCGATCGCCGCATGGTCGCGAATCGTCTGCACGGCGAGCTCGCGGGTGTGAAAGTGCTGCTGCAGGCGGCCCCACAGATCGGCGCGCTGGTTCCACAGGCCCTCGACGACGAGCTCGAGCGAGCCGTTGCCGGTCGACCGGGCCACCAGCAGGTGAAATTCACGGTCCTCGGCCTCGCGCGCATGGAAATCGTCGAGCATGGCCTCCATGCGCACGACGCTTTCGCGCAGCGTTGCGGCGTCCTCCAGGGTCGCGCCTTTCGCCGCCAGCGCGGCGATCTCGCCCTCGATCATCCGGCGCGCGGCGAGCAGCTCGAAAGGCCCCGGGCCGCCGTCGGCCCCTGCACGCGCCGCCCCTTCGGGCGGTCGTGTGACGAATATTCCCGTCCCGACGCGGACCTCGACCAGCCCGCTCATCTCCAGCGAGATGATCGCCTCGCGCACCGATGCACGGCTCACCCCCAGCGACGCCGCGAGCTCGCGCTCCGCCGGCAGCCTCGACCCTGCCGCAAACTCGCCGCTCGCGATCAACTGGGCGAGCTGATCGGCGATCTGGCGATAGAGACGCTTCGGTTCGACGACCGTGAGGGGCAACGGTGATTCCTCCAGCGGGGCCTTCGGGGGCGCTGGGGCCTGCGCGATCCGGTCCGGGCGATCCCCTGTGATCCGGTCGCGCGCCCCGGCATGGTCTTTCGCCATGGTCCCCGGCGACGCGATGTGGACGCATCATAGCGACGCCGTTATACTGTGGTCAAGTGGTTAGACCACCGGACCTCGAACCCTCCGCGGCTCCGCGATCGCCTCCGTTCCCGTCCACGTTCGCGCCCGCTTCCCGAGCCCCTGCGCCATGAAGATCACTGCTGCCCGCATCATCGTCACCTGCCCCGGCCGCAATTTCGTCACGCTGAAGATCGAGACCGACGAAGGCGTCACCGGCATCGGCGACGCGACGCTGAACGGC
>DATIQL010000117.1:0-21492 GCA_035470905.1 Casimicrobiaceae bacterium
GTTGTCGTCGGCCTGGCCCGAGATGATCAGCGGCGTGCGCGCCTCGTCGATCAGGATCGAATCGACTTCGTCGACGATCGCGTACGACAGCGGGCGCTGCACGCGCTCGCCGGTCGAGAACACCATGTTGTCGCGCAGGTAGTCGAAACCGAACTCGTTGTTCGTGCCGTAGGTGATGTCGGCCGCATACGCGACCTGCTTGTCGGCATGCGACATCTGCGACAGGTTGACGCCGACGGTCAGGCCGAGGAAACGGTAGATCCGGCCCATCCAGTCGGCGTCGCGCTGGGCCAGGTAATCATTGACGGTGACGACGTGGACGCCCTTGCCGGCGACGGCGTTCAGATACGCGGGGAGTGTCGCGACCAGCGTCTTGCCTTCGCCGGTGCGCATTTCGGCGATCTTGCCGTTGTGCAGCGCAATGCCGCCGATCAGCTGGACGTCGAAATGGCGCATGCCCAGCGTGCGCTTGCCCGCTTCGCGGACGGTCGCGAACGCTTCGGGAAGGACCGCGTCGAGGGTCTCGCCATTGGCGACGCGGGTCTTGAGCTCCTGCGTCTTCTGCCGCAACTGCTCGTCGGACAACGCCGCGATCGTGGGCTCCAGCGCGTTGATGTCGCGCACCGCCTGGCCGTATTGCTTGAGGAGGCGCTCGTTGCGGCTGCCGAATATGCGAGTGAGGATATTGGAGATCATCGCGTCAGGAGAGAAACTGCTCCAAGCTTTGCGCCGGATGCAAAAAAAGCAAGGGGTGAGGACCGCCTCACCCCTCGATCGTCGGCTCCCGCGGCTCGCTGGTCAGCCTGCCGCCAGCAGGAATCGCGCCGGATTTTGCGGCACACCATTGAGGCGCACCTCGAAATGCAGATGCGGGCCCGTCGACCGCCCGGTGGTGCCGACGGTCGCCACGGGCTGCCCGCGTAGGACCAGATCGCCCTCGCTGACGTTCAATCGCGATGCATGCGCGTATCGCGTCACCAAACCGTTGCCGTGGTCGATCTCGACCATCTTACCATACTGGGGGTGCACGCCTGCGAAGATCACCTTGCCGCTGGCGGCGGCGAGGATGGGCGTTCCGACTTCGGCGGGAAAGTCCACGCCCTCGTGAAACGCATTCTGTCCGGTGAACGGGTCGATCCGGTAGCCGAAGTTCGACGAATGCCAGCCGTCGGAGATCGGCGACAGCGAAGGCAGGAACTTGCGCTTGACGGAATCCTGGAGCAACAGCGCCTCGAGCACCCCGAACTGGTCCGCCCGCATGTCGAGCTGGTGGGCGAGGTCCTGGAGCAGGCCCGAGAATTCCGGCAGGGTCAGGTCACGCGCCGGCAGCGACGACGGCGCGCCGCCGCGCCCCGGCACCGCCCCGGCGGACAGGCCGCCCGGCAGATCCTGCGGCTTCAGGCCGGCGGTCCTGGCGAGACGTTCGCCGAGACCGTCGAGGCGCGCCACCTGCGCCTGCAGCTCGCCCAGGCGTATCGCCATCGCATTGAGGTGCCCCTGCACGCGCTCCTGCATGCGCCGAGCCTCCGCGCGCTGGTCGGCGAGCACGATCGCCTGCAGCCACGGGTGCTTGACCGCCGCGGCCCATTTGAGGGTCGCGAAATTGAACGCCAGCGTGAATGCGATGAACAGCGTGCACAGTGCGAGGCTTCCCGCAGTCCAGTGACGCCAGTCGAGGGTTATCGTGCGCGCGCGCGCCTTGGCACCGGTCACCAGGATGATGTTCAATTCGTGATTCCTCCCTGTTCCCGGACACCCGGATGTCGAAGCCCACCGCCCTGCGCCGGATCGCCCGCGTGCTCGAATCCGACGCCCAGCTCAAGTCGTGGACCGAGCGCTACCGGCGCGAGGCAGCCCTGACGCAGCTGCTCGCCACACACCTGCCGAAGCCGATCGCCGACCGCGTTCACGTCGCCGACACGCGCAATGGCGTGCTGGAACTCGCGGCAGGTGCCGGGGCCATTGCGGCAGTCCTGCGTCAGCGCGCGCCCGACCTGCTCACGTCGCTGTCTCGAAACGGCTGGGACTTTACTGAAATCCGGGTGCGGGTGCAAGTCGCAGGGCGGTCGATCCCTGCGCAGAAATTCGAGAAACGTCAATGGGATAGCGCAAGCGCCGCGCCGCTGTTCGACCTCGCCCCGATGCTGCCCGAAGGCCCGTTGAAGGCCGCGATCGCGCGCTGGGCGCGGCGTGCGCGCGGGCGCTGATCCATCAAAACCAGGGACTTGAGCGTCAATCCGATGAAGCGCAGATGGCGCGGCTCGCTCTTGACGGGCCGACGACCGGCGACGACGTCCGCCATGCCGACCGAAACCCGTTCCCGGGACAAATTGTCGCGGCGCTTTACAGTCGACGCGGGGCTCGGCTCGGTCAGCGCGCCCCGACTCTGCACGCTCCCGGACGCATCAATGCGATGGCCTTGATCTCGGTCACGTCGATTTTCGGGTAGTCGCCTGTTCCTTGACCGCAATCAAGGCCCTATTTGCCTTCAGTCCACCTCAATCCTGTGCCGGCTGCTGGCCTTGATTTGCATCAAGTTGAAAAATCTTACATTTGCGCTGCTTCGAGGATCGGTTGTCCAAAGAAGGTGGATTCTTCGTCGCGTAATCAGCATCTTCTGAATGGAGGCACGCTTGATGCGTTGTCCATTACAGCATCGCTCATCCAAGCGAATATGGAGCAATACCAATGAAGAGCCTACCCATTCGTCGTTTCGCCCCCGCACTTGTTGGGGCGGTAATGTTGTCCCTCGTTGCGATCCAGCCGGCTGGCGCGACGATCATCTTCCAAGTCGGCAACCAGCAATATACGAACGTCAACATCGCGGCTGACATCGATGCCACGTCCATCATCGGCGATATCGGAAACACTGGGATCCAGATGACATTCGACGACATGATCGGGCCGGATTGCTTGAACCAGGTCTCGATGCATGGCCAGCATGGCGTCGCTTTCGTCGAGAGCACCTATGATGCGACGAACACGCCCCACACGGGTTTCTGCGCCCTGACGTTGACGCCAGAGACGGGCTACGGGTTTACTGCGGGAGATTTCGCACTCGATCAACTCAACAGTAACGTGGCTGACGGTCAGATAACCCTCACGGGCGTGGACCAGTTTGGGACGCCATGGGCTCAGACCTTTGCGATCGACCTGACCGGCCAGAACCAATACAACTTCTACACGACGGGTGGGGAAGTGGTGAGGAGCATCGTCATCGCGGGCATCATGGCGACGGACCCATCCACGGGAAACCAATTCCAAACGCTCTTTCAGGACATCAAGCAAGTGTCGGTGGACGTAGTGCCAATACCCGAACCTGCGACGCTCGCGCTGCTCGGCGTCGGCCTCGTCGGACTGGCGATGTCGCGGCGGCGCAGGTTCAACTGACCGATCGTCGAGCGACAACCCGACCCCGCCGGACTGGCGGGGTTTTCAGTTGTGACAGCCGTGCAACATCGTTGAGAGGCGATAGCAGCGCCGATCTCCCGGGCGCTAGTATCACAGGGCCCAGGATTGGCGAACGATGACTACCGTCGAGGCCTGCGCCGCGGGCTGACCTGTTCGAGAAATGCGCGGCCACCGTGCGTCAGATCAACGGCCCCAGCATCGGCGCAAGCAGCCGCTCCGCCGCGAACCACATCAGGACCGCGACCAGCACGATGATCGTGAACTTGAGCGTCAGCCCGATGAAACGCAGGTAGCGCGCGTCGCGCGTCACCAGCCACAGCAGCAGCGCGACGCCGATCGCGGCGAGGGCGATGAAAAGGAGGAGGCGGACGAGGACCACGCGGGGTCGTCAGGCGGCGCTGACGGCCCAATCCTGGAACGCCGACGGCACCTGGTCGTCGGTGTCGAAGGTCACGATCTCGTGGGCGTCGGGCCGCGCCAGCAGCGCGCGGGCGAGCGCATTGTTGAGAGCGTGCCCCGGCTTGAAAGCCGTGTACTGGCCGATCAGCGGGTGGCCGAGCAGGTAGAGGTCGCCGATCGCGTCGAGCACCTTGTGCTTGACGAACTCGTTGTCGTAGCGCAGGCCCTCGACGTTGAGGATCCGCGTCTCGTCGAGCACTATCGCGTTCTGCAGGCTGCCGCCCAGGGCGAGCCCCGCGGCGCGCATCGCCTCGACGTCCTGCATGAAGGCGAAAGTCCGCGCGCGCGCAACTTCCTTCACGTAGGAGTGCTCGGCGAAATCGACGACCACATGCCGGCTCTCGCTTCCGAACACCGGGTGCGGAAAGTCGATCGTGAAGTCGAGCTTGAACCCGGGAAACGGATCGAAGCGCGCCCACTTGTCCCCGTCGCGCATCTCCACCGGCGCGCGAACGCGCAGATAGCGCTTGGGGGCCGGCTGCTCGGCGATGCCCGCCGATTGCAGCAGGAACACGAAAGGCCCGGAGCTGCCGTCCATGATCGGCAGCTCGGGCCCGGAGACGTCGACATGCAGGTTGTCGATGCCCAGTCCCGCCAGCGCCGACATCAGATGCTCGACCGTGGAGATCGTCACCCCGTCCTTCTCGAGCGACGAAGACAGCCGCGTATCGCCGACGTTGGCGGCCTGCGCCGGAATGGTGACGGGCTGCGGCAGGTCGACGCGGTGGAAGACGATGCCGGTGTCGGGTTGCGCCGGACGCAGCGTCAACTCGACGCGCGCGCCCGTATGCAGGCCCACGCCGGTCGTGCGAGTCGTCGTCTTGAGTGTGCGCTGCCGCAGCATCGAACGGTCGGTTGCGTGGCCCGCGGATGGACGCGGCCGTGCGCGGATGGGCAAGATTTTCATTCTAGCACTCCACGGAATCCCGCACCGCCACTGCCTCGCCTCCGCAAGCCAAGTGCGGGAGCCCAGGTCCCCTCACCCCGACCCTCTCCCGCAAGCGGGAGAGGGGGCGTCCCACGCCTGCCCTCACCCCAACCCTCTCCCGCAAGCGGGAGAGGGGGCCGTCCCACGCCTGCCCTCACCCCGACCCTCTCCCCAACCCTCTCCCGCTTGCGGGAGAGGGAGCCGAGCGCCAGCGAGGCGGGTGAGGGGGTCGGCGGAGCCGAGCGCCAGCGAGGCGGGCGAGGGAGCCGACGCCACCGTCAATCCGCCTGCTTGCGCAGGAACGCGGGGATCTCGGAGGCGTCGAACGCGGGCACTGCAACGCCTGCCGACTGGCGTCCGCGGCGCACGACCGCGGGTTGGTCGAGCTTGTCGTAGTCGATCGCATCGCCGCCGACGCGGACGCCGACGTTGTCGGTCCCGGTGCGCTCGACGACGGTCTCCAGGATTTCGAGCTTCGGCGGCCGGCGCGTGGCGACGGCGGCGCCACCGAGGCCGGTCGCGATCATCGTGACCCGCAGCCGATCCTCCATCGCGTCGTCGATCACCGTGCCGACGATCACCATCGCATCTTCCGCGGTGAACTCCTTGATGGTGTTCATCACCTCGTGGTACTCCTTCATCTTGAGGCCCGCCGATGCGGTGATGTTGACCAGCACGCCGCGCGCCCCGGCGAGGTTCACGTCCTCGAGCAGCGGGCTCTTCACCGCCTGCTGCGCGGCAAGGCGCGCGCGGTCGACGCCGCCGGACGTCGCCGAGCCCATCATCGCCATCCCGACTTCGCCCATGACCGTGCGCACGTCGGCGAAGTCGACGTTGACCAGCCCCGGATTGTTGATGACCTCGGCGATGCCGGACACGGCCCCGTGCAGGACGTCGTTGGCAGCCGCGTAGGCGTCGAGCACCGACACGTCCTCGCCGAGCACATCCATTAGCTTGTCGTTCGGGATGACGATCAGCGAATCGACGCGCTTGGTCAGCTCCTCGATGCCCGCGCTGGCGACGCGCTGGCGCTTGCCCTCGAACTTGAACGGGCGGGTGACGACCGCGACGGTCAGGATGCCGAGGCTCTTCGCGATCTCGGCGATGACGGGCGCCGCACCGGTCCCGGTGCCGCCACCCATGCCCGCGGTGATGAACAGCATGTCGGCGCCTTCGATCATGCTCGCGATGCGGTCGCGATCCTCCATCGCGGCATCGCGCCCGATCTCCGGCTTCGCCCCCGCGCCGAGGCCGCGCGTCAGTGTCGAGCCGAGCTGCAGCTGCACCGGCGCGGTCGAGCGCTTGAGCGCCTGGGCGTCGGTGTTCGCGCAGACGAAGTCCACGCCCGACAGGCCGCGCGTGATCATGTGCTCGACGGCGTTGCCGCCACATCCGCCGACCCCGATGACCTTGATGACGGCGCCTTCTTCCGGAGCCTGATCGATGATTTCAAACATGGTGATGTCTCCTGTCCAGATTGCTGTTTGCAGTTCCAGTTGCAATGGGCCGTTGGTCAGGAATCAGAAGTCGCCCGGCCTACCACCGGTCGACCACCGATTCCCGACGCCGCGCTGCGCCCCGCCATTCCCCATTTCCCGAAGTGCCTTCCCGATGCCATTTGCGATGCCGCCATTGATTTCGCTTCCGTTGCCTGTCTCGTAATCCGCACCTGCCCTGATTCCCAATCGCCGATCCGCCGATGCCCGCCTAGAAATTCGCCTTGAACCACTGCCGCATCCTCTCGGCGACCCCGCCGATTCCCGACACCTGCGCGCGCGCCGCCTCGCCGCGCAGGAACTGCTCGCGCCCCTCGAGCAGCAGCCCGACCGACGTCGCATAGCGCGGATTCCTGACGACCTCGGAGAGTCCGCCGACGTAGGACGGGATGCCCACGCGCACCGGCAGGTGGAAGACCTCCTCGCCGAGCTCGGTCATGCCGGCGAGCAGCGCCGAGCCGCCGGTCAGCACGATTCCGGACGAGAGCAGCTCCTCGAAGCCGGAACGGCGCAGCTCGGCCTGGACCAGCGAATAGAGCTCCTCGATGCGCGGCTCGATCACTTCGGCGAGCATCGGGCGCGACAGCTTGCGCGGCGCGCGTTCGCCGACGCCGGGCACCTCGATCACCTCGTTGGGATCGGCGAGCTGGCGCAGCGCGCAGCCATAGCGCAGCTTGAGCTCCTCGGCCTCCTTGGTCGGGGTGCGCAGCGTCATCGCGATGTCGTTGGTCACCTGGTCGCCGGCGATCGGGATCACCGCCGTGTGCCGGATCGCACCGCCGGCGAACACGGCGATGTCGGTCGTGCCGCCGCCGATGTCCATCAGGCACACGCCCAGTTCCTTCTCGTCGTCGTTCAGCACGGCCCTGGCCGAGGCGAGCGGCTGCAGGATGATGTCGCGCACCTCGATGCCGCAGCGGCGAACGCACTTGGTGATGTTCTCGACCGCCGAGACCGCGCCGGTGACGATGTGCACCTTGACCTCGAGCCTGACGCCGCTCATGCCCAGGGGCTCGCGCACGTCCTCCTGGCCGTCGATGATGAATTCCTGCGGCAGGATGTGCAGCACCTGCTGGTCGTTGGGGATGGCGATCGCCTTGGCGGTGTCGACGACGCGGTCGATGTCCGCCTGCGTCACCTCCTTCTCCTTGATCGCGACCATGCCGCTGGAATTGAGGCTGCGGATGTGGCTGCCCGCAATGCCGGTGTAGACCTCGCTGATCCGGCAGTCGGCCATCAGCTCGGCTTCCTCGAGCACGCGCTGGATCGACGCCATCGTCGCCTCGATGTTGACGACGACGCCTTTCTTGAGGCCGCGCGACGGCTGCGTCCCCATGCCGATGACGTTCAGCCCGTCGTCGGTCGCCTCGGCGACGATCGCGACGATCTTCGACGTGCCGATGTCGAGGCCCACGATCAGATTCTTGCTGTCTTTCACCATTCCAAGAGTCCTGCGTCCGGATTGCGATTGATCCTGTCGATGCGCCGTCACGATTTCCGGCGCGCCGGTTTTTCACGGAATCCCGGCACATGCGCCGCGAAACCGTTTCGATACCGCAGATCGACGCGGTCGACGTGCGTGCCGTCCCGCGAGAGCACGGCCAGCGTGCGTCCGTAGGCGGCGATGAAGCGCGCCAGCCGCCCGTCGACGTCGTCGCGTCCGACATGCAGCGTCAGGTCGCCGCCATCCCCCTGCGCAAGGATCTGCCAGCCACCCCGCGCCGACAGCGTGAGGCCGGTGACGCGCAGCGCAAGCGGCGCGAGCAGCGCGCCCCACTCGCGGTAGCGCTGCGCCATCGCCTGCGACTGTCCGTCGGGACCGTCGAACCGGGGCAGGTCCCCGGCGTAGCTCGCGACGAACACGTCGCCTTGGGTGTCGACCAGGCTGCCATCGCTCCAGCGCGCGAGCGGCTGGTGTTCGTCGATCTCGACCTCGAGCCGGTGCGGCCATTGCCGCCGCAGTGCGACCGCACGCACCCAGGGCACATGCGAGATCGACGCGCGCGCCGCGTCGAGGTTCATCGTGAAGAAGGTCCCCGAGAGCTCGGCGCGAATCACCGCTTCGAGATGCGCGGCACTGGCGCGCTTGAGCGGCGTGGTCACGGCGACCTCGCGGATGTCGAACCACGGGCGGCCCGCGAGCCAGCCGCTGCCCGCCCAGGCGAGGAACGCGAGCGCGATCACCGTCAGGGTGACGGCGATGGCGTTCAGCTGACGCGAGTCATCCCACATGCGCGCCCCGCAGTATCTCGACGCAAAGGTCGGGAAACGACGTGCCCGCCTGCCGCGCCGCCATCGGCACCAGGCTGTGGCCGGTCATCCCCGGCGACGTGTTGACCTCGAGGAACGAATACGAGCCGTCGTCCCTCAGGATCAGGTCGAGCCGGCCCCATCCGCTGCAGCCGACGATGTCGAACGCGGCCAGCGCCCTGGCGCGGATCGCGTCTTCCAGCGCCTGCGGCAGGCCGCTCGGGCAGAAGTATTTGGTCTCGTCGGAAAAATACTTGCTGTGGTAGTCGTAGTTCCCCTGCGGTGCCTCGATGCGGATCAGCGGCAATGCACGCCCGTTGACGATCGAGGCGGTGAGCTCCATGCCGCTCACGTACTCCTCGATCAGCACCAGGGCGTCGTGGCGGGCCGCTTCCTCCCAGGCGAGGCGCAGCTCGTCGTGGTCGACCGAGGCGACCTTGGTGATGCCGATCGTCGAGCCCTCGCGCGCGGGCTTGACGATCAGCGGCAGGCCCAGCTCGGCGACCACACCCATCCAGTCGGTCGCAGCATCGGCGACGCGATAGCGCGGCGTCGGGATCCCGCTCGCAAGCCACACGAGCTTGGTCCGCCACTTGTCCATCGCCAGCGCCGAGGCCATGACCCCGCTGCCGGTGTAGGGGATCTTCAGCGTCTCCAGCGCGCCCTGCACGGTGCCGTCCTCGCCGAAGCGCCCGTGCAGCGCGATGAACGCGCGCGCGTAGCCTTCGCCGACGAGCTCGAAGAGATTGCGCTCGGCCGGGTCGAAAGGATGCGCATCGACGCCGCGCTCGCGCAACGCCTTCAGCACCGCGTTGCCCGACATCAGCGAGATCTCGCGCTCGGCGGAAGGACCGCCCATCAACACCGCGACCTTCCCGAATTCGCCCACTGCGCCGGTCATCGCCGCTCCCCCGCTTCGCCGATGATGCGGACCTCGGGCTCGAGGTCCACGCCGGTGGCCGCGCGCACCGTCTCGCGCACGTGCACGATCAGCGCTTCGATGTCCGCCGCACGTGCCCGCCGCTCCGGATTGACGATGAAGTTCGCGTGCTTCTCCGATACCCGTGCGGCGCCGATCGCATGGCCCTTGAGGCCGCAGGCCTCGATCAGCCGGGCGGCATGGTCGCCGGGGGGATTGCGGAAGACGCTGCCGGCGTTGGGCAGCGCGAGCGGCTGGGTCGCGATGCGGCTTGCGAGCAGCGATCTGATCCGCATCCGCGCAGCGACGGCGTCGCCCTGCGGGAAACGGAACCATGCGGCGGTGAAGATCCCGGTCGGAGGCGACCCGTCGGGATTCCTGACGCTGCGATAGCCGATCGAATACCCGGAACGCTCGCGCACGTCGAAGCGCCCGTCGCGCGACAGGGTCTCGACACGGACGACGAAATCCCAGGTCTCGCCGCCGTAGCATCCGGCGTTCATCGCCAGCGCACCGCCGACGGTACCCGGGATCCCGGCGAGGAATTCCGCGTCGGCGCAGGCGTGCATCGCCGCGAAGCGTGCGAGCTTGGGCGTGGCGAGCCCGGCTTCGGCGTAGACGAGGCCGTCGGCGACGGCGAGCGCAGCGCCCGGATCGTGCATCAGCACGACCACGCCTCGCACGCCGCCGTCGCGCACCAGGACGTTGCTGCCGAGTCCGATCACCGTCACTGCCTCGGAGGCCGGCAGCTGGCGCAGGAATGCGGCCAGGTCGTCGCGATCGGCCGGCGTGTAGAGGACGTCCGCCGGGCCGCCGGCGCGCCAGCTGGTGTGGCGGGCGAGCGAAGCACCGCGGGCGAGCGTCCCGCGCAGGCCGGCGAAGGCGAGAGGTTCGTTCATGATCATGCGGCGCTCAACTGGGTCGCGACCGTGCCGATCGAGCCCGCGCCCATGGTCACGACGACATCGCCGTCGCGCACGATGTCGCGCACCGCCTGGACGACGTCGGTGACCGATTCGACGAACACCGGCTCGACGCGGCCGGTGACGCGGATCGCACGGGCCAGCGCGCGCCCGTCGGCGGCGACGATCGGCGATTCCCCGGCCGGGTAGACGTCGGCCAGCACCAGCGCATCGACGCTCGACAGCACGCGCACGAAATCCTCGAACAGGTCGCGCGTGCGCGTGTAGCGATGCGGCTGGAACGCGAGGACGATGCGCCGGCCGGGAAAGCTCTCGTGCGCCGCAGCGATCGTCGCGGCCATCTCCACCGGATGGTGGCCATAGTCGTCGATCAGCGTGAAGCTGCCGCCACCTGGAATCGCGATGTCGCCGTGGCGCTGGAAGCGCCGGCCCACACCCTTGAATTCCGAAAGCGCGTGCGCGATCGCCGCGTCGTCGACGCCGACCTCGCGGCCGACGGCGATCGCGGCAAGTGCGTTCCTGACGTTGTGGACGCCGGGAAGCGCGAGCTCGACGGCGAGCGGCGCCCCGGACCGGCCCTGGGCGACAAAGCGCATGCGCCCGCTGGCGTTGGTGAGGTCGACTGCACGCAGCGCGGCATCCTCCGCCAGCCCGTAGGACACGATCGACTTGGCGACCTCGGGGACGATCGCGCGCACGTTGGAATCGTCGATGCACAGCACGGCGACACCGTAGAACGGCAGGCGCTGGACGAAATCGACGAACGCGCGCTTGAGCTTGCCGAAGTCCTGGCCGTAGGTCTCCATGTGGTCGGCGTCGATGTTGGTGACGACGGCGATCACCGGCGACAGGTAGAGGAAGGAGGCGTCGGATTCGTCGGCTTCGGCGACCAGGAAATCGCCGGTGCCGAGCCGCGCATTGGCATCGGCCGCGAGCAGCCTGCCGCCGATGACGAAGGTCGGGTCGAGGCCCCCTTCGGCCAGCACCGAGGCGATCAGGCTGGTCGTCGTCGTCTTGCCGTGGGTGCCGGCGACCGCGATGCCCTGCTTCAGGCGCATCAGCTCGGCCAGCATCAGCGCCCGCGGGACGATCGGCACGCCGCGCTCGCGCGCTGCGACCACTTCGGGGTTGTCGGCGGCCACCGCGGTCGACACGACGACCGCGTCGGCGCCGTCGGCGTTGGCGGCGCGATGGCCGATCGCGACGTCGACGCCCAGCGCCCGCAGGCGCCGCGTCGCCGCGGTGTCCGAGAGGTCGGAACCCGATACGCGGTAGCGCTGGTTCGCGAGCACCTCGGCGATGCCGCTCATCCCGGCGCCGCCGATGCCCACGAAATGCACGTGCTTGACCTTGTGTCGCATCCGCTCAGCCCCCCGCCAGCGCGATGCAGGCGTCGGCGACGCGATCGGCGGCGTCGCGCTTGCCGACGCCGTGCGCCGATACCGCCATCGTCAGCGCACGCGACCGGGTGAGGCCGCTGAGCACGCCCGCGAGCGGCGCCCCGGGCGCCGTCAGCTCCGATTGCGCCATCACGATCGCAGCCCCCGCATCGAGCAGGAACTTCGCGTTGGCGCTCTGCTCGTCGGCGATCGCGCCGGGCAGCGGCACGATGATCGCGCCCAGGCCCACGGCGGCGAGCTCGGCCACCGTCAGCGCGCCGCCGCGACAGACGACGATGTCGGCCCAGGCGTAGCGGCGGGCCATGTCGTCGATGAACGCGACGCATTCGGCGGCCACCCCCGCGCCGGCGTAGGCGCGGCGCAACGCGTCGATGTGGCGCTCCCCGGCCTGATGGACGACCTGCGGGCGCGACGCCTCGGGCAGCCTGGCGAGCGCCGCGGGCACTGCCTGGTTCAGGGCCTGCGCACCCAGGCTGCCGCCGACGACCAGCACCCGCAGCGGGCCTTCGCGCCCCGCGAAGCGCGCTGCCGGCGGGTCGACCGCGACGATGTCGTCGCGCAGCGGATTGCCGACCCACGCCGTGGTCCTGGCGTGCGCGCCGTGCAAGGCATCGGGAAAACCGAGCAGCACGCGGTCGGCGCCGTAGGCGAGGATCCGGTTGGCGAGCCCGGCGACGGCATTGGAATCGTGAACCACCAGCGGGCGCCCGGTCGCCACACCCATCAGCGCGCCTGGAAACGACGCGAAACCGCCGAAGCCCAGCACGACGTTGGGACGGCGGCGGCGGATGACGCGCAGGCTGTCGAGGCAGGCGCGGGCGAGCGCAAAGGGTCCGACCAGCAGCGTGCGCAATCCCTTGCCGCGCACGCCCCGGAACGACACGCTCTCGAATTCGACGCCGTGTTGCGGGACGAGCCTGGCCTCGATGCCGTCGCGCGTCCCGAGCCAGAAGACCCGGCAGCCGCGCGCGACGAGCTTCGCCGCGACGGCGAGCCCCGGGAATACGTGGCCGCCGGTGCCGCCGGTGGTGATCATCACCGTCGCCCCGTTCATGGCTGTGCCCCCACGCTTGCGGCATTCGCCGCTGCGCTGCCCCCCGAGGGGGCGCAATTCGCGCCTTGGGACGGCCCGGCGGCGCTCATACGGCGAACCCCCGCAGCAGCCGCCGGTTCTCCCAGTCGATCCGCAGCAGGATGGCCAGCGCGATGCAGTTGGCGACGATGCCGCTGCCGCCGAAGGACAGCAGCGGCAGCGTCAGCCCCTTGGTCGGCAGCACCCCCATGTTGACTCCCATGTTGATGAACGCCTGCACGCCGATCCAGATTCCGATGCCGTGCGCGACCAGCGCGGCGAATGGCCGCGACAGCCGCGCCGCCTGGCGACCGATCGCATAGGCGCGGAACAGCAGCCATGCGAACAGCGCGATGACGGCGGCGACGCCGACGAACCCGAGCTCCTCGCCGATCACCGCGAGCAGGAAATCGGTGTGCGCCTCGGGCAGGTAGAGGAGCTTCTCGACGCTCGAGCCCAGGCCGACGCCGAACCATTCGCCGCGCCCGAACGCGATCAGCGAGTGCGACAACTGGTAGCCGCGGTGCATCGGGTCCGACCAGGGATCGAGGAAGATCGCGAGCCGCTGCACGCGGTACGGCGCGGCCAGCACGATCGCCGCGAGCGCCACCGGCAGCAGCACCGCGAGGCCGGTGAACAGGCGCCAGTCGAGCCCGCCGAGGAAAAGGATGCCGAACGCGATCGCGAGGATCACGACGAACGCCCCGAAATCGGGCTCCAGCAGCAGCAGGCCGCCGATCGCGACCATGACGGCGGACAGAGGCGCAAAGCCCTTGAGGAGCGTCTGGCGCAACGGCTGCTCGGCGTGCAGGAACGAGGCCTTGCGCACCGCATAGCTCGCCGCGTAGAGCACCGAGGCCAGCTTCATGAACTCGGAGGGCTGGATGTTGACGACGACGAGCGACAGCCAGCGCTTGGAGCCGTTGACCGATTTGCCGATGCCGGGGATCAGCACCAGAACCAGGAGCATCGCGCCGGCGATGAACAGCCATGCGGCGGTCTGCTCCCACACCTTGACCGGCACCTGGAAGGCGAAGAACGCGGTGGCGAGCCCGATCGTCAGGAACACCGCATGACGCACCAGGAAATACCAGGGGTGGTAGCCGGTTCGCACCGACGCTTCGGCGGTGGCGATCGACGCCGAATACACCATCACCAGTCCGAACGCGAGCAGCAGCAGCGCCGTCCACGCGAGCGACACGTCGTAGGTCAGCATCGCGCGCGGATTGCGCGGCAACGGCGACAGCGGCGCGCGGCGCAACGCGGCGGCGACGGTCAGGCGCTTACGCATCGACGTCCGCCGTGATCTGGTCGCGCACGAGATCGGCGAAGCGCAGCCCGCGCTCGACGTAATCGCGGAACTGGTCGAGGCTCGCGCAGGCCGGGGACAGCAGCACCGCGTCCCCCGGCTGTGCGATCTCGGCCGCGCGCTCGACCGCCCGCTCGAGCGTCCCGACGATCTCGACCTGGGCGAGCGTCCCTTCGATTCCGTCGGCGACCTGCTGCGCGTCGCGGCCGATCAGCAGCACCGCGCGGCACGTGCGGTCGACGCTGGCTTTCAGCGGCGCGAAGCTCTGTCCCTTGCCGTCGCCGCCCGCGATCAGCACGACGCGGCGGCCGATGCCGTCGAGGGCGACCTGCGTGGCCGCGACCGTCGTGCCCTTGGAATCGTCGATGTACAGCACGCCGTCCGCATCCGCGATCGGCGCCATCCGGTGCGGCAGGCCGCCGAACTGCGCCAGTGCCTCGTGCATCGCTTGACCGGGCTTGGCCACCGAGCAGGCCAGCGCCAGCGCGGCCAGTGCGTTCATCGCGTTGTGGCGCCCGACCAGCGACAGGCGCGAGGTCTCCATGATCAGCTCGCCGCCGCGCGCGAGCCAGGTGCTGCCTGCGCGCTCGACCAGGCCCCATTCCTCCTCCGACAATGGGACGCCCGCGCCGAAGGTCTGCACGGTGCGGCCCGGCTGGCGCATCAGGCGCACGATCGGATCGTCGCGGTTGAGGATCTGCACGCCCGCGTGGGCGAAGATGCGCGCCTTGGCGCTCGCGTAGTCGGCGAGGCCGCTGTAGCGGTCGAGGTGGTTGGCCGAGACGTTCAACACCGCCGCCGCGACGGGCTTCAGGCTCGACGTCGTCTCGAGCTGGTAGCTCGAGAGCTCGAGCACGAACACCGCGGGCCACGGCGTGCCGTCCTCGTAGCGGGCGAGCTCGTCGAGCACCGGATTGCCGATGTTGCCGGCGACCACGGTCGAGAGGCCCGCCGCGCGCGTCAGCGCGCCGGTCAGCGAGGTGACCGTCGTCTTGCCGTTGGTGCCGGTCACGGCGAGGACCTTCTGGTCGGCGGGCAGCGCGCGCGCGAAGAGCTCGATGTCGCCGACGAGCTCGACGCCCGCCGCGACCGCGTCGCGGATCGCCGGCTGGTCCTTCGCGACCCCGGGGCTGATCGCGATCAGCTCGACGCCGTCGAAGGTCGCCGACGAGAAAGGCCCCGACTCGAAGGGCGCCGACGGCAGTTCGCGGGCGAGCGCCGCGAGCCCCGGCGGCTCGCTTCGGGTATCGGCGACGCGCAGGTCCGCGCCGTGGCGGGCGAGATAGCGCGCGGTCGAGAGCCCGGTGATACCCAGTCCGAGCACGATCGCACGGCGTCCCTTGTAGTCAGGCGTCATGTCAGCGCAGCTTCAGCGTCGAAAGGCCAAAGAGGACGAGCAGCATGGTGATGATCCAGAACCGGACGACGACCTGGTTCTCCTTCCATCCCTTGAGCTCGTAGTGGTGATGCAGCGGCGCCATCCGGAACACGCGCTTGCCCGTGGTCTTGAACGAGACGACCTGGATCACGACCGACAGCGTCTCGACGACGAAGACGCCGCCCATGATGAAGAGCACGATCTCCTGACGCACGATGATCGCGATCGCTCCCAGTGCGGCGCCGAGCGCCAGCGCGCCGACGTCGCCCATGAACACGTCCGCCGGATAGGCGTTGAACCACAGGAACCCCAGGCCCGCGCCGGCCATCGCGCCGCAAACGACCGCGAGCTCGCCTGCGCCGGGAATGTGCGGAAAGCCCAGGTAGCGCGCGAAGATCACGTTGCCGCTGACGTAGGCGAAGATGCCCATCGCGCCGGCGATCATCACCGTCGGCATGATCGCCAGTCCGTCGAGGCCGTCGGTCAGGTTGACCGCGTTGCTGCTGCCGACGATCACGCAGTAGGACAGCGCGATGAAACCCCAGACACCCAGCGGATACGACACCGTCTTGAAGAACGGCACGATCAGGTCCGCCTTGGGCGACAGGCCGGCGGCGAAACCGCTCTCGACCCAGGCGACGAAGAGCTGCATCAGGCCGCGGTTGTCGGGTGCCGATACCGAGAACGCGAGGTAGACCGCGGCGACGATGCCGATCACCGATTGCCAGGTGAACTTGGCCCGCGCCGACAGCCCCCTGGGATTGCGCTCGACGACCTTGCGCCAGTCGTCGACCCAGCCGACCGCGCCGAAACCCAGGGTCACCAGCAGCACGACCCAGATGAAGCGATTGCCCAGATCGCCCCACAACAGCGTCGTGATCGCGATCGACACCAGGATCAGCGCCCCGCCCATCGTCGGCGTTCCAGCCTTGGCGAGATGGGTCTGCGGTCCGTCGTCGCGCACCGCCTGCCCGATCTTCATCTGCGTGAGCCAGGCGATGGTCCGCGGACCGACGACGAACGAGATCACCAGGGCGGTCATCGTCGCCAGCACCGCCCGCAGCGAGATGTAGCTGAAGACGTTGAGCGCCCGGATTTCGCGCGACAGCATCTCGGAGAGCCACAACAGCATCAGTGGGCCCCTCCGGACGATGCGCCCGTCAGCGCGGCCACGACCTTTTCCATGTGCATGAATCGCGATCCCTTGACCAGCAGCGTGACATTCGCCTGCGCAGGCCCGCCGGCGTGGTTCGCGGCCTGGCCGGAGCGCTCCCGCGTGGCCTGGTTCGCGACAGCTTCCGCGACCGCGTCGGCGATCCCGGCCGCGACCGCATCGGCCGACGGATGGTGTTCGGCGCCCTCGCCGAAGGCGCGCACCGCGTCGGCCGCGAGCGGCCCGCAGGCGATGAGCCGCTCGATGCCCGCCGCCCGCGCATAGGCGCCGATCTCGCGATGGAACTCCGGCCCCTGGTCGCCGACCTCGCCCATGTCGCCCATCACCAGCCAGCGCGTGCCCGGCCTCGACGCCAGCACGTCGATCGCCGCGCGCATCGAATCGGGGTTGGCGTTGTAGCTGTCGTCGATCACCGTCGATCCGCCGATGCCCTCGCGCGCGACCAGGCGACCGGCGACCGGCCGAAACGCTTCGAGTCCCTGCGCGATCGCGGCCAGAGTCAGTCCGGCTGCCAGTCCCGCCGCCACCGCCGCCAGGGCGTTCCCCGCCATGTGACGACCCGGCGCGTGCAGCAGCACCCGCGCGCTGCCTGCGGGCGTGGCGATCTCGAGCACCGAGCCTTCCGCATGCGAAGTACACCGCGCCGTCACCGCCGCAGCGCACTCGAGCGCGAAATCGACGACATTCGCCCCGGCGAGCTTCGCGGCGTCGCGCCAGACCTGCGCATGCGGATCGTCGGCATTGACCACCGCGGTCCCGCCGGCGGGAAGCGCACGCACGGCGTCGGCGTGCTCGGCGGCGACCTCGTCGACCGAGCGCATGAATTCCTGGTGCTCGCGCTGCGCATTGGTGACCACGCAGATCGTCGGCTGCGCGATCGCCGCGAGCTCGCGCGTCTCGCCGCGATGGTTCATGCCGATCTCGAACACGGCGAGCCGCTGCGCCTCGCGAAGGCCCAGCACCGCGAGCGGCAGGCCGATCGCATTGTTGAAATTTCCCGGCGTCGCGGCGACCGCGCCGGCGCCGGCGCCTGCGCCCGCCCTGAACACCGACGCGATCATTTCCTTGGTCGTCGTCTTGCCGTTGCTGCCGACGACCACCGCGACCGGGATGTCGAAGCGGCTGCGCCAGTGCGCCGCCAGCGTGCCCAGCGCGGTGAGCGGTTCGTCGACGGCGATCAGGTTGCCGGCGAGGCCCGGTGCCCGGTCGCGCGCGACCAGCGCCGCGGCCGCGCCGCCGGCGAAAGCCTGCGCGACGAAATCGTGTCCGTCGAAGCGCTCGCCCCGCAGCGCGACGAACAGGTCGCCGGGAGCGACGCTGCGCGTGTCGGTCGTCACCCGCGAAAAGACCACCGGCGCGCCGACCAGATGTCCCGACACTGCGCGGGCCGCCGTCGCCGTATCCATCATGCGCGACTCCGGCGGGAGAGCGCGGCTTCCGCCGCAGCACGGTCGGAGAACGGCAACCGCTGGCCGTTCACCTCCTGGTAATCCTCGTGGCCCTTGCCGGCGAGCACGACGACGTCGCCCGCGCGCGCAGCGGCGATCGCCTCGCCGATCGCGGCCGCGCGATCGAGGACGACCGACCACGCCGCCCTGGACCCCGCGAGCCCGGGAACGATGTCGGCGACGATCAGTTGCGGGTCCTCGCCGCGCGGATTGTCGCTGGTGACGACGACGCGATCGGCGAGCCGGCCGCCCACTTCGCCCATCTGCGGCCGCTTGCCGCGATCGCGTTCGCCGCCGCAGCCGAAGACGCAGACCAGCTCCCCCCGGCCGACCGAAGGACGCAGCGCGGTCAGCACCTTCTCGAGCGCGTCGGGGGAATGCGCGTAGTCGACGACCACCGTCGGCAGCGACCCTCCGCCCAGGCGCTCCATGCGGCCGGGCGGCGGCGTGACTGCGGAGAGCGCGGCGAGCGCATCGGGCAGCGCGATGCCGGACTCGAGCAGGACGCCCAGCACGCCGAGCAGGTTCTGGACGTTGAATTCGCCGGCGAGCCGCGTCGCCAGGCGGCCGGCACCCGCCGGCGTGCTGACGTCGAGCGTCATGCCGGCCGACGTCGCCGCGACCTTGGTCGCGACGATGTCCGTCCCGGGCGCGCCGTAGGCGATCACGCGCCGGCCGCGCGCGCGCAGCTTCGGGACCAGCTCGCGCCCGAAGGCATCGCCAGCGTTGACGACCGAGGCCTGCAGGCCCGGCCATTCGAAGAGCTTCGCCTTGGCGGCACCATACGCGTCCATGGTGCCGTGATAGTCGAGATGGTCGCGGGTCAGGTTGGTGAACAGCGCGACGTCGAAGGCGATGCCGTTGACCCGACCCTGGTCGAGACCGTGCGACGAGACTTCCATCGCGACCGCGGCCGCGCCCTCGTTGCGCCAGCGGGCGAACCATTCGTGCAGCAGGCAGACGTCGGGCGTCGTGTTGCGCGAGCTTTCGAGTGCACCGATGAAGCCGCTGCCGAGCGTGCCGACGAAAGCGGTTCGCCGGCCGCAGCGCGCCAGCGCCTGCGCCGTCCAGTGCGCGCAGGACGTCTTGCCGTTGGTGCCGGTGACACCGACCATCCACAGCGCCTGCGACGGATGCCCGTAGACGGACGACGCGATCCAGCCGAGGTGCTGCTTCAGATCCGCGACGCCGAGCTGGGGCACCCGCCAGCCCTCGTTCCAGTCGAACCCCTTCGTCTCCCACAGCACCGCAGCGGCGCCGCGCGCGATCGCATCGCCGATGAACGCGCGCCCGTCGCGCTGCGCGCCCGGATAGGCGGCGAACGCGACCCCGGGCCCGACCGCGCGGCTGTCCGCGGTGATCCGTGCAGGACGCGCGGGCAGCCGTGCGAGCAGCGCTTCGGCTCGTGCGGTGGCGTCGGCCGGCGTGCTCACGACTCCTCCTTCACGCCGCCGTCCTTGGGCAGCAGCACGTTGTCGACCGGGGCGTCGGTGGGGACGTTCAGCATCCGCAGCGCAGCGCCGACGACGTTCGAGAACACCGGCCCGGCGACGCTGCCGCCGTAGTAGTCGCCGGCCGACGGCTCGTCGATCATCACCGCGACGATCAGGCGCGGACTGGACATCGGCGCGATGCCGACGAACGATGCGACGTACTTGCGCTCGTAGACGCCGCCGGCGACCTTGCGCGCCGTTCCGGTCTTGCCGCCGACGCGATAGCCGGCGACCTGCGCCTCGGGCGCGGTGCCGCCGGGCTGGACGACCAGCTCGAGCATGTGGCGGATCTCGCGCGCGGTGCCCGGCGAGATCACCGGAACCCCGGCGACGGGGCCGTCGGTCTTCAGCAATTCGACCGGCTTGAGATCGCCGCCGTCGGCGAAGATCGTGTAGGCCCGCGCGAGCTGCACCAGCGTCACCGACAGGCCGTGCCCGTAGGCCATCGTCGCCTGCTCGATCGGCCGCCAGGTGTTGGGCGCGCGCAGCCGGCCGCCGGCCTCGCCGGGAAAGCCCGTCTGCGGCGGGGTGCCGAACCCCGCCTCGGTGAACATGTTCCACATCGTCTTCGCCGGCAGCGACAGCGCGATCTTGGCCGCGCCGACGTTCGACGATTTCTGGATCACCTGCGCCACCGTCAGCGGACCCGCGCGGTGCGCGTCGTGGATGGTGTTCGGCCCGATGGTCATCTGCCCGGCCTCGGTGTGGATGACCGTATCCGGGGTGATCTTGTGGGCTTCCAGGGCGGCGGCGATCGTGAAAGGCTTCATCGTCGAGCCGGGCTCGAAGGTGTCGGTCAGCGCCCGGTTGCGCATCCTGTTGCGCGCAACCTTGTCGCGGCTGTTCGGGTTGTAGGTCGGCAGGTTGGCCAGCGCCAGGATCTCGCCGGTCCTTGCGTCGAGGACGACGATGCTGCCTGCCTTGGCCTTGCTGTGCTCGACGGCCGCCTTCAGTTCGCGATACGCGAGGTACTGGATGCGCGAGTCGATCGACAGCGTGAGGTCGCGGCCTGCCTGCGGCGCGCGAATCGCGGCGACGTCTTCGACCGCCTCGCCGCGGCGATCGATGATCACCCGGCGCGATCCGGGCGTGCCGCCCAGCCAGGCCTGCTGCGAAAGCTCGATGCCTTCCTGGCCGCGGTCGCGGTCGCCGGTGAAGCCGATGATCTGCGCGGTGACGTCGCCGTCGGGATAATACCGGCGGTATTCGTTCTGCTCGTTCAATCCCTTGATTCCGATCGCCATCGCCCGCTGCGCAGTCTCCGGCGACAGCCGTCGCGCGACATAGGTGAATTCGTCGGCGCCGCGCATGCGCGATGCGAGGGCCTTCTGGGAGGTCTCGAGCGCGCGCGCGAGCTGCGCAAGCTGCGCGCCGGTCGCGTCGACCTTGTCCGGGAACACCCACAGCGATTTGACCGGCGTCGACACCGCGAGTGCGGTGCCGTTGCGATCGACGATGCGGCCGCGATGCGCGGGGAGCTCGAGCTCCCGCGAGAAGCGGGCCGCGCCCTGCCCCTGCAGGAAACCGTTCTCCAGCCACTGCAGGTCCAGCGAGCGCAGCAGCAGCACGACGAACAGCGCCGCGAGACCGCCGAACACCACCAGCGCACGCGCGCGCGGGAGCTCGGCGGGCGGTGCCTTGCCGCGTCCGAGCGGGCGTCCAGACGGACGCCCCAGCGCGGCCGCGCTCACCGCGATTTCCCCATCGGCACGTCGACGATCTCGATGCGCGACGTCGACGGCAGCTGCATGTGCAGCTGCTCGCGTGCGATCTTCTCGACCCGGGACGGCGTTCCCCAGGTCGATTCCTCGATCGACAGCTGACCGTACTCG
>DATIQL010000118.1:0-6074 GCA_035470905.1 Casimicrobiaceae bacterium
CATGTACACGCTTTATGGCAGCAAGGGCGCGGGATCGGCCGCTGTCGAAGCCGCATTGATGCTCGCGCGCGCGCCTCACCGTCTGGTCGAGACTGCGACCTGGGCGCAGAACGACGCCTATGCCGACCTGCTGAAACTGAACCCGCTCGGACAGATCCCGACGCTGGTGCTCGAAGACGGCAGCGCGATGTCCGAAAGCGCGGCGATCCTGATCCACCTGGGCGAAGCCCATCCGGACAGCGGCCTTCTGCCTGTCGATGCCTCCGCACGTGCGCAGGTGCTGCGCGGACTGGTGTTCATCGCCGTCAATTGCTATGCGGCGATCAGCATCATCGATTATCCCGAGCGCTGGTGCGAAGGGGCCGATGCCGACGAAGCCCTGCAGGAGCGCATACGTGCGGGGACGCGCGCACGCCTGCATCGTCACTGGGAGATGTTCGCCGAAGTGTTTCCCGCACGTCCCTGGCTCACCGGCGAGCGCATCGGCGCGCTCGACCTGCTCGCGGCAGTCGTCTCGAAATGGTCGGGGGCACGCAAGCATCTCGAGGTGCATCGCCCCGCACTGCACGGGACGTTGCTGCGCATCGAGGCGCATCCCGATGTCGCCCCGGTATTCGCCCGGAACTGGCCGCCCGCCTGACGTTCGATGGTTGACAGCTCGCGCCGGGCGGTCGAGAGTCGGCGATTCCCGGCCGTCGTGTCGCCCCCGGGCTTCCATCGCGCACCGATGCGCTCGCATCCAAAGGAGAACGGATCATGATCCTCCCACGTCTCGCCGTCGTGGTCTGCGCAATGCTTCTCGCATCATTCGCACCACCCGCAGCCGCATGGAATCGCAGTCCTGCCGTCCGGTTTGCGACGCTGCCGGCGGGCACCGCCCATCCCGAAGGCATCACCGTCGACGCACGCCATTTCTACGTCGCGAATTTCGATGTCAGCGGCGAAACATCGGTGGGCAACATCGTCGTGTTCGACCGTCAAAGCGGTCGCTGGCTGCGCACGCTGCAGATCACCCATGGAAGTTCGCTCCTGCTCGGTATTGCATTCAATCCTGTCACGGGGGATCTGCTGGTCTGCGATCTTGGCGGACAGCAGGTGCTGAAAGTCGATCCGCAAACCGGCGCCTCCTCGGTTTTCGCCCCGATCCCCGGTGGCAGCGGCGGACCCAATGCGCTGGCGTTCGACGCCGAAGGCAACGTCTACATCTCGGATTCGTTCCAGGCGACGATCTGGCGCGCACCGCCTGGCGGCGGCATCCCCGTCGCGTGGGTGACCGATCCGCTGCTCGGCACGACCGGCATTCCGCCTTTCGGCGCCAACGGTCTTGCGTTCAACGGTCACGCATCGGCGCTGTTCGTCGCCAATACGGGCAACGACACCGTCGTGCGCATACCGCTGCCGGATGGACCTGCCGGCATGCCCGGCACACCCGAGGTCTTCGTCAATTCGATCAACGGCGCCGACGGCTTGGCGATCGACAGCGCCGATAACCTGTGGATCGCCGCCAATCAGGCGGATGAGATTGTCGTCGTGAATCCGAGCGGCCGCGTCATCGCCAAGCTCGGCGATTTCGATGGCATCGATCGGCAGGGTGCGCCGGTGGGACTGCTGTTCCCGGCGAGTCCCGTGCTCGTGGACGGTTTTGTGTACGTCACCAACCTTGCACTGGACTTGCGCGGCTTCGGGCTTCCACAGGCAGTCGATTCGCAGTGGGCAGCCGAGGTGACGCGACACACGATCGCGCGCATCTCGGCACGGATCCCCCCGTTGCGCGGATTGCATTGACCCTTGCGGCTTTCCCGATCGATGCGCCTCGTGCATGTCGATCGGGATCCGGAGCGACTCCCCGATGAATCCTGCACTCGCCCGCATCCTCGCCAACCCGGCAATCTGGCGCGGCGGCGACTGCGCAGCGGAGCCGGCCTCGATCGCCTCGGGCTTTGCCGCGCTCGACGCCGTGCTGCCGGGAGGCGGGTGGCCGCGCGCCGCATTGACGGAAATGCTGCTCGAGCGCGAAGGCATCGGCGAATTGCGCCTGACGCTGCCCGCGCTTGCGCGATTGCAGTCCGAGGGACGCAGCATCGTCTGGATCGCTCCGCCCCATCGGCCCTATGCGCCCGCGCTCGCCGCCGCCGGGGTCGATCTTTCGCGCCTGATCGTCGTCCACCGCTGCCACGACCGCGACGCGCTGTGGGCCTGCGAGCAGGCGTTGCGTGCGCCCGAATGCGGCGCAGCGTTCGCGTGGACGAATGCCCGCGACGAGCGGGTCCTGCGCAGGCTGCAGGTGGCTGCACGCGAAGGCAGGACCTGGGGTGTGCTGTGGCGGCGACCGGGCCAGCACGCCAGCGCCGCCGCGGCGCCACTGCGTCTGTCGCTCGCGCCGCACGAGGGCCGGCTGGCGGTGCGCATTCTCAAGCGGCGCGGCGCCGGGCTTCTGCAGCCGGTGCTGCTCGATCTCGCGCGGGAGCGGGGCGCCCCGCTCTGTCTGCCATCCGGTGCCGCACCGATCGCCGTCGATTCCCCCCATGCTGTGGACCTGCCTTCTCCTGCCCTCGCTTCCGCTCGACGTGTTCGCGCGCGCCTGCGCGCCTGACGCAGCACAGCGGCCGTTCGTCGTCGCGAGCAGCGGCCGCCATCCGCAGGTCGTCACCGCCAATGCGCAGGCACGCGATGCCGGCATCCACCGTGGCCAGTCGATCGCGGCGGCACTGGCGCTGGCACCCGCCATTGCGCTGCGCAAGCGCGACCCGGCAGCCGAGGCGGAAGCGCTTTCCGAGATCGCAACGCTCGCACTCGCTTTCACGCCCAATGCGAGCCTCGTCCCTCCCGACGCCATCGTCGCCGAAATCGGCGGCAGCCTGCGGCTGTTCGGAGGGCTGGCGCGGCTGATCGGGCAACTGCAGGCTGCGGCGCAGGCGCGCGGCTACGCGACGCGGCTCGCGCTTGCGCCCACGCCGCTCGCCGCCTCGCTGCTCGCGCGCGCCGGATCGACGATGCCGGTGCCCGACATCGCGCATCTGCCCGAGGCGCTCGACCCCCTGCCCCTCGCCCTGCT
Source organism: Casimicrobiaceae bacterium (assembly GCA_035470905.1). Classification (GTDB taxonomy): domain Bacteria; phylum Pseudomonadota; class Gammaproteobacteria; order Burkholderiales; family Casimicrobiaceae; genus VBCG01. The sequence continues at coordinate 3,056 of DATIQL010000118.1, forward strand.
CGACCTCGACCCCGGCGCGCCCGTGGCGCTGGATGCCGCCGGCATCGCAACCTTCGGGGATGCGCGGCGCCTGTCGCGCGCGGCCCTCGCCCGCCGCTTCGGTTGCTCGCTGGTCGACGCGCTCGATCACGCGTTCGGCAACCGGCCCGATCCGCGTCCTCCCTACCGGCCACCGCCGAGGTTCGAGCGCAGGCTCCCCCTGATCGCACCGGTCGACACCGTCGAAGCGCTGGGTTTCGGCGTCAATCGCCTGGTGAACGACCTCGCCGACTGGCTGCTCGCACGCGGTCTCGGCGTCACGCGGATATCCCTGACACTCGTCCACGAGCGTCATCTGCGCGAGCGCGGATTGTCGCCGACGATCGTCACGTTCGCGCTCGCAGCAGCGACGCGCGCTCCGACGCATCTCGTCGCCGTGCTGCGCGAACGCCTGGCCCGTGTCGCGCTGCCGGCGTCCGTCGAAGCGATCGTCCTGGCGAGCGACGAGACCGCCGCGCTTCCGGGTCGCAATCTGGGCCTGCTGCCCGAAGACGAGGCGGGCACCGCGATCGTCCCCCTGATCGAGCGCCTGCGCTCGCGGTTCGCCGACGATGCTGTCGTCATGCTCGAACCGCGCGCCGAGCATCGTCCCGAACATGCGATGCGCACGGTCGCGACAGTGCGCGGTGCACCGGCATCGAGGCATGGTGCGGCGATGTCCGGGAACGCCAGCCCCTGCGCTGCGCTTCCGGCCGCGGCGCGCCCGCTGTGGCTGCTCGACGAGGCGCGGCCGCTCGGTACGACGCTCGAAACGCAGCCGTGGATCCTGCGCGACGGACCCGAGCGCATCGAATCGGGTTGGTGGGACGGGCGCGACCTGCGCCGCGATTATTTCGTCGCCGAGACTCCGCAGGGCGAAATCGTCTGGATCTATCGCGACCACCGCTACGGCACCGACGACGGCGAGTGGTTCCTGCACGGCCTCTTTGCCTAGGCTGGCCAGCCCGCGCAACGCGTGCTACGCTTCCCCGAACCTTCGTCCCGCGAGGAGAAGTGACGATGAGCGACCATGCTACCGACATCGCGAAGTTCACGAGCAATGTCAACGCCGACGCCGTCAAGGCAATCGTCAACTACTGCGGCATCGCCCTGCAAAGCCGCGACGGGTCGATGGTCTCGGCAACCGACCCGAAGGAGCTCGCGACCATTCGCGACGGCTTTGCCGCAAAGAAGCTCGGCCTGGCACCCGACGCCGCCGACGCGGCTATCAAGTCGGTCGCCGAAAAGATGAAAGGCGAGCACCACAAGAGCCGCGTGACGTTCTACTACCTGCTGGCCGAGTCCACCGGCACGCTCGCCAGGCTCGGCAAGTAGATCGTCTGCACCGCCCCGCCTCGCGCGAGCGAGGCGGGGCTCAGATGCCGGCGTACCACTGGTAACCCTGGTCCTCCCAGTAGCCGCCGTTGCCTCCGCCGATGTGGGCGAAGCTCTCGACGAGCTCCACGCGCATCACGTACTTGGCATGCTTGTAGCCGAGCTGGCGCTCGACGCGCAAGCGGATCGGCGCGCCATTGGCGACCGGCAGCGGCCGGTCGTCGAGCTTGTACGCGAGTATCGTCTGGACGTGATACGCGTCGTCCATGTCGATGCTCTCGTAGTACGGTGACCCGCCGTCGTCGTCCATCGGGTCCGCGCAGCGGAACACGACATAGCGCGCCTTCGCCGTCGGCTCGACTGCGTCGAGCAGCGCAGAGAGCTTCGCACCCTCCCATTTGCCGATCGCGCTCCAACCCTCGACGCAGTCGTGACGGGTGATCTGCGTGCGCGAAGGCAGCGCATGCAGGTCGGCAAGCGAAAAGCTGCGCGGCCTGGCAACCAGGCCCGCGACCTCCAGCCGGTAATCGGCGAAACCGCTGGCGGCGAGCGCCTGGTACGCGGGATTGTCCGGGTTCGAGGTCCCGTTGCTGCGAAACGTCGGCGACAGGTCTGCGGGCGTGAACTCCTGCGCCATCGCCTTGCGCCCGGTGACGAGCGTCGCGACCCGCTCGTTGAGCTTCTCGGCGCTCCCCAGCACGCGTGGGAACCAGTCGCTTTGCGACAGCCGGTCGCAGCCCGCCACCCCCACGGCGCCCAGCGACGCCGCGACGCGACCCAGGAAGCGGCGCCGCGCGCCGCGATCGATGTCATTCATGCACGGCCTCCTCCGGCACCCGATAGCGCCCGGTGATCATCGAGCGCAGGTTGTTCCAGAGCCCGGTCACGATCACCTCGAACACGTGGACCGCGACGAACGCGACCAGCGTCCACGCAACGATGAAATGGATCGAGCGCGCCGACTGCCGCCCCCCGACCAGACGGACCCAGCCGCCGAACAGCGTGTCGAGCCGCGGCGACAGCCCGAAGCCCATCAGGATGACGAGCGGCAGCAGGACGAAGACGACGACCAGATAGGCGAATTTCTGCAGCACGTTGTAGCGCTTCGCCGCCTCGCCCGTCGGATGCCGGAAACGCAGGTGATCGACGATCGATGCGCCGATGCCGCGCAGGTCGGAACGCGTCGGCCACAGGTCGCGCGCCAGGTGCCGGCTCGCGATCGTCCAGGCGATATAGCCGAGCCCGTTGGCCAGGAACACCCAGGCGAAGAAGAAATGCCACGCACGCGCCATTGCGAGCCACTGGTGGCTGGGAACGGTCAGCCACGACGGAAATCCCTGAACGTACGTCTGACCGTCGTCGGTCGATACCCCCAGCACGCCGGTGGTGTCGAACGCGTGGCCGAACAGGCGCGTGTAGCCGCTGACGCGCCCCTGGGCGTCCTGGGTCGCCCCGATCTCCAGCCACGCAGGCCTGCCGCCGTACGACGATTGCCCCCAGTAGAGCGCCGGGTGCGAATTGAAGATGCACAGCCCGCTCATCAGCATCAGCGTCAGGGCGACGACATTGATCCAGTGCATGATGCGCACCGGCAGCGCGTGGCGCCGGTAGAGCTCGCGCGCCGGCACGGCGGGCGCCGGTGCCGGCATCGGAGAAGTATCGTTCA
>DATIQL010000119.1:0-36236 GCA_035470905.1 Casimicrobiaceae bacterium
CTTCGAGCCGACGATCGACTACGTCGTCACCAAGGTCCCGCGCTTCGCCTTCGAGAAGTTCAAGCAGGCCGACGACCGGCTGACCACGCAGATGAAGTCCGTCGGCGAAGTGATGGCGATCGGGCGCACGTTCAAGGAATCTCTGCAGAAGGCGCTGCGGGGCCTCGAGGTCGGCGTCGACGGCTTCAACCTGAAGACCGTCGATCCGGAGACCATCGCCGACGAACTCGCCTATCCGCGCGCCGAGCGCCTCTGGTATGTCGCCGATGCCTTCGGCATCGGCATGAGCGTCGAGGAGCTCCACGGCCACACCAGAATCGACCCGTGGTTCCTGTCGCAGATCAAGGAGATCGTCGACGTCGAGCTCGAGCTCGAGAAGCGGACGCTCGAGTCCCTGGCCGGGGACGACCTGCGCGAGCTGAAGCGGATGGGATTCTCCGACCGGCGCATCGCCTTCCTGTGCAGGACGACCGAGGCCGCCGTGCGCGAACGCCGCCACGCACTGGGCATCCGGCCCGTCTACAAGCGCGTCGACACCTGCGCCGCGGAATTCGCGACGCGCACCGCCTACATGTACTCGACCTACGAGGACGAATGCGAGGCGCAGCCGACCGACCGCAGGAAGGTCATGGTGCTGGGCGGCGGGCCGAACCGCATCGGGCAGGGGATCGAGTTCGACTACTGCTGCGTGCACGCGGCGATGGCGCTCTCGGCCGACGGGTTCGAGACGATCATGGTCAACTGCAATCCCGAGACAGTCTCGACCGATTACGACACGTCGGACCGCCTCTATTTCGAGCCGCTGACCCTTGAGGACGTCCTCGAGATCGTCCACGTCGAGAAGCCGTGGGGCGTCATCGTCCAGTACGGCGGCCAGACCCCGCTGAAGCTCGCGCGCGACCTCGAGGCCAACGGCGTGCCGATCATCGGCACGTCGCCCGACATGATCGACATGGCCGAGGACCGCGAGCGATTCCAGCAGATGCTGCATCGCGTCGGCCTCAAGCAGCCGCCGAACCGCACGGCGCGCAACGAGGCCGCCGCGCTCGCCGCCGCCGAGGAGATCGGCTATCCGCTGGTCGTCCGGCCGTCGTACGTGCTGGGCGGACGGGCGATGGAGATCGTGCACGAGCCGCGCGATCTCGAGCGGTACATGAAGGAGGCGGTCAAGGTCTCCAACGACAGCCCGGTGCTGCTCGACCGGTTCCTGAACGACGCGATCGAGGTCGACGTCGATGCCGTTTCGGACGGAGCGGACGTCGTGATCGGCGGCATCATGGAGCACATCGAGCAGGCGGGCGTCCATTCGGGCGATTCGGCGTGCTCGCTGCCGCCGTTCTCGCTTTCGCAGGCGCTCCAGGATGAGCTGCGCCGCCAGACGGTCGTCATGGCGAAGGAGCTCGGCGTCGTCGGCCTGATGAACGTGCAGTTCGCGATCCAGAACGACCGCGACCTGGGTCCGGTCGTCTACGTGCTCGAGGTCAATCCGCGCGCGTCGCGCACGGTGCCCTACGTCTCCAAGGCGACGGGGCGGCCGCTGGCCAAGATCGCCGCGCGCTGCATGGTTGGCACGACCCTGCGCGCGCAGGATGTCACCGGCGAGATCGTTCCGAAATATTTCTCGGTCAAGGAAGCGGTCTTTCCGTTCATCAAGTTCCCGGGCGTCGATACCATCCTCGGTCCCGAGATGAAGTCGACCGGCGAGGTGATGGGCGTGGGCGAGACCTTCGCCGAGGCGTTCCTCAAGAGCCAGCTCGCCGCCGGCGTGCGCCTGCCGCACGAGGGCCGGGTGTTCATCAGCCTGAAGAACAGCGACAAGCCGCGCGCGATCGAGATCGCGCGCCAGCTGGCGGCGCTCGGCTATCAGCTGGTCGCGACGCGGGGCACCGCCGCGGCGCTGACTGCCGCCGGCGTCCCGGTGACCCCGGTCAACAAGGTCGCGGAAGGCCGGCCGCACATCGTCGACATGATCAAGAACGACGAGATCGCGCTGGTCGTCAACACGGTCGAGGAGAAGCGCACCGCGATCCAGGACAGCTATGCGATCCGTCGCGCAGCGTTGACCGACCAGGTTCCGACCTACACGACGCTCGCCGGCGCCCGCGCCGCCGCGACGGGAATGGGGCACATGCGCGACCTCGTCCCGTATTCGATCCAGGCCCTGCACGCCGCGCTCTGAGGCGCGGCCCCCCGCACCCGTCGCTAGCGCTCGTCTGCCCTCACCCGACTCGCTAGCGCTCGTCTGCCCTCACCCGACTCGCCAGCGCTCGTCTCCCCTCACCCGACTCGCCAGCGCTCGTCTCCTCTCACCCGACTCGCTGGCGATCGTCTCCCTCTCCCACGAAGTGGGAGAGGGTTGGGGTGAGGGCGCCAATCCGCTGCATTCCCGCAGCGCATGCGAACGATGCGCAAAGATCGTTTGTCGCGCCCGTCCGGGCGCCCGATCATGCATCCATGCGTCGGATGCCGCCGGAAGTGCCGGCGGGCATCAGGCATGCAGCAAACTCATCTATCGTCGACGGCGGCATCCCGGCGGGATGCCGGGGGAAGGGGTTCACATGACGCACGACAACAGGCTGCGCGGCGCGGCGATGCTGACGTTCACGGCGCTTGCATGGGGCGCGATGTTCGCGGTCGCCAAGAGCGCGCTCACCACCATCGACGCTTTCCACCTCAGCGCCCTGCGCTACGGCCCGGCTGCGGCCGTGATGCTCGCGATCCTCGCGCTCGTCGAGGGGCCGCGCGCATTGCTGCCGGGGCGCGATGCATGGCGCCTCTGGCTGTTCGGATCGCTGGGTTTCGCGGGCTTCTCGATCCTGGGGTTCCTCGGCATCGCGGGTTCCACGCCCGAGCACGCCGCGATCATCGTCGCGCTGCTGCCGCTGCTCACCACGCTGATGAACTGGTTGCTGCACGGCCGCAGGCCGGCGGGCGCGATCCTGCTCTCCACGCTGGTGGCGCTGGCCGGAGTCGTGCTGGTGGTCACCCGGGGCAGGCTCCAGGTCGAAGGGCTGGCAGGCTGGCACGCCGATGCGATGGTGCTCGCCGGCGCCACCTGCTGGATCGCCTACACGATGGGCGCGGCGACGCTGCCGGAGCTTTCGGCGCTGCGCTACACGGCATTGAGCATGGCGTTCGGCGCGGTGTCGATCGTCGCGATCACCGCGGCGGCAACGGCGGCCGGCTTCGCCGCGGCGCCTGCCTGGCCCCACGTCCAGGGCCTGTGGCACGAGATCGCCTACCTGTCGCTGGTCGCCGGGGTGGCTGCCGTGCTCACCTGGAACGCCGGGATCAATGCCCTGGGGGCGGCGAACGGCGTGCTGTTCATCAACCTCGTGCCCGTCACCGCATTCGCGATCGGCGTCGCGCAGGGCCATCGCTTCGGTGCCGCCGAGGTGATCGGCGCATCGATGACCCTCGCGGCGCTGGTTGCGAGCAACCTCGCGGGCCGCTCTGCCCGCGGCCGCCTTCCGATGCCCGCGTCGATGCCCGCGCCGGCGTCGGCGTCCGGGTCCGGGTCCGGGTCCGGGTCCGGGTCCGCGCGCCTGGCGCCGTCGCTTCGCACCTGCGGCTAGCGGGCGAGCGCGGGCGCCCCCGGCGCGGCGGCAGCTGCTGGCCGCTCACCGGCGAATCGCGTAGAATGCAGTCTCCGGCCGGAGGCGGTTACCGCTTCCGGTCGTTCGCTTTTTGGGTGATCCGAATGAGCAAGGTTCCGATGACGGTCGAAGGCGCGGCGCGCCTCAAGGCCGAGCTGCACCGATTGAAGACAGTGGACAGGCCCGAGGTGATCCAGGCGATCGCCGACGCGCGTTCGCACGGCGATCTGTCCGAGAATGCCGATTACGACGCCGCGAAGGAGCGCCAGGGCTTCATCGAAGGCCGCATCGCCGAGGTCGAGTCCAAGCTCGCGAACGCCCAGGTCATCGACCCCACGGCGATCGATGCCGATGGCCGCGTCGTGTTCGGCGCGACGGTCGAAATCGAGGAAGTCGAAAGCGGCGATCGCAAGGCCTACCAGATCGTCGGCGACGACGAGGCCGACATCAAGGCCGCCAAGATCTCGGTCAATTCGCCGATCGCCCGCGCGCTGATCGGCAAGACCGAAGGCGACACCGCCGACGTTCAGGCCCCCGGCGGCGTCAGGAGCTACGAAGTCGTCGCAGTCCGCTACGTCTGACCGGAAATCCCGGTGGTCGGGCCCGGATATGCGTCGGACGGCGCCTCGCCGGACGCATCCGCATTCCCCGGCGGCCGCTCAGTGATTGTCGCGCGGCACCGCCGAGCCGCTGCGCCCGACCAGGAAGTCGAGGTCGGCGCCGTCGTTGGCCTGCAGGACGTGATCGATGTAGAGCCTGACGTAGCCGCGGGCCGCGTGCGGCTCCGGCGGCAGCCATGCCGCGCGACGGCGTGAAAGCTCGGCGTCGTCGACATCGAGGTGCAGGCGGCGCCCGGCGACGTCGAGCGTGATCGCGTCGCCGTTTTGCACCAGCGCCAGCGGCCCGCCGGCCGCGGCCTCGGGCGCCGCGTGCAGCACGACGGTGCCGTAGGCGGTGCCCGACATCCGCGCATCGGAGATCCGCACCAGGTCCGTGATGCCGCGCTTCAGGAGCTTGGGAGGTAGCGGCATGTTGCCGACCTCGGCCATGCCGGGGTAGCCCTTCGGACCGCAGTACTTCAGCACCATCACCGAGTTCTCGTCGATGTCGAGAGCATCGTCGTTGATCCTCGCGTGCAGGTCCTCGATCGACTCGAACACGATGGCGCGGCCGGTGTGCTGCATCAGCCGGGGCGATGCCGCCGAAGGCTTGATGATCGCGCCATCGGGCGCGAGGTTGCCGCGCAGCACGGCGATTCCCGCGTCGCGCTTGAATGGTGCGTCGAAGCCGCGGATCACGTCGGGCCTGAAGCAGCGCGCATCGCGGTTGTTGTCACCGAGCGTATGCCCGTTGACCGTCATCGCATCGCGGTGGAGCAGGCCCTGCGCGGCGAGCTCGCGCATGACGACGGGCAGCCCTCCGGCCTCGAAGAAGTCCTACATCAGGTACTTGCCCGAGGGCATCAGGTCGACGAGGCAGTGCAGGTCCCGGCCGAGGCGGTCCCAGTCGTCGAGCGCGAGGTCGACGCCGATGCGCCGCGCGATCGCGATCAGGTGCACGACCGCGTTGGTCTAGCCGCCGATGCCGGCGTTGACGCGGATGGCGTTCTCGAACGCCTGCCGGGTCAGGATCTTCGACAGCGCCACGTCCTCGCGCACGAGCTCGACGATGCGCCGCCCGGCTTCGCGGGCGAGCAGGTTGCGTCGCGCATCGACCGCAGGGATCGCGGCGTTGCCGGGCATGCCCACACCCAGTGCCTCCACCATGCACGCCATCGTCGAGGCGGTACCCATCGTCATGCAGTGGCCGTGCGAGCGGTGCATGTCGGCCTCGGCCTCGTGGAACTCGGCGAGCGTGATCTGCCCGGCGCGCAGCTGCTCGCTCATCGAGATCACGTTGGTGCCCGAGCCGATCGGCGTCCCGCAATGGATGCCGCGCAGCATCGGACCGCCCGACACGCCGATCGTCGGGATGTCGACGCTCGCCGCGCCCATCAGCAGCGACGGCGTCGTCTTGTCGCAGCCCATCAGCAGTACGACGCCGTCGAGCGGATTGGCGCGGATCGATTCCTCGACGTCCATCGACGCCAGGTTGCGGTAGAGCATCGCCGTCGGCCGCAGCATGGTCTCGCCCAGCGACATCGCCGGGAACTCGAGCGGAAATCCGCCCGCTTCGAGCACGCCCCAGCGTACGTGCTCGGCGATCGTCCTGAAATGCGAATTGCACGGGGTGAGCTCGGACCAGGTGTTGCAGATGCCGATGACCGGGCGGCCATCGAACTGGTCCTGGGGAAAGCCGCGGTTCTTGAGCCACGAGCGGTAATAGAAGCCCATCTTGTCCTGGCGTGCGAACCAGGCGCGGCTGCGAAGCGGCTTCTTGTCGCTCATGGCAGTGTCTCCATCGTCGGCTTCCTGCGGCGGCGCTGCGTCGCACCGGGGGTGCGCGGCTTGCGCATCGGAATCGCGCGGCGGCACTCGGCGGGCCGGAAGGGACGCTAGCGCGCGCGCCTGCGGCGGGGGGCGGCAGCGCGTGGAACGCCCACCGGTGCCGGGGCCGCTGCGCTGCGCCGGCGCCTGCCCGCTGCCGCCGGTTCGACCGCCGTCGCGGCGCGCGGGCGCCGCCCTGCCGGTGCGGGGCGGGCCTCGGGGGCGTGTTTCTTCGACGGCCGGGGCGGCTTTGCCGGGCGTCTGGCGGGCGGCGTCTCGGCCGCCTTCTGCTCGTCTCGCTTGCGCCAGAGGATCAGCAGCTTGCCCAGATGCTGCACCGGGGCGCAGGACAGCTCGGCGCAGATGCGGGCGAGCAGCCCCTCGCGTTCGGACCGGTCGTCGCTGAACACGCGAAGCTTGATGAGCTCGTGCGCGGTCAGCGCAACGTCGATCTCGCGGAGGACCGGCGGGGTCAGGCCGTGCTGGCCGATCGCGACGACCGGGTGGAGGTGGTGGGCGCGGGCGCGCAGCTCGCGCCGGAATGCGGGCGTCAGGGTTTCCATCGCCGGATTCTAACGTCCCCGGTCGTTCGAGCGTCGGCGCAACGGGCGAAGACCACGCGATGCTACGATCCCCGCATGTTCCGCCATGTCCCAGCATTCCCGGGTTTCAGCCTGCCCGGACCGCGCGAGCGACGCCGGTGAGCGGCCCCCTCAATCCGTCGCGCAGGAAGCACCGCTTCGGCAAGGCATGGATGCACGAGCACGTCAACGATCCGTACGTGCGCGAAGCGCAACGGCGCGGCTACCGCTCGCGCGCCGCATTCAAGCTGCAGGAGCTGGACGAACGCGACCGGCTGTTGCGTCCCGGGATCACCGTCGTCGACCTCGGCGCGGCGCCGGGAAGCTGGCTGCAGGTCTTGCGCGAGCGCCTCGGACCCAAGGGCCGCATCGTCGCGATCGATCTCCTGCCGATGACCCCGGTCGCGGGCGTCGACCTGATCCAGGGCGATTTCGCGTCGGACGAGGGGATCGCGGCGATCGAGCAAAAGCTCGCCGGGACGCCGGTCGACCTTGTCCTTTCCGACATGTCCCCCAATCTCTCGGGCATCGACTCCGCCGACCAGGCGCGAAGCGTCCACCTGGCGGAGCTTGCACTGGACTTTGCGTGCACCCACCTGCAACCGGGGGGCGACATGGTGGTGAAGGTATTCCAGGGTTCGGGCCTCGCGGAGTTCCAGCGCGAAGTCGAGCGCCATTTCACCAAGGCCTATCTGCGCAAGCCGAAGGCATCGCGCGATCGCAGCCGCGAGCATTACGTGGTTGCGAAAGGCCGCCGGCAGTCGACGTGAGTGTCGCCTGCGGGAGACAACGGCACGAGTAGGGACAATTTTCGCCAAATTGGCACGATTGCTGCGGCGGTCACCGTCCCCGGGGTGTCGAATCGACGCTAAAATGGCGGCAGGGAAATTACAGGGCAGTTCGGGCCGCGCCGATGCGCGGCAAGTGCCGGTCACAGTTCCGGCCGGAAGGAGCGTGGTTTGAACAACCTCTTGAAGAATATCGGCGTCTGGCTGGTGATCGGGCTGGTCGTCCTGACGGTGGTCAAGCAGTTCGATTCGCATCAGGCTGCGAAGGACACCGTCGCGTACTCCGAATTCATGCAATCGGCGCGGGACGGCCGCGTCGAGTCGGCGAGCGTCGAGGGACGCACGATCAAGTGGGTGTCGACGGACAAGAAGCGCTTCGTCACCTACAGCCCCGGCGACATCTGGATGGTCGGCGACCTGATCAAGGACGGCGTCAAGGTCGAGGCCAAGCCCGAGGAGGAGCAGAGCTTCCTCGCGCAGATCTTCATCTCCTGGTTCCCGATGCTGCTCCTGATCGGCGTGTGGATCTTCTTCATGCGCCAGATGCAGGGTGGCGGGCGCGGTGGCGCGTTCAGCTTCGGCAAGAGCAAGGCACGGATGCTCGACGAGGCCAACAACACGGTCACCTTCGCCGACGTCGCCGGCTGCGACGAGGCGAAGGAAGAGGTGGCCGAGCTGGTCGAGTTCCTGCGCGATCCATCCAAATTCCAGAAGCTGGGCGGCCGCATTCCGCGCGGCGTGCTGATGGTCGGCTCGCCGGGCACCGGCAAGACCCTGCTCGCCAAGGCGATCGCCGGCGAGGCCAAGGTGCCGTTCTTCTCGATCTCGGGTTCCGATTTCGTCGAGATGTTCGTCGGTGTCGGCGCCGCCCGCGTTCGCGACATGTTCGAGCAGGCGAAGAAGAACGCGCCGTGCATCGTGTTCATCGACGAAATCGACGCGGTCGGACGCCAGCGCGGTGCGGGACTGGGCGGCGGCAACGACGAACGCGAGCAGACGCTGAATCAGCTGCTGGTCGAGATGGACGGATTCGAGGGCAGCGCCGGCGTCATCGTCATCGCGGCGACCAACCGCCCCGACGTGCTCGACCCCGCGCTGCTGCGGCCGGGCCGCTTCGACCGCCAGGTCGTCGTGCCCCTGCCCGACATCCGCGGACGCGAGCAGATCCTGCTCGTGCACATGCGCAAGGTGCCGCTCGGACCGGACGTCAAGGCCGACATCATCGCGCGCGGCACCCCGGGCTTCTCGGGCGCCGACCTCGCCAACCTGGTGAACGAGGCCGCGCTGTTCGCCGCGCGCGGGAGCAAGCGGCTGGTCGACATGCTCGATTTCGAGCGCGCCAAGGACAAGATCATCATGGGTACCGAGCGCCGCTCGATCGTGATGCCCGAGGAGGAGCGCCGCAACACGGCCTACCACGAGTCGGGTCACGCGGTCGTCGCGATGCTGCTGCCCAAGACCGATCCCGTGCACAAGGTGACGATCATTCCGCGCGGGCGTGCGCTGGGCGTGACGATGCAGCTGCCTGAGACCGACCGCTACAGCATGGACAAGGATCGGATGCTCAACACCATTGCCGTGCTGTTCGGCGGCCGGATCGCCGAGGAGGTGTTCATGAACCAGATGACCACCGGCGCCTCGAATGACTTCGAGCGCGCGACGCACATCGCGCGCGACATGGTGATGCGCTACGGCATGAGCGACCTGATGGGTCCGATGGTCTACGGCGACAACGAGGGCGAGATCTTCCTCGGCCGCTCGATCACGCGCACCGTCAACATGTCGGAAGAGACGATGCGCAAGGTCGATGCGGAGGTGCGCGGCATCATCGACCAGCAGTACGCGCTGGCGCGCAAGCTGATCGAGGACAATCGCGACAAGGTCGAGGCGATGGCCAAGGCGCTGCTGGAGCTCGAGACGATCGACTCCGACCAGATCGGCGACATCATGTCCGGCAAGCCTCCGCGACCGCCGAAGGTTTCGTCGGCGGCGGCAACGGGCACGCCGCCCGGCGCGTCCGCGCCCCCGGGCGAAGCGGCACCGTCGGCCAATCCCGCATAGGGTTTCCGCGAGGCAGGCAGGAGGAGGTGTACGGTGACGTGCACCTCCTTTTTGTTTCCCCCGCCGCCAGGGCCGCGTCGGTCCCGGATCGGCAACCTGGGCATCCGATGACCATCCTCCGCTGCGGCCGCCACCGGATCGACCTGTCGTCACCCTGCGTGATGGGGATCGTCAACGTCACGGCCGACTCGTTCTCCGCCGACGGACGCCCCGATCCGGAGGCAGCGATCGCGCATGCGCGCCGCCTGCTCGCGGACGGCGCCGGCATCGTCGACGTCGGCGGCGAATCGACGCGCCCGGGTGCCGCGTCGGTGCCCGAGGACATCGAGCTCGGTCGCGTGATCCCGGTCGTCGAGGCGCTGGCGGCCGATGGCGCCGTCGTGTCGGTGGACACGATGAAACCCGCCGTGATGCGGGCTGCGGTCGCGGCTGGCGCGTCGATGGTCAACGACGTCACGGCGCTTGCGGCGACCGGAGCCATCGAAGCGGTGGCGGAAAGCGGGGCAGCGGTGTGCCTGATGCACATGCAGGGCGAGCCGCGGACGATGCAGCAGGCTCCGCACTATGCCGAGGTGGTCGGCGAGGTCCGCGCGTTCCTCGCGGCGCGAGCGCAATCCTGCCGCGCCGCGGGCATCGGGGCCGACCGGATCGTCGTCGACCCCGGTTTTGGCTTCGGCAAGACCGTCGCGCATAATCTCGATCTGCTGCGGCGGCTGGACGCCATCACCGATCTCGGGTTTCCGGTGCTTGCCGGCCTGTCGCGAAAGTCGACGCTGGGCGCCATCACCGGCCGCGGCGTCGGCGAGCGGTTGTCGGCGAGCGTGGCTGCCGCACTCGCGGCGGCGCTGCGCGGTGCACGCATCCTGCGCGTGCACGACGTGCGCGAGACCGTCGATGCGCTGGCCGTCTGGCGGGCGATCGATCCCTGGACAGGACTCCAATTGCGCAAGGGCATGTGATGAGCGAGAGCACCGTGAAGCAACGCCGTCATTTCGGCACCGACGGAGTCCGCGGGCGCGTCGGCGAGGACCCGATCACGCCCGAGCTGGTTCTGAAGCTCGGCTGGGCCGCCGGCCGCACGCTCGCCGCGGGCGACGGCGCGCGCGGCGAGCGTCCGGCGGTGCTGATCGGCAAGGACACGCGCATCTCGGGCTACCTGCTGGAAGCCGCGCTCGAGGCGGGGCTGGCCGCCGCGGGCGTCGATGTCTATCTCTGCGGTCCGCTGCCGACGCCGGCAATCGCGTATCTGACGCGCGCGCTGCGCCTTTCCGCGGGGATCGTGATCAGCGCATCGCACAATCCGTTCGACGACAACGGCATCAAGTTCTTCTCGCAGCGCGGCGCCAAGCTGCCCGACGACGTCGAGCTGGCAATCGAATCGGCGATGGACGCACCGCTTGCCTGCGCGCCTCCAGCCGATCTCGGCAAGGCCTTTCGGGTCGGCGATGCTGCCGGGCGCTACATCGAGTTCTGCAAGAGCACGTTTCCGAACGAGCTCGACCTGCGCGGATGCAAGATCGTCGTCGACTGCGCCCATGGCGCCGCGTACCACGTCGCACCCCCGGTATTCCACGAGCTCGGCGCGGACGTCGTCGCGACCGGCGATTCGCCCAACGGCACGAACATCAACGACGGTGTCGGGGCGACGCATCCCGAGCATCTCGCGGCGCAGGTGCGCGCGCAGCGGGCCGATCTCGGCATCGCGCTCGATGGCGACGGCGACCGCCTGGTGATGGCAGATCGCGACGGACGCCTCTACGACGGCGACCAGCTGCTCTACGTGATCGCGCGCGACTATCAGCGACGCGGCGTGCTGGCCGGGGGGGTCGTCGGCACGCTGATGAGCAACCTCGGTTTCGAGCAGGCGCTCGCCAGGGCGGACATTGCGCTCGTGCGCGCGAAAGTCGGCGACCGCTACGTTCTCGAGCAGCTCGTCGAGCGTGGCTGGCAGCTCGGCGGCGAGAACTCGGGCCACCTGATCTGCCGCGACAAGCACACGACCGGCGACGGGATCGTGGCGGCGCTCGCGGTCCTGCGCGCGCTGATCGAGCAGAAGACGACCCTCGCGCAAGCCGCGGCGGAAGTCGCGCTGTTTCCGCAGCGGCTGATCAACGTGCCCGTGCGGCGCGGCTGGGACTGGCGGGGCAGCGCAGCCGTCAAGGACGCGGAGCGCGCCGCAGTCGCGAAGCTCGGCAATGCCGGGCGCGTTCTGCTGCGTCCCTCCGGCACCGAGCCGGTGCTGCGCGTGATGGTCGAGGCGCGCGAGCGCAGGATGGCCGACGGCCACGCCGAGGCGCTCGCGCACGTGATCGCCGAAGCCGCCGGGCAGGCGCTCTAGGGCCCGGCACCATGGTCGCGGTCACGCACGCCGCGCCGCAGGCCGCTGCGCCGCAGGCGGTGGCTGCGTGGCTTTCCTCGCTCGCACCTGTCTACACCGACGCCGACCGCGAGCGCTTCGCCGCCGCTTACGAAATGGCGCGCGCGCGTTTCGGCGATGCGCGAGGTCCCGACGGTGAGCCGCTGATCGAGACCGCACTGGGCGCCGCGACGATCCTCGCCGCGCAGAGGCTCGACCCCGATTCACTGACTGCAGCGCTGCTGCTCGGCCTGCCGGGCGTCCCCGGTTTCGACGCGGGCGCGATCGGGGCCGCGTTCGGCGAGGACGTCGCGACGCTGGTCGTCGGCGCCGCGAGGATGGACTCGGTGCACGCGGTCGCAGCCGGCGCCGACGCGCACGAGCGTGCGCTGCAGGCCGAGAACCTGCGCAAGATGCTGCTCGCGATGGTCGAGGACATCCGCGTCGTGCTGATCAAGCTCGCCGAGCGGACGCAGGCGATGCGCTGGCTGATGACCGGAGACGAGGCGCGTCGACGCGCCGTCGCGCGCGAGGTGATCGACGTCTATGCGCCGCTGGCGAACCGGCTCGGCGTCTGGCAGCTCAAGTGGGAGCTCGAGGATCTTTCGCTGCGGGCGCTGGAGCCCGACGAATACCGGCGCATCGCACGGCTGCTCGACGAACGGCGGTTGGACCGCGAGCGCTACATCGAGAACGTCCTTGCCGTGCTGAAGCGCGAGCTGGCCGACGTCGGTCTCGGGGCCGAGGTCAGCGGCAGGCCCAAGCACATCTACAGCATCTTCAACAAGATGCGCCGCAAGCACTCGGGCATCGAGGCGCTGTACGACATCCGTGCCGTGCGCATCCTCGTCGGTACGGTCAGGGACTGCTACACCGCGCTGGGCGTCGTCCACCAGCTGTGGACGCCGCTGCCGGGCGAATTCGACGACTACATCGCCAAGCCCAAGGCCAACAACTACCGCTCCCTGCACACCGCCGTCATCGGACCCGAGGGCAAGGCGCTCGAGGTGCAGATCCGGACCCACGAGATGCACCGCCACTCCGAATACGGGGTCGCTGCGCACTGGCGTTACAAGGAGACCGATGCGCCGGCGGGCAGGCGCGACGCCGGTTTCGACGACAAGATCGCCTGGCTGCGCCAGATCCTCGACTGGAAAGACGCGGTCGCCGATACCGGCGAATGGCTGTCGGCGTTCAAGAGCAGCCTGTTCACCGAATCGATCTATGTGCTGACCCCGCAGGGCAAGGTGATCGACCTGCCACGGGAGTCGACGCCGATCGATTTCGCATACGCGGTTCACACCGGGCTCGGCCACCGCTGCCGCGGCGCGCGCGTCGACGGGCAGATGGTCCCGCTCGATTACCGGCTGCGCAACGGGCAGCAGGTCGAGATCATCGCCGCGAAACAGGGCAGCGCAGCGGCCGGACCCTCGCGCGACTGGCTCAATCCCGACCTCGGTTATGTCCACAGCCATCGCGCGCGGGCCAAGGTAAGGCAATGGTTCAAGGCCCAGCAGCACGACCAGACCGTCGCGCAGGGGCGCGCGATGGTCGAGCGCGAGCTCGCGCGTCTCGGTCAGACGGCGCTGAAGCTCGACGCGGTGGCCGCCAAGGCCGGGTTCGCGAAGGCCGACGAGTTCTTCGCCGCATTCGCGCGCGACGACATCGGCAGCAAGGATGTGCAATCGGCGATCACCGCGGTCGCGCAGCCCGCCGCTGCCGCCGCTCCGGCCGGCGTGGAGCCCGAGGTCCTGGCCAGGCGCAGCCGCGCGACGGGCGCAGGCCACGGCATCCTCGTCGTCGGCGTCGACCGGCTGATGACAGGGCTCGCGCGCTGCTGCAAGCCGGCGCCGCCCGATCCGATCGTCGGCTTCATCACCCGCGGCAAGGGCATCACCATTCATCGCCAGGGTTGCACGAACGTCGCGCGCATCCGCGCGCGCGAGCCCGAGCGCCTGATCGACGCCGACTGGGGCGAGCAGCGCGAGGAGGTGTTTCCCGTGGACATCCTCGTCGAGGCGAGCGACCGGCAGGGGCTGCTGCGCGACCTTTCCGAGCTCCTGTCCCGCGAGAAGATCAACGTCATCGCCGTCAACACCGCGACCCGCCAGCACCAGGCACGGATGGCATTCACCCTCGAGGTGCAGAGCATCGCGCAGCTGCAGCGCGCGCTGCGGCTTGCTCGCGACATTCCCGGCGTGTTCTCCGCGCAGCGGCGTTAGTACCCGCTGCCTGTCCCCGGCCGACTCGGCACCTGGAAACCGCGAGCGCCCGTACGTTTCCGGATGGCCGGTCGTTGCGGTACTATGCTGAAAACGTTTTCATCCGACGAATGAAGCGGGGCGGCTGATGGACCGGGTCACGCTCAACGATGTCGCACTCCGGGCGCGCGTATCGCTGGCGACGGTTTCGCGTGCCTTGAACCAGCCTGTGCTGGTACGCGATTCGACGGTGAGGCGGGTGCGGGAGGCCGCGGCGGATCTCAATTTCCGGCCGAACCTCGTCGGTCGAAATCTGCGAGCGCAAACCACACGGACCTTGGGCGTCGTGTTACCGACGCTCGCGAACACCGTGTTCGCCGATTGCTTCCAAGGCATCGAACGCGCCACACGGCTGCAACATTACTCGGTCATGCTCACCACGACCGAGTACCGGGTCGACGACGAACTCGAAGTGACCGAAGCGCTGCTTCGGCATCGCGTCGATGGCCTCATCCTCACCGTCGCGAACGCGGCGGCGAGCCCGGTCCTGGACATGCTCGATCAGGAGAAGATGCCCTACGTGCTGGTGTACAACCAGTCCCTGCGCCGGAAGCGGCAGACAGTTTCCGTCGACAACCGCGCCGCCGCACGGGATGCCGTCCAGCATCTCATCTCGATCGGACATCGCTCGATCAGAATGGTGACGGGGGATTTCAAGGAGTCCGACCGCGCCCAGCTGCGCTACGAAGGATACCGGGATGCGATGCGCGGCGCCGGGCTCAGGCCGCAGCGCCCCCTCGAGATGCCGTTGCACACCGCAGTGGCGGGGGGGGCTTTGGCAGAATGCCTTCGTGGGCGCGACCCGGCCTCCGCCCTGTTCTGCTCGAACGATCTGCTGGCGATCAGCGTCGTCAGCAGCTTGCGCCGCCTCGGCCTGCACGTGCCTGCCGACATGTCGGTCGTCGGCTTCGATGGAGTGGATCTCGGGACGCTCCTCTACCCGGCGCTCGCCACGGTTGTGCAACCGAGTCGGGAAATAGGCGAATCGGCCGTGGATTTGCTGCTCGCGCGGTTGCGCGGTGACGCTCCGCGCCACAGTCTAGTTCTCGGCCACTCGTTGCGCATCGGCGAAACAGCGATGCGCGCCGTACGCCGTTCCACGTCGCACGTAGTTCGAAAATCCAACAGGAGGAACTGATGCGCACTCGGACCATGGCAAGACTTGCCGCGATGCTGTTCTGCGTCGCGACGTCGCTGTCGATCACTGCTCGCGCCCAGACCGTCATCTGCTACAACTGTCCACCCGAGTGGGCTGACTGGGGAACGGAGCTGAAAGCCATCAAGGAGAAGCTCGGGATCACGGTCCCGCAGGACAACAAGAACTCCGGCCAGGCGCTCGCCCAGCTCGTCGCCGAGAAGGCCAGCCCCGTCGCCGACGTGACCTACCTGGGTGTCACCTTCGGCATCCAGGCGAAGGAGGATGGCGTGATCGCGCCGTACAAGCCGGCGCACTGGGACGAGATCCCGGCAGGCCTCAAGGATCCGGATGGGTACTGGTTCACGATCCATTCCGGAACGCTGGGCTTCATGGTCAATGTCGATGCGCTACGCGGCAAGCCTGTCCCGAAGTCGTGGAAGGACCTCCTGAAGCCGGAGTACAAGGGCATGATCGGCTATCTCGACCCGGCCAGTGCATTCGTGGGGTACGTCGGCGCCGTTGCGGTCAACAATGCCTTTGGCGGTACGCTCGACAACTTTACGCCGGCGATCGACTATTTCAAGCAGCTCAAGAAAAACGATCCGATCGTGCCGAAGCAGACATCGTATGCCCGTGTGCTTTCGGGTGAGATTCCGATCCTTCTCGATTTCGATTTCAACGCCTATCGCGGCAAGTACAAGGACAAGGCGAACATTGCATTCGTGATCCCCTCGGAGGGAACCGTCGTCGTGCCGTACGTCATGGCTCTGGTGAAGCATGGCCCCGGCGCGGCGAATGCCAGGAAGGTGCTCGACTTTACGCTGTCCGACGAGGGCCAGGCCGTATGGGCCAATGCCTTCCTGAGGCCGGTGCGCGCGAGCGCGATGACGAAGGAGGCCGCGTCGAAGTTCCTTCCGGCGTCCGACTACGCTCGCGCGAAGGCAGTAGATTTCGCGAAGATGGCGGCAGTGCAGAAGGCGTTCACCGAGCGATATCTCAAGGATGTCCAGTAACACGCTTGTCGAACGGCGCGCCTCCGATGTTTCGTGCCAATACGCGTCTGGTGCTGCTCGCGCTGCCTGCGCTGATCGTGTTCGTGGCCTTCTGGCTACTGCCCATGGCGCGCCTCGTGCAGGTTGGCGCGAGCGGGCCGCTGGGGATCGCGGCCTACGCCGCGGTCATCACCGACCGGAATTACTTCGCCAGCCTGGTTTCGACCGTAGCGGTGTCCCTCGCCGTGACCATCGCGACCCTCGTCGTATCCGGGGTCGCGGGCCTGTTTCTCCAGCGCAACACGTTTCCGGGAAGGGGCCTACTCGTCTCGATGCTGACATTCCCGCTGGCTTTCCCGGGCGTCGTCGTCGGCTTCATGGTCATCATGCTCGCAGGGCGTCAGGGTCTCATCGGGAATGTGACCGGTGCCCTGTTCGGATATTCGCTGGTGTTCGCCTACTCGATGGCCGGGCTGTTCGTCGGCTACCTGTATTTTTCCATTCCGCGCGTGATCCTGACGGTGATGGCTGCAGCCGGCAAGCTCGACCCGGCGCTCGAGGAGGCGGCGAGATCGCTCGGCGCAAACTCCTGGCAAGTGGTGCGCGACGTCGTGATCCCTGGCTTGCGTCCCGCGCTGATCGCGTCGGGCGCGATCTGCTTTGCCACGAGCATGGGCGCATTCGGAACCGCCTTTACGCTGGCGACGAACATCAACGTGCTGCCGATCACGATCTACACCGAGTTCACCAATTACGCCAATTTTCCACTGGCCGCGGCGCTTTCCCTGGTGCTCGGGCTGATTACCTGGCTCGTACTCGCGTTCGCGCGCACGTTCGCGGGGTCGACCGCCGCGGCGGCGGCGTGAACCGGGGGCTCGGAGCGAGTCGCGTGGGCGTTCACCGAGGGCCGCGTTTCGTCGCCCAGCTTGTGTTCACGGTGCTGGTCTGCGCCTTCCTCATAGTTCCCGTCGTTCTTTCCGTGCTCGCGGGAGTTTCCGAGAATTTCTTCATTGGAATGAAGAGTGGCTTGACGCTTCGCTGGATCGCGGAGGTCTGGTCACTGTATCGGGACTCGATTTTCCGGTCCATGCAGATCGCGATTGCCTGTCTTGCATCCACGCTCGTGCTGGGGGTGCCAATCGCTTATGTTCTGGCGCGGCGCCCGAATCGCTGGACGCGGCTGTTCGAGGAACTGCTCGTGCTTCCGGTCGCGGTTCCCGGGCTGGCCACGGCGCTCGCGTTGATTCTCTTCTACGGGGAGTGGCGCGCCTTTCGTGCGAGCTGGACATTCATTCTCGTGGGACACGTTCTATTCACGCTTCCCTTCATGGTGCGATCGGTCCTTGCGGTCATGTCTGCGATCGATCTCCAGATGCTCGAAGACGCTGCGGCCAGCCTGGGCGCGGGATTTCTGAAGCGGTTCGTCGGCGTCATCATCCCGAACGCGCGGCCCGGTATCCTCGCCGGCGCACTGATGGTCGTGACGCTCTCGATCGGGGAGTTCAACATCACCTGGATGCTGCATACCCCGCTGACCAAGACGATCCCGGTGGGGCTGGCCGACAGCTACGCGTCGATGCGCCTCGAAATCGGCTCCGCCTACACGATCGTCTTCTTCGTCATGATTGTGCCGTTGCTGATCGCGATGCAATGGCTTTCGACGGAGAGGAAACTTCGAGAGGCTGCGGAATGACGAACGCCGCGAGCGGAGTCCGACTCGAGGCCTGCGCAAAGACCTTCGAAGACGGCACCCGCGCACTCGAGCCCCTCGACCTGGAAATAGCGACGGGCGAAACGCTCGTCCTCCTTGGCCCTTCCGGGTGTGGCAAGACCACGACATTGCGCATCATCGCCGGCCTCGAGCCGCCGGATGCGGGTGGGCGCGTCTGGTTCGGCGCGGAGGACGTGACTGTCCTGCCTATTGAACGGCGCAACGTCGGCATGGTGTTCCAGAGTTATGCCCTGTTCCCCAACATGAACGTTGCCGAGAACATCGGCTACGGACTGAAGGTCCGGAACGTGGATTCAGCCGCACGCTCGCGCGAGGTCGCACGGCTGCTGGAGATGATGCATCTGTCCGGACTCGGTGATCGCCGCGTCAATCAGTTGTCCGGCGGGCAGCGCCAGCGCGTAGCGCTCGCCCGTGCGCTTGCTGTCCGTCCACGGGTCCTGCTTCTCGACGAGCCTCTGACCGCGCTGGATGCCAAGCTGCGCGAAAGTCTCCGCATCGACATCGACCGGCTGCTGAGGACGCTGGGAATGACGGCAGTCTATGTCACACATGATCAGGCGGAGGCGATGGCGCTCGGGGACCGGATTGCGGTGATGGCGCACGGACGGGTCGCCCAGATCGGTACTCCGCAGGACATTTACTACCGTCCGGCGACCGAATTCGTCGCCGACTTCATCGGGACGATGAACCGCTTGACCGGACAGCACCATGAGGGCGTACTGCGCGTCGCCGGCGGTTCGCTCGCGTTGCCGCCCGATGGGCATGGCGCCGATCATGCGATGTTCCGGCCGCAGGATGCGCACATCGTGGCGCCGGGGCAGGGCGATCTCGACGGGCGGATCGTCGCGGTTTTCTTCCTCGGAAATGCGACGCGTGTCATCGTGGAGCTCGACGACGTCGATAGCGTCGTCGTCGAGACCGGGGAGCGGCGGATATACCGGGAAGGCGAGGCCGTTGGCGTTCGCGTCGATCCGGGGGGCATCATGACGCTCAGGCGATAACCCGCGCGGAGGCCCGATGCTGATTTGCCAGATCACCGATCTCCACATCAAGGTTCCGGGTGCGCTGTCCTACGGCGTCGTGGATGCCGCCGGCTATCTGCGCCGCTGCGTCGCGCACGTTCTCGCCCTCAAGCAACGACCTGACATCATCGTGATCACCGGCGATCTCGTCGATTTCGGCCGGGGCGAGGAATACGCGCATCTCGCGGAGCTGCTTCAGCCATTGACCATGCCGGTATACCTACTGGCGGGCAATCACGATGATCGCGAAATGCTGCGAGTGTCGTTTCCCGCGCACGCGTATCTGAGACAGATGGATGATTTCATTCAGTACGCGGTCGACGCGGGACCCCTGCGGCTACTGGCGCTCGACTCGGTAATTCCAGGGCAAAGCGGAGGCGAGCTTTGCGATCGCCGGATCGCGTGGCTCGACGACAGGTTGTCCGAGGCGCCGGACAGGCCGACGGTGATCCTAATGCACCATCCGCCGTTTTCGACCGGTATCGGGCACATGGACCAAATCGGCTTTGCCAACCCCGCGGATCTGGCGGATATTGTTCGAAGACACCCGCAGGTGGAACGCATCCTGTGCGGACACCTTCATCGTCCGATTCAGGCGCGGTTTGCCGGCACGCTCGCGTCGACGTGCCCCGGTCCCGCGCATCAGGTCGCCCTCGACCTCGCGCCCGACGCGCCGTCGCGATTCGTTCTCGAGCCGCCAGGGTATCAGCTGCATCTTTGGGGTGAGCGCACCGGGCTGATCAGCCACACCGCGTTCATCGGCGAGTTCCCCGGGCCCTACCCCTTTTACCACGACGGAAAGCTGATCGACTGACGCGGCTCAAAGCCGCAGCGGCTCGCCGTAGCCGGTCAGCTCGAGGTAACCGCGGCCCGCGTCGCGTCCGCCGATCGCGGCGCGGACCGCGCCTTCCCAGTACACGGTGCCCACACTCGCCCGGGCGTCGAGCTCCTGGTCGGGCATCAGCGGCTGCAGCATCACGTCGAGATCGCCGATGCCGACGCGCATGGCGATCGGATACTCGATGCCGGTGCGGGGCGACCGCCATCGCCGCTGCGGGATGAACCGGACCTCGCCCGGCGTGTAGCTGCGCACGCTGCCGGCGGCATCGCGATGGCCGCCGCCTGCCCACAACGTGCCGCCGTCGCGATCGCGGATGCGAAAAGCCATCAGCGCGGCGCCGTCGGCGAGGTTGATGCCGGCCCAATCCCAGCCCACCGCGCCTGCCGCAAGATACCGGCTCGACCATTCGTGATCGAGCCACGCGCTGCCGCGAACCTGCGTCGCCCCTGCGCCGACATCGATCGTCCCGGAGACCTCGAGTTGCGGCCGGCTGTAATAGAAGCTCGCATCCGCAGGATCGGGCCCCTTGCGGCTGACACCCGCGTCGCCCTGGAGCATCGCGGGTTAGTTCGCGGCGAGCGATAGGTCGAAGGCGAAATCGCGCCCCCGGATGTGCGCCGTGTAGCGGTTTCCGGCCTGACCGTCACCCCCCTGAACCAGCGACCAGTCGCCGACGTGGACGCCCGTCCCGGCCGTCGAAGCATCGGCGAGGCCGAAGCCCTCGCGCGCGGCGCGCTGGTCGCTGCGCAGTCGCCCGAGCTCCGGGTCGGCGATCGCGGCGTGCGCGAAGAGGAGCTGTCTGGCCGCGAAGCGGCTCGGATTGTCCTCGGCCACGCCCGGCCGGTTGCGGAAGAACGTGACCTGGAAACCGAATTCGCGCGCCTCGGCATCGCGCAGCCAGCCGGTGACGTACCACCATTCGTTGCGGAATTGCGGGTGGGCGCCGGCATCGCGCGGAAACGCCAGCTCGGGTCCCGCCCCCACATCGGGATAGTCGACCGCCGCACGCGCCGACGCGGCGAGCGGCCACAGTCCGAGCGCGAGCAGGCGACGGCGATCGGGGTCCATCGCGTTCGCGTCACCAATCGGCGCGGACTGCGTGCACGGCGTCCTCGCGGGTCGCGCCGCGCGCGCTCGCAAGCCCGGTCAGCGCGGTCGCCGCGATGAGCGCCGACGACAGCGCTCCCAGCGCCGCCCATGGCACGTGCAGTTCCATTCCCCAGTGGAACGACTGCCGGTTGACGACGTGGACGAGGATCAGGCTGATCGCGAATCCGAGGACCAGCCCCACGGCGACGCCGATTGCGCCGGTCAGCGCGCCCTCGAAGGCGAGCATCGTCGAGATCTGGCGGCGCGCCATGCCGAGGTGGCGCAGCACTCCGAACTCGCGGCGGCGCGCCAGGGTCTGCGCGACCAGCGCCGCCGACAGTGCGACCAGCCCGATCGCGACGGCAGCCGCTTCGAGGGCGTAAGTGACGGCGAAGGTCCGGTCGAACGCGGCCAGCGAGCGCCGGTGCAGGTCGCCGGCGCTGATCGAGCCCCCACCGGACTCCTGCGGCCGGCGCGCCTCCAGCGCGCGAAGCACGTCCGTCGCGTGCGCGGCGGCCGCGAGCCACATCGCGACCTGGTTCACCGTGTCGTCGCCGGTGAGCTCGACGTAGCGCCTGCGCTCGACGACGATCGAGCCCTGCTGCCGTGCATAGTCACGCCAGATGCCGGCCACGGTGAACGGCACGCTGCGGCCGGCGATCGGCAGGTCGATGACCTGGCCCGGCTCGAGGCCAAGACGGTCGGCGAATGCCTCGCTGATCCACGCCGGCGGTGGCGCACCGGGTCGCGGCCCGATGGCCGCACCGACGATCGGGAGCCTCGCCTCCGGATCCTGCGCGTCGATGTCGCGTGCGAGCAGGGCGACACGGGGTTGCGAAGGGTCGATCAGCAGCGCGGTCGCGCGCATGAACTCCGCTCGGGCGACGCCCGGCGTGCCGGCGATTTCCGCCCGCTGCCGCGCGGAAAAGACCGCGTCGTCGCTGGCGCCTGCGCGCAGGTACAGGTCGGCGGGCAGCATGACCTCGAGCCAGTCGTCGAACGACTGCCGGAAGGACGTGACCATGATCGCCATGGCCACCATCAGCGAGACGCTGGTGATCATCGCTGCAGCGCTGACTGCGACCTGGCCCGGATTCGCGCGCAAGCGCGCCATGGCGAGCGCCGCGGGAACCGACTGCGGCATCGGAAGCCGGCGCAACAGTTCATGCGCGATCCGGGGCATCACCATGATCGCACCGACGAGGATCAGCGCGATCGATGCATAGCCGGCGATCGGCAGGCCGCCGACCGCCGGCAGGAGCGTGGCGAGCGCACCCAGCACGATCGCGGCGACGCCGGGCCAGCGCGCGCGCCATTGCCCCCAGGCCGCGTCGGGGTCTCCCGCCTTGAGCGCCGCGGCGGGCGCTGCGCGTGCCGCTTCGCGGGCGGGCATCGCACCGCCGGCGATCGCTGCGGCGATGCCCAGCGCCGCCATCGCCAGCGCGGGTCGCAGCTCGACGACGGCTCCCGGGGACGCGCCGCGGAAGAATCCCGCGCCGAGGTCGGCGCCGAAATGGCGCAATGCATAGTCCGCCACGACATAGCCAATGACGAGGCCCAGCCCCGATCCTGCGATTCCCAGCAGCGCCGTCTCGCCGACCACCAGCGCGAGGAGTCGCCGGCGGGTGAGCCCGAGGGTGCGCAGCAGCGCGAACTGCGGCCTGCGTCGGGTCAGCGACAGCGCCTGCGTCGCGAACACCAGCATGGCGCCGGTGAACAGCGCGACCAGCGCCAGCACATCGAGGTTCACGCGGTAGGCACGGGACAGTCGGGAGCTCGCATTCGCATTCGTCGAAGGCGCGGCGATCGCGACTCCGGCCGGCAGGTGGCGCTGCAGCCGCGCGATCGCTCGCGTCCGGTCGGCGCCGGGGTGAAGGCGGAGGTCGATCCGCGTCACCCGGCCGATGCGGTCGAACTGCTGCTGCACGGCGGCGATGTCCATCACGCCGTAGCGCAGCGTCCCGGCCGCGCCTGCGCTGCCGGCGATGCGCAGACGGACATCGCGCGATCCGGCCCGCACGGTGATGGCGTCGCCGTCGCGGACACCGAGCCAGCGCGCCGCCGCGGGGCTGACGAACAGTGCATCGCCGCGCAGCACGTCCAGCCGGTCGCGGGCGGTTGCGACCAGCGCCGGATTGATCGCCGCGGCGCGAAAGACGTCGACGCCCATCACCGGAAGGGAATGGGTGCGGCCGGCGATCGCGGCGTCGACCTCGACGACCGGGCTGGCGACCGCGACGTCGCGATCGTCGGCCACGACCGGATAGAGCGCCTCGTCGAAGCCTTCCTGCGGCCCCCGCACTTCGAGGTCGGCATCGCCGGAGAGCGTCGCGAGTCCGGACACGAGCTCGCCGATCGCGGCGCGATTGACGAGCTCCACGGCGTAGCCCAGTGCGACGCCGGATGCGATTGCGACCACGGCAACCAGGGTGCGACCGCGCAGCTTGCCGATGCCGCCGCCCGCGACTGCCCGGACGACGGTGGTGGCGGTGTACGACCGTGTCATCACTCGGCGTCGTCGCCCGCGCCGATCGCGTGCTCGTGCAGACCGTCGGCGTCGAGCCTCAGCACCCGGTCCGCCGATGCCGCTGCCCGGCGCGAGTGCGTGGCGATGACGCCTGTCGCACCTTCACCCTTGATGGCATCGCGCAGCAGCGCGATGACCTGTCGTGCCGTCGCGGGGTCGAGATTGCCCGTCGGCTCGTCGGCGAGGACGAGCGCGGGGCGATGGACGAGCGCACGCGCGATCGCCACCCGCTGCAGCTCGCCGCCCGACAGCTCGGCCGGGCGGCTCTGCCCGCGTCCGCCGAGACCGACACGATCGAGCATCGCGGCAACGCGCGCATTCGCGTCCGGCCCGTGCCGCCGCTGCAACGCAAGCGGCAACGCGACGTTGGCTGCGACCGACAGGTAAGGCAGGATGTGGAAGGCCTGGAAGACGAAACCCATCCGCGTGCGGCGCAGCGCAGTGAGCGCGTCGTCGTCGCAGCTCGCGAAATCGACGCCATCGACGACGAGCGTGCCGGAATCGGGACGCTCGAGCCCGGCGATCAGGTTGAGCAGCGTCGATTTGCCGATCCCGGAGGCGCCGACGATCGCGACATACTCGCCGCGTGCCACCGTCGTCGACAGCCGGTCGAAGACCCGCCGCGGCGCGGCGCCGCTGCCTGCGTAGGTCCTGGAAAGCGCGCGAAGCTCGATCACGCGCGGAAGTCTAGCCCGCCGCCCCCGCGCGTGCCTCGACGCCCGTCAGGCGTGCAGCGGGATGAAGCGCAGGGCGACGCCGTTGTTGCAGTAACGCAGCCCAGTCGGTCGCGGCCCGTCGTCGAAGACATGCCCGTGGTGCCCGCCGCACTTGATGCAGTGGTACTCGGTGCGTGGAACGATGAGCTGCAGATCGGTCCTGGTGGCGAACACCCCCGGAATCGTCGTGAAATAGCTCGGCCAGCCGGTGCCGCTGTCGAATTTCATTGCCGAGGTGAACAGGGGCAGCGAACACCCCGCGCACGCGAAAACCCCCGGCCGGTGCTCGTCGTTGAGCGGGCTGGTCCACGGCCGCTCGGTGCCTTCGTGGCGAAGGACAGCGTAGGCCGCCGGATCCAGGGCCTTGCGCCACTCGGCATCGGTCCTGGCGATCGGGGCCGCATCGGTGGCGACGGTGGCGCCGCTTGCGAGAAGCGATTTCCAGTTGCGTTGCAGGTCGTCGACCGTCGGGCCTGGCGCAGTCGCGACCTTTCGGTACTGGGCGTAGGTGGCGCCGGTTCCCCCGGCGACTGTCGCCGCGATTCCCAGCAGGAAGATGCGCCGGTTCATCCGGGAAGCTCCTTCGGAGTGGATCGTGTGGTTGGATGAGCGGAAGGCGCGATCGTTCCCGATCGCTCGATATCCGCTGCGCACCCCCTCCGTCGCGTTCGCCGGGCCGGGGCTTACACCCGGGAGCCCCCGGCGGGTGGCGCAGAGGGGCTGCGGGACGAATTGCGGCGGAGGCGCAGACGGGAGCCGAACCCCCCTCAGGCGGGAACGGACGGGCGGTTGCGGCGCGGCTTGGGCGCGGTGCGATCGCCGGCTTTCCAGACGTCGCGGACGACGTCGCGCAGCGCGTGAATCGGCGCATCCCGCTCGCGGTCGCGGCGATAGAGGAACTGCAGCGTCGTCGACAGCCGAGCGGCGTCCCAGATGAACACCTGGCCGGATGCGGCGAGGGCCTCGGCGATGTCCTCGCGCATCAGCGCGACCCCGACGCCGGCCGTCACCAGCGAGCTGATCACCGCCTCGTGGTCGGCTTCGACGTGACGCACCGGCGCTGCCCCGTTGGCGTTGAAAAGCCGCGTCGCCAGCGCGTAGTGGGTGCTGATCTTCGGCGTCATGATCCAGGGCTCGGCGGCGATCGCCTCCCAGCCGGCGTGGGCGAGACGGGTCGACCAGGCCGCCGGTCCCGCGACCCGGTAGGCAAATTCGCGCAGCGGGACCGACACCACTGCACCGTGCGTCAGGTCGCCGTAATAGAACGCGGCGTCGAGCTCCGCGTCGCGGACCTTTTCGAAGGCGGCGCCCGTGATCTCGTGATGGACGTCGATTTCCAGCAGCGGATAGTGCCGGACCGCGCAACGCAGGACATCGGCGAGCCGGATGAAATCGGGGTCGGCAACCGTGCCCAGCCGCACCCGTCCTGCAACTTCCCCGCGGAGCTCCGACGCCCGGCTGCGCAATTCCTGGGCGGCGGCGATGATCCGTTCGGCGTCGGGGAGCAGCGCCCGCCCGGCCGGGGTGAGCGCCATCCCGCCTGCGCCGCGCTCGAACAGGACGACCGACAGCTCGTCCTCCAGGGCCTTGATCTGGGCTGAAAGGGCGGGCTGGCTGACGTGCAGCCGCTCGGCGGCGCGGGTCAGATGACCGAGCTCCGCCACGGTGGCGAAGCTTCTGAGTTGGTAGAGCTCCATGGGCAGGGGTCGCGGGTCGGATCCGAGGCGTGGGACAGGGAATACTTTGGCGGTGCAATATACAGGATACGGGAGATCTGAAAATTCTATGCTAATGATCCAAAAGGATGATTTGACCCACGTACCCGGTGCCCTTATCTTCGCATTGTGCGGCGCACAACTCGTGGGCCGCGATGCAGGAGCGCCACAAGCGCATGCGGGAGACAGCAAAATGAGCAAGTCCCAAGCCTGGTCGCCGAGAGCGGCCGAACTCTACTTCAAGGAAAGCATTATCGGACAGTTGTCGGCGGTCATCGGCGAAGCGCTCGCCCGCCGCTCCACGGCTGCGCAAGATGCCCGCAGGGCCGCCGTCCAGGCGGGGCGCAAGCCCTCGACGGCTTCCAGCCAGCCGGCCGCCGCGTCGGCCCCGGCTGCCATACCGGAGCGCAAGTCGCTGCTGGACCGCCTCGACGCCTGGCACTTCCGGCAGGCGCAACGCGAACGCGAAGCCTACCTTGCGCGCTCGAAGGACGTGTTCGATCTCGAGCGCCGGATGCGCGCGCTGGAGCGCGCTCCGATCGGCCGTTACTACTGATCCCGTCGGGAATCGGCGCGGGGCCGGTCAGATCAGGCCTTCGAACAGCTGGACCTCCACCTGTGCGCCGGCTGGGACGTCTCCCGTCTCCGCCGGCAGCACGATGAAACAGTTCGCGCGTGACATCGACGACAGGATGCCCGAGCCCTGATCGCCCGTGGTCCGCGCCTCCCAGGCGCCGTCGGCGCCCGGCGTCAGCATTCCCCGCTGGAACTCCGTACGGCCCGGCATCTTGCGGATCGGGGCGGCGAGCCGCGCCTTGAATGTCGGCTGCGGGCCCACGCTTCGCTGCCCCTGCAGCACCAGCAGGGCGTCGCGGACGAACTCGTAGAACGTCACCATCACCGACACCGGATTGCCGGGCAGGCCGAAGAAATGCGCGCCAGCGATCTTGCCGTAGGCGAGCGGCCGGCCGGGTTTCATCGCGATCTTCCAGAACAGGACTTCGCCCAGCTTGTCGAGCAGCTGCTTGACGAAGTCCGCCTCGCCCACCGATACGCCGCCTGACGTGATCACGGCATCGGCGCTGGCGGCCGCGGTCGTGAACGCACGCTCGAGCGCATCCGGGACGTCGGGAATGACGCCCATGTCGACGATCTCGCAGTTGATGCGCTTGAGCATCCCGTAGAGCGTGTAGCGGTTGCTGTCGTAGATCTCGCCCGCGGCGAGGGGCTGGCCGATCGAGCGCAGCTCGTCGCCGGTCGAAAAGAACGCCACGCGCAGCTTGCGGAAGACGCTGACCTCGTTGATCCCCAGCGATGCGAGCATGCCGAGCTCCGCCGGCCGCAGCGGCTGTCCGGCGCCAAACACCTTGGCGCCGCGTTTCAGGTCCTCGCCGGCGAAGCGGCGGTTCTGTCCCGCCTTGCCCACGGCGCCGGCAGCGATGCGCACGCCCCCGGGAATCTCCGTCGCGCGCTCCTGCATGACGACCGTGTCCGCACCCTCGGGCATCACCCCGCCGGTGAAAATCCGCACCGTCTCTCCCGATGCGATTCCTCCCCCGTACGGCTTGCCGGCGAACGAGTCGCCGACCCGCGTGAGCGTCGTTTCACCATCGGTGGCGAGATCGGCGAAGCGCAGGGCCCAGCCGTCCATCGCCGAATTGTCGTGGCCGGGAACATCGAACGGCGACACCACGTCCTCGGCGAGGACGCGGTCGAGCGCGGCGCGGATGTGCACCCGCTCGATCGCGGTGACGGGTGCGAGAAACTGCCTGATCAGCGCCCGCGCCTTGTCCACCGGCATCGAATTGGGATCGTAATCGTCGGCGCAGGAGAGCTCGCGCAGGGTCGTGGGTGCAGTCATCGGATTTGCGTCAAGCGAAGGGGGAACGAAGCCTCGATTCTAGGGGCGTTCACGGATTCCCGCGAACCGCGCGAAAATTCGTGGCCAGCCATGTTCTCCGGATTCGAAACACGGCGCCTCCCTTATCTGCACGCCGATTTTCACGTCGGCGGAGGCGCGTTTTCGCGCAGCTCCTCGCGCGTGTTGATGTTGCGGAAGGCATCGGCTTCGTCGTCGAAAGGCACCTCGACGAAGCGAAGGCTCGCGTACCACAGGTCGATCTTGCGACCGCCTGCTGCGAGGAATTCCGTCAGGTGGGGGAGGGTATCGCGCCGCACCAGCGCGAAGACCGGGTGCGGCTGGTCGAAAGTCCGGGCGACTGCAAGCTGGGCGTCCGCGTCGGCGAGCGCGCCCGCGAGCCTCGCGACCAGATCGCGAGGCAGGAAGGGGGAGTCGCACGGCGCAGTGACGACGTACGCGCTGTGCGCCAGCGCCATGCCCGCATGAAGTCCGGCGAGCGGGCCGGCAAATCCGCCGACGGCGTCGGCAACCACCGGATAGCCGAACGCGGCGTAGCGCTCGGCGTTCTGGTTGGCGTTGACGATCAGCGTGCCGACTTGGGGCCCGAGCCTGGCGATCACGTGTTCGGCGAGCGCCCGGCCGTCGAGCGGGACGAGACCCTTGTCGACGCCTCCCATGCGCCGCCCCTGCCCGCCCGCCAGCACGATGCCCGTGACGTCGCTGCGGGCGATCATGCGCGAAAGCGCCCGGCGCCGGTGAACAGCAGGTAGTGCCTGTTGGTCGCGCGGCCGATCATCGTCATGCCGACCTTCTGCGCAATCTCGTAGCCCATCTGCGTCAGCCCCGAGCGCGACACCAGGAACGGAATTCCCATCTGTGCGGCCTTGATCACCATCTCGGAGGTCAGCCGGCCGGTCGTGTAGAAGATCTTGTCGGCGCCTTCCTCGCGATCGAGCCACATCAGGCCGGCGATCGCGTCGACGGCGTTGTGGCGCCCGACATCCTCGACGAACATCAGGATCTCCGATCGGTCGGCAGCGTTCGTCGCGAGCGCGCAGCCGTGTACGGCACCCGCCTGCTTGTAGATCGTCTCGTGCAGCCGGACCTTGTCGAGGAGGTCGTAGAGCGTCGCCTGGGTCAGCATCGGGCCGGCCGGCAGGCTGACGCTGTCGATGTCCTCCATCAGGTCGCCGAACACCGTGCCCTGTCCGCAGCCGCTGGTCTTGGTCCGTTTCGCCGTCCGGGCCTCGAGATCGGCGAGGCCGCCGCGCGTGGTCACCGCGACGGAACCGGTTTCCCAGTCGACCTGCACCGCCGCGATCTCGTCTAGCGATTTCACGAGGCGCTGATTGCGCAGGTAGCCGATGGCGAGCGCTTCCGGCGCGGCGCCCAGCGTCATCAGGGTCAGGATCTCGCGCTTGTCGACGTACAGGGTCAGCGGATGCTCGCCCGCGATCGACACTTCGCGCTGCGCACCGTGCTCGTCGACCGCGGAGACCTCGAAGGTCGCCGGACGCGCCGCCTGCGTGAGCGACGGCCGGGACGGGCCACGGGCGCCGGCGCCCAAGCTCAACCTCCGATGTACGACATCTCGATCTTCTGCGCCCGCGGCGTCTCGGCACTGCGCAGCTCCGAGTAGCGGTCGCCACGCCGGCGCCAGATCGCGGCGATCGCGTTGCCGATCTGATCGTCCGAATGACTCTCGCGCAGCAGCGCGCGCAGGTCGTATCCGGCGTTGGCGAACAGGCAGGTGTACAGCTTGCCCTCGGTCGACAGGCGGGCGCGGGTGCAGTCGCGGCAGAAAGCCTGGGTGACCGACGCGATGACACCGATCTCGTTGCCGTTGTCGCGGTAGCGCCAGCGCTCGGCGACCTCGCCGGTGTAATTGGGCTCCGCGGGCTCGAGGGGGAATTCGCGGGAGATGGTCTCGACGATTTCGGCCGCGGACACGACGTGCTCCATCCGCCAGCCGTTCGTGTTGCCGACGTCCATGAATTCGATGAAGCGGACGATATGGCCGGTGTCGCGGAAATGGCGCGCGAGCGGCACGATCGCATGCTCGTTCATGCCGCGCTTGATCACCGCGTTGATCTTGATCGGCGCGAGACCCACGGCCTGAGCAGTGTCGATGCCCTCGAGGACGCGCTCCACCGGGAAATCGACGTCGTTCATCGCGCGGAAGGTCGGGTCGTCCAGGGCGTCGAGGCTCACCGTGACCCGCGCGAGTCCTGCGTCGCGCAGCGACCGGGCTTTTTTCGCGAGCAGCGCCCCGTTGGTCGTCAGCGTGAGGTCGACGTCACCCAGCGACGCGAGCATCTCGACCAGGCGCTCGAGATTGCGGCGCAGCAGCGGCTCCCCGCCGGTCAAGCGGATCTTGCGCACGCCCTTGCGGACGACGATCGCCGCGATGCGGGTGATTTCCTCGAAGCTCAGCAGATCGGCATGCGGCAGGAACGGGAAATCACGACCGTACACGTCCTTGGGCATGCAGTAGACGCAACGGAAATTGCAGCGGTCGGTGACGGAGATCCGCAGATCGTGCAGATGCCGCCCCAGCGCGTCGACGGGAAGGGCCGGATCCGGGTCCGCGGCGTTCGCCGCCTCGCGCACGAAGGCATCCAGCGCGGCGCCCTGGCGCGCGCTGCGGACGTCGGTCAGCGGGATGATTGTGGACATGTCGATTTCGATGTTAGCAGACGGGCGGTGCGGGGTGATCCTGCGATCGATGTATGATCGGAAATCACCCGGGGACGATAGGGTCGGCGGGGTTCCGACTTGGTTGCTGCGCGACCGAATGCTCCGGGAGTTTCCTCCGACATTGCGCCGATGACGACGCTGCGACTTGCCGTCGATGTCCTGATGGAGCGCGTGCCCCTCGCGAACCGGTGGGCGAGCGAGCGATGGCAGCCTGCGGCCGTGGCGATCCGTGCCGGGCAGCCTTCGCCGTCCGGGGCGACGCGGGAGAACGGTGTTTCCCAGCGCGAGACCTGGCGTTTCGGGGGATTCGAAATCGAATTGCACCGGAGCGAGAGTGAAGGGTATTACCTGAACATGACCTCACCGGATCCGCGGGTATTCGTCATGTGGCGGATGTCCGAGGACGGCGCCGCGCCGGCGGCGCATCCGGTCATCGTGACGGTGAGCTACCACGAGGCAGCCCGGTTCATGGATGGCGGCGAGCAGGTCGACGGCGTCCCGATGCTTCCCGAGATCGCCCGATGGGTTGCGCCGTTCGTCGAGGCAAACTACAGGCCCGAGCCGCGGCGCAAGGTGAAGCGCAAAGATCCCCTGGCGGCCGACGACCCGGGACGCAGCGACCGCGGCGGGCGGAAATCATGAGCGGACGCGAGGCGACGCCGGACGATCCGGCAGGTCCGCAACGCTTCTCGCTGCGGCGCTGGTCGCAGCGCAAGCACGCGGCGGCACGGGTCCAGGGTGGAGCCCCCGCAGCGTCGCAACCGGACGCCGTGCAGGAGCGTCGCGAGGCGGAGTCGGGCGCGGACGAGGCCTCGGGAAACGCCATTGCCCACGGCGCACAGGCGTCCGCGGATGCTGCGGCGGTCACCGGAGTCGTGGATGCGGACACGTTGCGCGCAGGACCGCCGGCTGCGTTCCGGCCCGATCAGGGTCCGATCGCCGATCCGCAGCCCGCCGCTGCCGTCGCGCTGCCGCCGATCGAGTCGCTTACGGCTGATTCGAACTTCGCCGCGTTCATGCGCCCGGGCGTCGACGAAATCCTCAAGCGCGGCGCGCTGAAGAAGCTGTTCAGCGATCCGCGCTTCAACGTCATGGACGTCCTCGACATCTATATCGACGACTACACACGATCCGATCCGATCGAACCCTCGCTCGCCCGCGAACTGCTTTCGCGACTCAAACGCAACGCGGGCGACGAGCCACCCGCCGCGCCGGACGCCGTCGCTTCGGACGCCGTCGCGGCAATGCCGGGCGGCGACGCGGCGCTCGCGGCGTCCGAGCTCTCGGGCCACGAAGCGGCGCCGGCGCCCGCGACCGCTGGCAACGACGCCGCTGCCGATGCCGGCTCGCAGGAGAGCGGCCCGGCTGACGCTGTCCGCGGCCCGTCGCAGCCTGCGCCGGAACCGCGATGAGCGCCGCCGACAAGACGCTGTTCGTGTGCACGTGCAATGCCACGATGCCGCTCGATCGCGATGCGCTCGCGCAGGGTCTCGGGATCCCGTCGATCCACCTCCACGGAGCGTTGTGCCAGCGAGAGCTCGATCGCTTCGCGAGCGGCGCGGTCGGCGATGTCGTCGTCGCCTGCACGCAGGAAGCGCGGTTGCTGGGCCAGGTCGCGGAGGAGGGGGCCAAGGCGCAGACGGTCCGGTTCGTCAACATTCGCGAGAATGCCGGATGGTCGTCGCAGGCGCGCGCGGCCACGCCGAAGATCGTCGCACTGCTCGAGGCGGCTGCGCTTCCCGAGCCCGACCCCGTTCCCAGCGTCGCGTACAGGTCGGAGGGTCAGCTGCTGATCGTCGGTCCGGGCGATGCGGCCCTGCACTGGGCGGACGCGCTCGCCGGGCAGCTCGCCGTCACCGTGCTGATGACCGGCCGCACCGCACCCGCAGTGCTTCGCGGCGAGCGGCGCTATCCGGTCCATTCGGGCAAGCTCGTCGCGCTGACCGGATGGCTGGGCGCGTTCGAAGCCGAGTGGGCACAGGAGAACCCGATCGATCTCGACCTGTGCACGCGCTGCGGCGCATGCCGGCGTGCCTGCCCGGAGCATGCGATAGGCTTCGATTTCCAGGTCGATCTCGATCGCTGCCGCGCGCATCGCGAATGCGTCACCGCCTGCGGCGCGGTCGGGGCGATCGATTTCGCGCGCCAGGACACCGCCCGGCGCGAGCGCTTCGATCTCGTTCTCGACCTCGGCCGGACCCCGGCTTTCAGGCAGCATCAGCCACCCCAGGGCTACTTCGCGCCGGGGGCCGAT
The DNA here is from genome assembly GCA_035470905.1 of Casimicrobiaceae bacterium. Taxonomy (GTDB): domain Bacteria; phylum Pseudomonadota; class Gammaproteobacteria; order Burkholderiales; family Casimicrobiaceae; genus VBCG01. The sequence goes on from DATIQL010000119.1 coordinate 32,654, forward strand.
CCGCTGCTGCAGGCACGTGCGGCGATGGATCTCGTCACGATGACGGGCGAATTCGAGAAGCCGAAGTACTTCGCCTACAAGCCCTCGATCTGCGCGCACAGCCGCGCACGCAAGCAGGGCTGCACGCGGTGCATCGACGTATGCTCGACACTCGCGATCCGTCCGGACGGCGACCGTGTCGCGGTCGAGCCGCACCTGTGCATGGGCTGCGGCGGCTGCGCCACGGTCTGCCCGTCGGGCGCAATGGCCTATGCCTATCCATCGGCAGCCGACCTCGGCGCCCGGATGCGCACGCTGCTGCACGCGTACCACCGAACCGGCGGACGCGATGCCTGCCTGCTGCTGCACGCGGAGAACGGCACGGCGACCATCGAGACGCTGGCGCGCGGTGCACGCGGGCTTCCCGCCCGCGTCATCCCGCTCGAGGTCGAACACATTGCGTCGGTGGGCATCGACCTTTGGCTCGCCGCGCTCGCCTGGGGGGCGTCGCAGATCGCCGTGCTGGTGACCGGCGCCGAGGCGCCGCAGTACGTCGAGGCACTGGCATTCCAGATGCAGGTCGCGCAGGCGATCGCGAACGCGCAGGGCTACCAGGGCGAGCATTTCCGGCTGATTCGCGCCGGCGGGAACGCGACGGGCGGAGCCGCCGCAGCGCCTGGCGACACCGAGAACGCGTTGTGGGACTGGACCGTTGCCCTCGGGCCGCGCGTTGCGGCGACTTTCGCGGCGACCGGCGAAAAGCGGCGCACGCTCGCGCTGGCTCTCGAGCACCTGGCGATGCACGCGCCGATTCCGCAGGCGACGATCGCCCTGCCTGCCGGCGCGCCGTTCGGGACGCTGGATCTCGATCGCGACGCCTGCACGATGTGCGTCGCCTGCGTCGGGGCCTGCCCGGTGGGAGCGCTGCTCGATCACCCCGAGCTGCCCCGGCTGCGGTTCATCGAAAGCAACTGCGTTCAGTGCGGTCTTTGCGCAGCGACCTGTCCCGAGGACGCAATTAGCCTCGTTCCGCGCCTCGATCTCACGCCGGAGGCGAAGACGCCGCGCGTGATCAACGAGGCTGCCGTGCACATGTGCATACGCTGCGGCAAGCCGATGGGCACGCAGAAGATGATGCTTGCGATGGTCGAGCGGTTGCGGAATCACTCGATGTTCGCGGGCGAGGATGCGTTGCGGCGCCTGCAGATGTGTGGCGACTGTCGCGTCATCGACCTGGCAACCCACGAGCGCAGCGCGGACATCCGGGACCTGTGATGCTGGCACCCATCGCCGTTGCGCAGCGGATCGCTCCGGAAGACCAGGCGCGCAGCGAGTTCTACGCGCTGCTCGCGCGGCTTTTCGCCGACGGTCCCGACGCCGCGCTGCTGGCGGCGATCGCGGGCGCACAGCGGATGGACGCGGTGCCCTCGGCCATCGGAGAGGCGTGGAACCGGTTGATCGATGCAAGCTCGGTGATGGATCCGGAAGCCGCGGCGCAGGAGTACACCGACCTCTTCATCGGTGTGGGCAAATCCGAGGTGAACCTTCATGCCTCGTTCTGGCTCTCAGGATTCATGATGGAGCGACCGCTGGCGGGGTTGCGGTCGGCGCTTGCAGAGCTCGGGATTGCACGGCGCGACGAGGTCGCGATGCTCGAGGACCATCTGTCGGCGCTGTGCGAGACGATGCGGCTGCTGATTGCGGGGCATGGCGACCGCAGTCCGGCCCCGATCCCGACGCAGCGCGCGTTTTTCGAGCGCTACATCGCGCCATGGGTGTTCGAATGCTGCGCTGCAATAGGGGAATGTCCTATTGCCAATTACTATGCCCACGTTGCAGAATTTGCCCAAGAGTTCGTGGCGATCGACCGTGATGCGCTCGCCATGGACTGAATGAAGCAGGATCACGGAACGCCCGATTTCCCATGGAGGGCCTCATGTCCGACGCGTCGCGGCACGACAGTTCCGCAGATCCCAGCCCCCGACCGCAGCAACCGGATGTCCGTCGCCGCCGCTTCCTGATGGCGTGCGGCGCGGGTGCAGCCGGCGCAGCCGCCGCGGCGCCCGCCGTCTCCGGTTCCGCCGCCATCGTCGCCCCGGCAGTCATCGCGCCCGAATCGAAGGGCTATCGCGAAAGCGACCACGTCCGCAGCTACTACGCGACCACGCGCCTCTAGGCGATGAGCGCGGCAGGTTCCGGCGATCGGGTCCGCGCCCGCGCGGGCCCGAGTGATTTCGGCATCCAGCAGGAGAGACCCATGCTCACGCGCAAGACCGACCCCCTCCGCGGTGCCGCGCCGCGTCTTGCCCGAAACGCGGGTGGCCGCGTCCCGACGATGGACCGGCGCAGCTTCCTGAAGCGGTCCGGGCTCGCAGCAGGCGTCGGCGCTTTCGCGAGCCAGCTGCCGTACGGAACGATGCGCAAGGCGGAGGCCGCCGACGACACCGCGCAGATCAAGCGCGAAGTCCATCGCACCGTATGCACGCACTGCTCGGTGGGCTGCGCGCTCGATGCCGTCGTCGAGAACGGGGTGTGGATCCGCCACGAGCCGGTCTTCGATTCCCCGCTGAGCCTCGGCGGCCACTGCGCAAAGGGGGCCTCGATCCGCGAGCACGGGCATGGCGACCATCGGCTGAAGACGCCGATGAAGCTGGTCGACGGCAAGTACCAGAAGATCTCCTGGGAGCAGGCCCTCAACGAGGTCGGCGACAAGCTCCTCGCGATCCGCAAGGAGGCCGGCCCCGATGCGGTGTTCTGGGTGGGGAGCTCCAAGCACAGCAACGAGCAGGCGTACATGCTGCGCAAGTTCGTGTCGTTCTTCGGCACGAACAACATGGATCACCAGGCACGCATCTGCCACTCGACGACGGTCGCCGGCGTAGCCAACACCTGGGGCTACGGCGCGATGACCAACTCGTACAACGACATGCAGAACACCAGGTGCGCGATGTACATCGGCAGCAACGCCGCCGAAGCGCACCCGGTGTCGCTGGTCCACATGCTGCACGCGAAGGAGAACGGCGCGAAGATGATCGTCGTCGATCCGCGCTTCACGCGCACGGCCGCCAAGGCGGACTACTACGTGCGCCTGCGCTCGGGCAGCGACATCGCTTTCATGTTCGGCATGCTGTACCACATCTTCAAGAACGGATGGGAAGACCCGAAATACATCCACGACCGCGTCTACGGCATGGACAAGGTCAGGGAAGAGGTCATGGCCAAGTGGACGCCGGACAAGGTCGAGGAAGTGACCGGCGTGCCCGAGGCCGAGGTCTACCAGGTCGCCGAGATGATGGCGAAGAACCGCCCATCGACGGTCGTCTGGTGCATGGGCCAGACGCAGCACACGACGGGCAATGCGTTCGTCCGCGCGACGTGCATCGTCCAGCTGGCGCTGGGGAACATCGGCGTGTCCGGAGGCGGTGCGAACATCTTTCGCGGCCACGACAACGTGCAGGGCGCAACCGACGTCGGACCCAACCCCGATTCGCTCCCGGGCTACTACGGCCTGATCCCCGGCGCGTGGAAGCACTGGGCGGGGGTGTGGGGCGTCGATTACGAATGGATCAAGAAGCAGTACGCGTCACAGGCGACGATGGAAAAG
>DATIQL010000120.1:0-10614 GCA_035470905.1 Casimicrobiaceae bacterium
GGCCTCGCCCGCTGCCTTCGGCACAGACGGTGCCGATGCCATCAGCTCGGGTTCGCCTCGAACGCGCGCGATGCGCTGACGCGTGCCGGCTAGCGCAGGGCCGTGATGTGAACGCTGCGATGTGAACGCTGCGCGCCGGCACGATCGGCAGGCGAGGCGGGTCCATGGCGGGCGGGCGCATGTGACGCAGTCGTCGCAGAGCGGGCGGCTCGTGCGCGGCGACTCGTGGGTTGAGTCGCCGCCGCGAGCCGGGACCCGCGCGACGACGCGGGTTGCGCTGCCGAAGCCTCGGGGGAGAGCCTGGCCCCGCGCACCCCGCGATGCGACAGCTCGAATCGCCGACCGAAACGCCGCGGACCGCATCGGCACCCACCTGCCGAGGCGACGGGATAGGGCATGGCGAGCGCCGCGGGCACGAACCCTCTACAATGTCACCTGCGAAGCCGTCCAGATCGTCGCTGCCCTCGTCGCGCAAGCGTCGAGGGGAGAGGAAAGTCCGGGCTCCACAGAGCAGGATGCCGGGTAACGCCCGGCCGCAATAGCCGAGGCCTCGCGGCCAAGGCGAAGGCGAGGAACAGGGCCACAGAGACGAGTCGCTTCCGGTCAAACGGAAGCGGGTGAAACGCGGCAACCTCCATCCGGAGCAACGCCAAATAGGCGGACGACGACGCTGCTCGCCGAGTCCGCGGGTAGGCGGCTCGAGCCCGGCGGCAACGCCGGGCCTAGAGGAATGACGGTCATAGCGCACGGATTCCGTGTGCCGTAACAGAACCCGGCTTATCGGCCGGCTTCGCGTTCTTTTCGGGAATCAGCGCCGCCCGCTGCGTCGGCCGATGCTGGCCCTCTTCGAGTCTTTCAGGATCTCGCGCGCGGCGTTGCGGCCGGGAATGCCGGTGACGCCTCCTCCCGGGTGTGCGCCGGCGCCGCACAGGTAGAGGCCCGGCACCGGCATCCGGTAATCGGCGTTGCCGAGCACGGGCCGCGTCGAGAACAGCTGGTCCAGCGCGAGCGCGCCATGAAAGATGTCGCCGCCGACCAGGCCGAACTCGCGCTCGAGATCGAGCGGCGAGAGCACGCGGCGGCCGATGACGCTGCGCCCGAAATTGGGTGCGACGCGATCGACGGTGGCGATCATCAGGTCGGCGACCTCGTCGCGATGATCATCCCAGGTCGCTCCGCGCCGCACGTCGCCGATATTCGGGTGCACATGCTGGCAGAAGAGGCTCGCCACGTGCCTGCCTGGCGGTGCGAGCGACGGGTCGACGACCGACGGAATCAGGACTTCGACGATCGGCTCGCGCGACCATCCGCGGAGCTTCGCGTCGAAATACGCCCGCTCCATGTAGCCGAGCGAAGGCGCGATGATGATCCCCGCGCCGTGGTGCGCCTGAGGCGCTGCTCCAGGCAGGCACCTGAAATCCGGAAGCTCGGAGAGCGCAACGTTCATCCGGAACGTGCCCGAGCCGCAGCGATAACCGTCGATGCGGTCGCGAAAATCGGCGTCCACATGCTCGCGCGCGACGAGTTCGCCGAACAGGAGCTTGGGATTGACATTGGCGACGACCCGGCGCGCACGGATCGTCTCGCCGCCCGCGATCTCGACTCCCGCGGCGCGCCCTCCCTCGACGATCACGCGCGAAACGGCGCTGGAGGTCCGGATCGTGACCCCGCGCACTGCGCATTCCCTCGCCATCGCCTGGGTGATCGCGCCCATGCCGCCCAGCGCGTGGCCCCATTGCCCACGCTCGCCATTCACTTCGCCGAACACGTGATGCAGCAGTACGTAGGCCGAGCCCGGCGCGTAGGGGCTCTGGAAATTGCCGACGACGGAATCGAAGCCGAACGCCGCCTTGATCGGGTCGGATTCGAACCACCGATCGAGGATCTCGCCGGCGCTCTTGGTGAAAAGATCGAGCACATCCCGCTGGCCCCTGCGATCCAGCGCACGAAACGGTTTCGACGCTTTCCAGGCCCCGACCGCCATCGCCAGTCGCTCCCCGCGTCCCGCACCGAGGTTCGGCGGGGTCACGTGCAGCAGGTCGCGCAGGACGTCGGCCACGCGCGAAAGCATCGCGTAATAGTCCTCGAGGCGCGCCGCGTCCGACGGCGAGAACTTCGCGACCTCGGCCTGCGTCGCCGCGACGCCGCCGCCGACTTTCAGGCTCCGGTCGCCGGGCAGGGGAAGGAAGTTCGACAACGGCCGCTTGACGATCGACAGGCCGTGCGCGGCGAGATTCAGCTCGGCGATCACCTGCGGCGCGAGCAGGCTCACCGTGTAGCTCGCAGTCGAATTGCGGAAACCGGGATGGAATTCCTCGGTGACGGCGGCGCCGCCCACGACATCGCGGCGCTCGACGACACAGACCGACTGCCCGGCGCCGGCAAGGTAGGCCGCGCAGGTCAGACCGTTGTGGCCGGCGCCGATGACGACGGCGTCGTAGGTTCGCGCATTCATGACCATGCGGACGGGCTCATCCGGCGAGGCGCCGCCGCAACGCTGGCCGCGCGCCCGTCACGACCCGCCGAGGCCGGCAGCGACGTTCGAGAAGCCTGCGTCGACGTAGGTCACTTCGCCAGTGATCGCCGAGGACAGCGACGAGAAGTAGAACGCCGCCACGTTGCCGACCTCGTCGATCGTCACGTTGCGACGCAACGGCGCAGTCTGCTCGACGAAGTGCAGGATTTTCGAGAAACCGCCGATCCCGGCGGCGGCCAGAGTCTTGATCGGGCCTGCCGAAATGGCGTTGACCCGCGCACCCTCGGGCCCGAGCGCAGCGGCGAGGTAGCGTACGTTGGCTTCCAGGCTCGCCTTGGCGAGCCCCATGACGTTGTAGTTGGTGACCGCGCGCACGGCGCCGAGATAGGAGAGCGTCAGCAGCGATGCGTTGCGCCCCGCCAGCAGCGGCCGCGCCTGCTTGGCAAGTGCCGCGAAGCTGTAGCTCGAGATGTCATGTGCGGTCGCGAACGCGCTGCGCGATAGGCCCTCCAGGTAATCGCCCGACAGGGCCTCCCGCGGCGCAAAGGCGATCGAGTGCAGCAATCCGTCGAGGCCGCCCCACTCGCTGCGCAGGCGCTCGAACAGTGCCGCGATCTGCTCGTCGGAGGCGACGTCGCAGGGCAACACCGGGCAGTCGCCGAACTCGGCAGCGACCTTGACCACACGATCCTTAAGGTCCTCGCTGGCATAGGTGAATGCGAGGACGGCGCCTTCGCGATGACAGGCTTTGGCGACTCCGTAGGCGATCGAGCGGGTCGACAGGACGCCCGTTATCAGCAGACGGCGATCGGCAAGAAATCCCATGGGCTCGTACTCCGGACGTGCGTTGTCAGAACTGGAGAGGCTCGGTGACATCGAACACGCCGCAGGCGATGCGCTCGTTCGGCACATCGGGGCGCGCCTCGGTGACCCTGGATCCCGCATAGACGACGACGCTGTGTCCCGCGACGCCGTTCACGCCCGTTGCGCGCAATCCCGCGACCTTCACCGATGCCTGCGATGTCCCGCTCGAGTTGGCATAGAGCGTCGGCACGAGGTCGGCGGGCGGGCGTTTTGAATCGGGCGGCGCCCATGCCGGTCCGGCGGAAAATCCGTTCGGCGATGTGCAGTTCGGGATTTGCTGGATCGCGATCCGGAACTCGCCGATCGGCAGGTTGAATGCCGCAACCGTCACCATCGCACCGTCACCATGGTCGACCACCCGCACCCTGCCCGTCACGGCCGAGCCGCCGATCGCGCGCAGCAACGCCACCTGGCCCAGGCCCGGCTTTGCGGCGGCGCCAGGGGCCGCCGGTTCGGGTGCGCGACCCGACTCCCCCGACGTCGCGCAACCGACGAGGGCGAGCACTGCAAGCAGCGACGGACCGACGAAGCGGGCGTGCCGAGTCAGGTTTTCGGCGAACCCGGTCCGCGGATCGCGGCGGCCCGGCTGCGATCGATCGGCATGACCTTCGCGTTCATTCATTGCGGCGAACCTCGCTCGTTCGATATCGGGATGATACGGGATCACCCCGCGGCGATCACCGCGGGGGATCACCGCGATCCCCGTGGTCGCTGCGCCCCGGATGGCCGGCGGCGCCGCGCATCCGCAGGAAAGGCGGCCCGCGTCGCGGCGTACAATATTCGGATTCACCCCATCGCCCGCCAAGCCGCCGCGCAACCGGCGGCATTTTGTTTGGCCCAGCAAGCGTCGAAGTCATGCCCCTGCCGATGATGCCCGAGGAAATCGTCTCCGAGCTCGACAAGCACATTGTCGGGCAGGATGCGGCCAAGCGCGCGGTTGCCATCGCGCTGCGCAATCGGTGGCGGCGCCAGCAGGTTCAGGAACCGCTCCGGCAGGAGATCACGCCGAAGAACATCCTGCTGATCGGTCCCACCGGTGTCGGCAAGACCGAAATTGCCCGCCGCCTCGCGCGACTGGCCGACGCGCCTTTCGTCAAGGTCGAGGCGACCAAGTTCACCGAAGTCGGCTATGTCGGTCGCGACGTCGACACCATCGTGCGCGACCTGGTCGAGGTCGCGGTCAAGCAGACCCGCGAAGCCGCGACGGGCGTCGTTCGCGACCGCGCAGCCGACGCTGCGGAGGAGCGCATCCTGGATGTGCTGCTGCCCCCGGTACGCGAAGTCAACTTCCACGACATGCGTCCCGCCGACTCGTCCACGCGCCAGAAATTCCGCAAGATGCTGCGCGAGGGGCAACTCGACGACAAGGAGATCGACATCGAAGTCGCTGCGTCGATGCCGCAGATGGACATCATGGCGCCTCCCGGGATGGAGGACCTGACCGCGCAGATACAGGGCATGTTCCAGCAGATGGGCAGCGGCCGGCGCAAGCTCACCAAGATGAAGATCCCCGAGGCATTGCGGCAGCTGACCGACGACGAGGCCGCAAAGCTCATCAACGACGATGAGATCAAGCAACGCGCCGTCACCGCCGCAGAGCAGAACGGCATCGTCTTCATCGACGAGATCGACAAGATCGCCGCGCGCACCGACGACCAGGGCGCGGATGTGTCCCGCCAGGGTGTGCAGCGCGACCTGCTGCCGCTGATCGAGGGAACGACGGTTGCGACCAAGTACGGAATGATCAGGACCGATCACGTCCTGTTCATCGCATCGGGCGCGTTCCACCTGTCGAAACCCTCGGACCTGATCCCCGAGCTCCAGGGCCGTCTGCCGATCCGCGTCGAGCTCAATTCGCTGTCGGTCGAGGATTTCGAGCGCATCCTGACCGCGACCGACGCCTGCCTGACGCGGCAATACGAGGCGCTGCTCGGCACCGAGCAGGTGCATCTGCAGTTCTCGCCCGACGGCATTCGCCGCCTCGCCGAGATCGCCCATGCCGTCAACGAGCGGCAGGAGAACATCGGCGCGCGCCGCCTGTACACGGTGATGGAGCGCCTGCTGGAAGAGCTCTCGTTCCATGCGTCGCGGCATACCGGCGAGACGATCGTCATCGATGCGGCCTACGTCGACGGCAGGCTCGCCGGGATCGCCGGCGACGACAACCTGGCGCAATACATCCTCTAATTGCTCGCGCGCATCCTCGGCATCATCCTGCCGGTCTTCTCGATCATCGCGTTCGGCTGGGCGTACGCATGGCGGGTCAAGCCCGACATGTCGATGGTCAACCGCATCAGCATGAACGTGCTGGCTCCCGCGCTGGTGTTTTCCGCGCTGGCCAGCAAGGACTTCGACGTCGGCGCGAACAAGATGCTGATGGTCGGCAGCATCGGCGTCGTCCTCGGCTCCGGATTGCTCGCGTGGCCGTTCGCCAGGCTCCTCGACACCAGTGCGCGGACCTTCGTGCCGCCGATGATGTTCAACAACTGCGGCAACATGGGCCTGCCGCTCGCCGTGCTCGCCTATGGTGCGGCCGGGTTCTCGCCGATGGTCGCGCTGTTCACGATATCGAACCTGCTGCAATTCACCGTTGGAGCGTGGATCATCGATCATCACGCGCGCTTCGGGAGCCTGCTGCGCAACCCGATGGTGATCTCGACCGTTCTGGGCTTCGCGTTCGCGCTCACCCATCCGCCGATGCCCGAATGGCTGAACGTCGCGATCAAGCTCGTCGGCGACGCGCTGATCCCGATGATGCTGCTCTCGCTGGGCGTGCGACTGTACGAGGCGAATCTCGCGGACTGGCACCTCGGACTGATCGGCGGAATCGTCTGCCCGCTCACGGGCATCGCGATGGCGGCGCTGCTCTCGCCGGTTCTGGGGCTCACCCACACGCAGCAGGGACTGCTGATCATCTTCGGCAGCCTGCCGCCGGCGGTGCTCAACTTCATGGTCGCCGAGCAATTCGGGCAGGAGCCGGCGAAGGTCGCGTCGATCGTGCTGATCGGCAACCTGCTGGCGGTCCTGTTCGTTCCGCTCGGCCTCACGTTCGCGCTGCGTTAGCGTTCGCGATACTCCGCGATCCGGGCAGCGGGACCCGCTCGCCTAGAGCGCCGCGAGCGCGTCGAGGACCGTCTTCTTCTGCAGGATCTCGGGCAGCAGCTGCGGCGGCCGGCCCTTGCGATAGAACGCGTAGACCGGGACCCCGCTGCGACCGAGCGCGGCGAGGCTGCGCGTGATTTCCGGGTCGCGGCGCGTCCAGTCGGCGCGCACGAGCACGATGCCGAGGCGCTTGAACTCCTCGCGCACCGCCGGGCTGTGCAGCACGAAGCGCTCGTTCACCTGGCAGGTGACGCACCAGGCAGCGGTGAAATCGACGAAAACCGTTCGCCCCTCGTCGGTCAGCTGCGCGACGCGCGCTTCGGAGTAAGGCAGCCACTGCCCTTCGCCCGGCGCCTGCGCGCCCCCCGATGGCGAGACCGCGCTGTCGACCGGCAGTCCTGCGCGTCCCCCGCCGAGCAGTGGCCAGGCGATCGCGAGCCCCGCGAGGGCACCGGCGACGGCGACGACGCCCCAGCCGCGCGCACCGCCACCGCGATAGCCGCGCCAGGCCCAGAGCGCGAACGCGACCACCACGAGCACCACCCCGACGCGCAGCACCGCGTCGTTGTCGAGCTGCGCCCCCAGCACCCACACCAGCCACACGACGGTCGCGTACAGCGGGAAAGCGAGCAGCTGCTTCAGGCGGACCATCCACGGGCCGGGACGCGGCAGCACGCGTCGCCAGGCGGGGAACCAGGCGAGCGCGACGTAGGGCAGCGCCATCCCCAGACCGAGCGCGACGAAGACCCCGAACGTCACCTGCGGCGCGGCGCCGAGCGCGTAGCCGAGCGCCGCACCCATGAACGGCGCCGTGCACGGCGACGCAATCACCACGGCAAGCACGCCCGACGCGAACGCATCGACCTGCCGATTCGAATGCGACCAGGTCGCCATGCCGGACGGAACGAGCGACCCGAATTCGAACAGCCCGGAGAGGTTGAGCGCGAGCGCGAAGAACAGCACCGCGAGCGCGGTCACCACCGCGGGGGACTGCAGCTGGAAACCCCAGCCGAGCTGCTCGCCCGCGCCGCGCAGCACGATCAGCAGCGCAGCCAGCGCGACGAAAGTCGTCACCACGCCGGCGGCGAACGCCAGGCCCTGGGCGCGCATCGTCGCCTTCTCGGCGCCGCGAGCGGCCGCGAGCCCGAGCGCCTTCAACGACAGCACGGGAAACACACAAGGCATCAGGTTGAGCAGCAGGCCACCGACGAACGCGAAAACCAGCGAGGCCGCAAACGAGGCTCCGGCAGGCTGCGCGGCGGCCGCGAAGTCGACCGTCGCGTCGGCGGCCCGAGCCTTCGGTCCTGCGATCGGCGTGCCGGACAGCGCAACGTCGAGCGTCATCGCATGAACCGGTCCGGTCTCGTCCGCAAAGCCGCCCGCGGCCGTCGCCACGCCCCGCAGCCGGTCGAATCCCGCGGCGAGATCGCTTGCGACCGGAAGGGTCAGCACGTAGCTGCCGTCTCCCCGACGGGCAAGCGATTGCGCGACCGACGGCGCGATGCGGCGCTCGTCCTGGGCAAAGAACTGCAGCGCACCGGGATCGGGGGCGCCCTGCGGTGGCGTCAGCGTGAGCGCGACCGTCGAACCGGAGGCCACTGCGCCGGCGTGCCACCCCGGCAGGGGACGAGGCAGCGCCGCGCGCGCGTTTGCGATCGGCTCCGCCCACTTCGGATCCGGCTGCGCCGACGTCGCGACGGGCAGCGCGAGCGAAAGATCGGCACCCTCGGGGATGCAGGTCTCCCGGCAGACCAGCCAGTCGGCGCGCGCGGCAAGGGTGGCCGTGGTCCCGGGTTTCGCGTCCGCGGGCACGACGACGGGCACGAGATGGAACACGACATTCTCGTAGCCGTAGTTGACCAGCGGGCCCGCGGCCAGCGCACGCGGCGCCGGCCATTCGATGTCACCGGCCTTGTAGCCGGGCGGGAGCTTCCACGCGAGCGTCGTCGGCAATCCGGATTCCCCGGGATTGCGCCAGTAGGTATGCCAGCCGGACTCGATGTCCAGACGCAGCGCCACCGTCGCGGTGCTTCCCGGAACGAGGGCCGTCTGCTCGGCGACGAGCCGTGCCGCGACGTGCGCGTCCGCTGGCGTCGCGGCTGCGGCAACCGTGGAACGGAAGGCACTCGCCGCCACGACGACGAGCATCGTCATGGCAAGCGCACCCCGCATGTGTCTGTGCATTCGGCTCATCCCGCGCTTCGGGCGCGTGTCATGCCAATAGAGCGGCTCCCGCGGCGCGGGTTCCGGCAAACGTATAATTGTGCCATCCGACTGCGCCGGCGACGGTGACACTGGCCGCGTTGCCGGCGTTCCTGCCTCGATCCTGCCGCACCGACGCCTGCCCGGCGGCGGCGGTGGCCGTATGCACGTCCCCGCCCGACCGGCGGTCGTTCGATCGCTTCGTCGCATGGCGCCACATTCCGCCCCCTCCGACCCGACGCCCATCTCCGATCATGTTCAGCGCGTTCCTCGTTTCCCTCGGCGTGGTCGCCCTCGGGGAGATCGGCGACAAGACCCAGCTGCTGTCGCTGCTGCTCGCCGCCCGCTATCGCAGGCCCTGGCCGATCGTCGCCGGCATCCTGGTGGCGACGCTGTTCAATCATTCGCTCGCGGGCCTGGTCGGGGCGTGGCTGCGCCATCACCTCGATCCGCAAATCCTGCGCTGGCTGGTCGCCACCGCGTTCCTCGTCGTCGCCGCCTGGACCCTCAAGCCCGACCGGCTCGACGACGACGCCGCACCCGCGACGCAGCTCAACGTCTTCGTCGTCACCACGATCGCGTTCTTCCTCGCCGAAATGGGCGACAAGACACAGATCGCCACCGCGTTGCTCGCGGCACGATACGATTCGCTCGTTGCCGTCGTGGCCGGAACCACGCTGGGAATGCTCGTCGCCGATGTCCCCGTGGTTTTCCTCGGCAACATCGCCGCCCATCGGATACCCTTTCGTGCGCTGCGCATCGTGGCGGCGATCCTGTTCGCGGCGCTGGGATTGTGGGCGATTTTCGCCCCTGCGCCGGTATAATCAAAGACTTACGCAAACTACGCGAACCCGCCGCGCATTCCAGCGCCTGAAGCGATGAAGCCCTTCGATCCCGCCGCCATCGAGAACACCGCCCAGACCGCCTGGAAAGACGCCGACGCCTATCGCGCGATCGAGAACGATCCGCGCTTTCCCAAGGGCAAGTACTACTGCGTGTCGATGCTGCCCTACCCGTCGGGCAAGCTGCACATGGGGCACGTGCGGAACTACACGATCAACGACATGATGTACCGCCAGTTGCGCATGCGCGGCTACAACGTGCTGATGCCGATGGGCTGGGATGCATTCGGGCTGCCCGCCGAGAACGCGGCGATGAAGAGCCGCCAGGCGCCGGCGAAGTGGACCTACGACAACATCGCCTACATGAAGCGCCAGCTGCAGGCGATGGGGCTCGCCATCGACTGGTCGCGCGAGTTCGCGACCTGCGATCCCGCCTATTACCGCTGGAACCAGTGGCTGTTCCTGAAGATGCTCGAGTCCGGCATCGCCTACCGCAAGAGCGGCACGGTCAACTGGGACCCGGTCGATCAGACGGTGCTCGCGAACGAGCAGGTGATCGACGGGCGCGGCTGGCGCTCGGGCGCGCCGGTCGAGAAGCGCGAGATCCCGATGTACTACCTGCGGATCACGCGCTACGCCGACGAGTTGCTGAACGAGCTCGACTCGATGCCGGGCTGGCCCGAGCGCGTCAAGACGATGCAGGCGAACTGGATCGGCCGCAGCGAAGGCGTTCGCTTCGCCTTCCCGCACGCCATCGCCGGCGACGACGGCAGGCCGATCGGCGACGGCAGGCTGCACGTGTTCACCACGCGCGCGGACACGATCATGGGGGTCACGTTCTGCGCGGTCGCCGCCGAGCATCCGCTGGCCGCGCACGCTGCGCAGCGCAACCCGGAGCTCAGGGCGTTCATCGACGAATGCAAGCGCGGCTCGGTGATGGAAGCCGACCTCGCGACAATGGAAAAGAAAGGCATGCCGACCGGCCTGTCGGTCAGGCACCCGCTGACCGGCGCGAACGTCGACGTCTGGGTCGGCAACTACGTGCTGATGGGCTACGGCGACGGCGCGGTGATGGGCGTGCCGGCGCACGACGAGCGCGATTTCGCTTTCGCGAACAAGTACGGACTG
>DATIQL010000121.1:0-1743 GCA_035470905.1 Casimicrobiaceae bacterium
GCTGCTGCTGTCGGGCCACGCGCTCGAGACGCTGAAGAGCCTGCGCGCGCACGGGCTGTCGCACGGCCTGCTGCCGCTGCTCGACGTCATCCTCGAGCAGCCTCTCGGGCAGAAATTCATCGACGCCGCGCTCGCCGGAACCGACGCCCGCGTGCGCGAAGGCAAAGGCGTGTCGCCGGCCTTCCTGTTCGCGACGCTGCTGTGGCACGAGGTGCTCGCCACGTGGAATGCAGCGAAGGAGCGCGGCGAGCGGCCGCTGCCGGCGCTGTTCGACGCGATGGACAAGGTGCTGTCGGCCCAGGCGGAGCGCATCGCGATCCCGCGCCGGTTCGAGGCGACGATCAAGGAGATCTGGTCGCTGCAGCCGCGCTTCGAGCAGCGCGCCGGATCGCGGCCCGCGCGGCTGCTCGAGCACCCGCGCTTTCGTGCCGCCTACGATTTCCTGGCGCTGCGCGGCGAAAGCGGCGAAGCCCCCCAGGCGCTGGTCGACTGGTGGACCCGCTTCCAGGACGCGAGCGAAGCAGAGCGCGAGTCGATGCTTCGCCCCGACGAGGCGCCGAAGAAGCGCAAGCGCTCGCGCGGCCGCGGCCGCAAGCGCGAACCCGGCCCCGGCAGCGACGCGGCGTCCGCCCCCGAAGGCGACGCCTAGGAAGCGTGGCGCAGAAGGTGGCGCGCGCCTGCATCGGGCTCGGCAGCAACCTCGCGCATCCGCGGCGCCAGCTCGCGCGCGCGCTGCGGCGCATCGCGTCCCTGGACGGCGTCCGCATCGTGGCGCGATCCCGGAATTACGTGAGTGCGCCGATCGGCGGCGTTCCGCAGCCCGATTTCATCAATGCCGTCGCGGTCGTCGAAACGTCGCTATCGCCGCGCGCGCTGCTTTCGCGCCTGCATTCGATCGAGCGGGCGGCGGGCCGGCGGCGGGATGCGTCGACGCCGCGAAATTCGGCGCGGACGCTCGACCTCGATTTGCTACTATACGAACGCCGTCGTGCGCAGCTGCCGCAGCTCACGCTTCCGCATCCGCGCATGCACGAGCGCGCGTTCGTGTTGAAACCGTTGACGGACGTCGCGCCGGCAGCGACCATTCCCGGGCGCGGACTGGCCCGCCGATTCCTGCCGCAGCTTCGGAATCAGCGCATCGCACCCACGCGCACCGCATTCCTGAATCCCATGCCCGGACGCTGACCGCGATGGAACTCGCTGCCTGCCGCTACGTCGTAATCGAAGGGCCGATCGGCGCCGGCAAGACGAGCCTCGCGCGCGAGCTCGCGCAGCGGCTGCATGCCGAAACCCTGCTCGAGCAGCCCGAAGACAACCCGTTCCTGGCGCGCTTCTACGACGACATGACGCGCTTCGCGCTGCCCACGCAGCTGACGTTCCTGTTCCAGCGCGTCGACCAGCTGCGCGGCCTCACTCAGCTCGACATGTTCCGGCGGCCGACGATCGCGGATTTCCTGCTCGACAAGGATCCGCTGTTCGCGCGGATGAACCTCTCCGACGACGAATACGCGCTGTACGACAAGGTCTACGCGCATCTGAAGCCGCAGACGCCGATCCCCGATCTGGTCGTGTACCTGCAGGCGCCGGTCGACACGCTGGTCGGCCGCGTCCACCGCCGCGGCGTCGATTTCGAGCAGGCGATTCCGGCCGATTACCTGGCGCGCCTGGCCGACGCCTACACGCGCTTCTTCTACCGCTACGAGGATGCGCCGCTTCTGATCGTCAACAGCGAGCGCCTCAATT
>DATIQL010000122.1:0-12673 GCA_035470905.1 Casimicrobiaceae bacterium
GCCCAGCAGCGAGCGGATGCGGGGGATGACCTTCTCGGGCTTCTTCTCTTCCTCGGGATCCACGTTCCAGCCGAGCTGGAAATCGATGCGCCAGACGTTGTCGGGCTGCATGTGCAGCAGCACCGACTGGTTGCGATGGAACGGCGGGTCGAACCAGAACCAGCGCTCGGCCGGAAAGCCGGCGTTCATCCTGACGTCGGCGATCAGGAAACGGTCGCGGAACACGCGCCCCTTGCTTTCCAGTCCCAGCATCGCGCGCAGCGGCGAGCGCGAGCCGTCGCAGGCGACGACATAGTCTGCCTGCAGGCGGTAGCGGCCCTCGGGGGTCTCGACGGTCAATTCGACGTGGTCGGGCCGCTGCTCGACCGCGACGACGCGGTTCTTCCATCGCACCTCGACATTCGGAAGCGCGGTGGCAGCCTCGTACAGGTAGCCTTCGCAGTAGTACTGCTGCAGGTTGATGAACGCGGGGCGGCGGTGCCCGCTTTCCGGAAGCAGGTTGAACGAGTAGACGAGCCCGTCCTGGAAGAACACCTTGCCGACGTTCCACGAAACGCCCTTGTCGACCATGCGCTGGCCGACGTCCAGGCGATCCCAGATCTCCAGCGTGCGCTTGGCGAAGCAGATTGCGCGCGACCCGGCCGAGAGCCTGCAATCGTCGTCCAGCACGACGACCGGCACGCCGTGACGGGCGAGATCGATCGCCATGGTCAGGCCGATCGGGCCGGCGCCGACCACGATCACCCGGTGGCGCGCGGGCTCGGCCAGGTCCTGGTCCGCGCACCTCGCGTAGGGGAGCTCCAGGCGCTGGTAATCGACGTTCACGTGGTTCGGCTCGAAGTCGCTGCGGCTAGCCTTCCAGCGCCTGCCACATCTCCAGGTCGCGCTGTGCCGTCCAGATCCGCGGATCGGCGTGCCCGGTCGCGAGATCGTAGGCGCGCGAGACGTCGAACGGCATGCAATGCTCGAAGATCACCCACTGCCCGTACTTGGGCTTCAGGGTACCGAAAGTCTCGCGATAGATCGAGCGCAGGTCCTTGCCCGCCGCGACACCCGCCTTGACCGATGCATAGAGATCGGCGATGAACGCCCGCGTTCCCGCGAGGCCGGCCTGAACCTGCTGCGGCGTCGTCAGCGACGCGCCCCGGCCGGGCACCAGCTTCTCCGGCCGCAGCGCGGCGAGCGCATCGAGCGTCGCGGGCCAATCCTCGTAATAGGCGTCCCCGGCGTAGGGCGTGGCCCCGTACTCGACCAGATCGCCCGAGAACAGGATTCTCTCGCCCGGAAGCCAGACTACGGTGTCGCCCTTGGTGTGGCCGCGGCCGACCTGCATGATCTTCACCTCGAGCTTGCCCAGCCACAGCGTCATCTCGCCCTTGAACACCAGGTTGGGCCAGGTGAGCCCGGGTACCGACTCGACCGCGCGGAACAGGCGCGGGAAGCGCTCGATCTCGCTCTTCATGTCCTGCGCCCCGCGCTCGACGATCAGGTCCCAGGTGTCCTGGCTCGCGATGACGTGGCTCGCGCCGTAGGCGGACGCGCCGAGCACGCGCACCGCATGGTAGTGGGAAAGCGTGACGTAGCGGATCGGCTTGTCGGTCACCTCGCGGATGCGGCGGATGACGTCCTGCGCCATCACCGGCGTCGCCTGGGTGTCGATCACCATGACCGCGTCGTCGCCGATGACGATGCCGGTGTTCGGATCACCCTCGGCGGTGTACGCGTAGGCGCGATCGGACAGCTTGTCGAAACTGACCTTCTTTTCCTCGAGGTCGGCGTGGGAGGCGAACGTCTTGCTCATGGGATTCTCCTGATGGGTCGGGATCTGCAAGGGCCCGTCGGCGCCGCGATGCCGCCAGCGGCTCGCGGCGAGCGTCGCGTCGACGCTGATGTGCTTGCCGTCGCACGGGCGGACCCTGGCCGCGGATGCGCCGAGGTCACGTGACGGTTGGTGATGACGTGGCCCTGATCGTCCCCTATGATGCCCGAACCGGTCCCGCGCGGAATGCCACGGACACTGCGCGGCCACGGGTCGCGCACCTGCTTCGCGGTCGAGATGCAGACGACCGAGCGATTCGGGCGGAAAGCAGTGAAGGCAATCGCGAACGCATGATGGAACGACGATCTGGCATGGGCGGCCCGCCGCCATCGCGCAGGCCGCGTCATTCTACCGGTGGATGAAGCGCAGAACCGGCCCGGCGTGCGCCGGCTGACGTCGCACCAGCTGTTCTTCCCTGCGGCGGCGCTCTACGGCGCAGTCGTGCTGCCGTGGTCGGTGCTGGCGATCACCGGCGTCCTGCGCGGTCCGGCGGCGCTTTCCACGCCCGTCGGTCACGCGCACGAGATGTTGCTGGGTTATGCGCTGGCCGTCGTCGCGGGCCATCAGCTTCCGCCGGTGTCCGCGCGCCGCCTGGCGCTGCTGCTCGCGCTGTGGCTCGCGGCCCGCATCGCATACATCGCCGGCCCGCCCGGCGCCGTTTCGGCGCTGCCCGACATCGCGTTCGCCGCCGCGCTCGCATGGCATGTCGTTCCGCGACTGTTCGTCGCCGCGAAGAAACTGCGCAACCTCGCCCTGCCGGGAATCCTCGCCGGCGTGTGCATCGCAGCGGTGGCGTTCGACGTCGCAGCCGGTCTCGTGCAAGGGCCCCGGGTCGAGACGATCGCGCTGGGGCTCGTCCTGCTGCTCGCAGCGCTGATGCTGTTCATGGGCGGTCGCATCATCGCGCCGGCTGCCGCCGGCCAGCTCTACCGGCAGGGCAGCCTGCCCGCCGCGCGCGTGCAGCCGCGAATCGAGGGTGCACTCGTCGTGCTGATGGCGATCGCGATTGCAGCGGCGAGCGTCCCGGCGCTCGACCCCCTGTTCCGGGTCGCCTGCATCGCCGCAGGGGCGCTCGCGCTCGTCCGCCTGCTGCGCTGGCGATTGTGGAGCTGCCGCGGACGCCCCGACCTGCAATGCCTCGGGACCGGCTATGCCTGGCTTGCAATCGGGCTGGCGGCGCTCGGCCTCACGGCTGCCGGCGCACCACGCACCGCGGCGGTCCATGCGATCACCGTCGGTGCGATGGGAACCCTGACGTTCAACGTGATGGCAAACACCGTCATGCTGCGGGCGAGGCGCGACCGCGCGCGCGAGCCACGACTCATCGCCGGAACGGCGCTGATCGGCCTCGCGGCCGCGTTGCGCATCCTCGCCGCCGTGCGCCCCGACCACGCACTGCCGCTGCTGCTCGCAGCGGCAGCCTGCTGGTCGACGGCGTTGCTGGTCCTTGCGATCCTGCTCGCCGATGCCATGCGTGCGGGGCGGGCTCCGCGGGGCTGACGCCACCCGCCCGCACCGCGACACCCGCGCCGGTCGTCTTCCGCCCTGGCGGGAACGTCAATCCGCGAGGGCCTTGCGCGCCGCTTTCAACGATCGCTGCAACGGGGCGCCGATTTCCGGGTACTGCATGTCGAGCTTCTCGAGCGTGTCGGTGACCACCTTCGCCACGATCAGGCGGGCGTTCTGCTTGTCGTCCGCGGGAACGATGTACCAGGGTGCGCGGCGCGTGCTGGTCGCGCCGATGCAGCGCTCGTAGGCATCGATGTAGGCCGGCCAGTGCTCGCGCTCCCGGATGTCGGCGAAATTGAACTTCCAGGCCTTCTCCGGATCGTTGGCTCGCTCCAGGAGCCGCCTGCGCTGCTCGTCCTTCGACACGTGGAGAAAGAACTTGATGACCCGCGTGCCGTTGCGCGAGAGGTGGTTCTCCAATTCGACGATCGAACGGAAGCGCGCGCGCCAGAACTTTTCGTCGGCCCCGTCGTTGTCGCCGTCGGGCACGCACTCGGCGCGCAGTAGCTCGGGGTGGACGCGCACGACGACGACTTCCTCGTAATACGACCGGTTGAAGATGCCGATCCGGCCGCGCTCGGGCAACGCGCGCGTCGTGCGCCACAGGAAATCGTGCTGCAGCTCGGTCGCGCTCGGGTGCTTGAAGCTCGTGACCTCGCAGCCCTGGGGGTTCACTCCCGACATCACGTGCTTGATCGCGCCGTCCTTGCCCGCCGTGTCCATGCCCTGGAACATCATCAGCAGGGCGTGCCGGTCCGACGCGTAGAGCAGCTCCTGCAGCCTGGCGAGCTTGCCAACCTGCTGCTGGAGCAGTTCCTCGTATTCGTCCTTCGACCGGTAGACCGGGGGCACGTCCGTCGGCCACTTCCCGAGCTTGACCTTCGTGCCCTCGGACACCATGAAATCCCGCGTGGAAATGTTCACGGACGATCCCTGCGGCCGGATCGCCCGGCGTGGATTAGCCTAGCGGTCACGGTGCGATCGGCGCAGCGCGCTCCTCACATGACGCGTGACCAGCACGTGCAGGTAATCCCGGATGCGGGCCGTCGACCGCAGCCGCTGGTACTGGCGCTCGTAGATCTCGCGGATCTCGACTGCATCGAGCTGCATCTCCTCCGCGAGCTCGTCGATCGCGCGGTCATGCAGCAGCTGCTCGGCCGAACTGAGGTGCGGTGCAGGCATGAGCGTGGGCATGGGCAGGCTCCCGCGTACGTTACGCATCGTCGACGAGGAATTAAAGGCGAGAATCCGCGCAACAATCAAATGTTTTTTGCACCGGCTTAGGTTGTCGCTGCAACCCGCTGAAACCACGACGATTGCGTCACTCGCCCTGCCACCGGTGCGGGCGGGATTTCGGCGGTGCTATCGTGCAGCCTTGCGACGACACGCCAACGCTCCCCGCTCGACGCGATGAAACCGACGATGACAGCAGTTTCACCGACGCCGTCGACCCTGGCGGTGGTCGACATGGGGTCCAACAGCTTTCGCCTCGAGATCGGACGCGTCGAGGGCGGACAGATCTTCCGCCTCGATACCTGGCGCGAGACGCTGCACATCGGCGCCTGCCTGGACTCCCGTGGCCGGATCACGGCCGAGGGGCGCCGACGCGCCCTCGCCAGCCTCGCCCGCTTCGCCGAGCGCCTGCGCGGATTGCATCCGTCGGCGGTCCGCGTCCTGGCGACGCATACGTTTCGGGTCGCCTCCAACGCGCAGGAGTTCCTGGAGCGGGCCGAGCGCGCGCTGGGTTTCCCGATCGACGTGATCACCGGCCAGGAGGAAGCGCGGCTGATCTACGCCGGCGTCAAGCAGGTCCTTCCCGCGTCGAACGAGCGGCGGCTGATCATCGACATCGGTGGCGGCTCCACCGAATTCATCCTCGGCCACACCCTCCACCCCGACCGGCTGGCGAGCCTGCCCATCGGCTGCGTCAACATGTCGCGGCGCTTCTTCCCGAAGGGCAGGCTCTCGGCAACCGCGTTCCTTGCCGCCGAGACAGCGGCGCGCGCCGAAGTCGAGGAGATCGGCGCCGAGTTCGGGCGCAACGCCTTCGATGTCGCCTATGCTTCCTCCGGCACCGCGCTCGCCCTGGCGGAAATCCTGGAGGCCAATGGCCTGTCGGCGGCGGGAATCACGCCGGAGGGACTCGCGCGGTTACGCAAGCGCATGATCGGCGCGGGCGACGTCACCCGCCTGCGCCTCGCGGCATTGAAGCCCGAGCGCGCCCCGGTGCTGGCCGGCGGACTCGCGATCATGACCGCCGCCCTGGCGGAACTGCGCGTGCCGCGTGTCAACCCTGTCGGCGGCGCGCTGCGCTTGGGCGCGCTGTACGACCTGCTCGGCCGCACCGAGCATCACGACGCCAGGTCCGCGACGATCGAGCAGTTCCTGAACCGCTATCAGGTCGACCGGGACCACGCGTCACGGGTCGCCGCGATGGCCGTCGACATGTACCGCCGCGCCGTGTCGAGTGCGAATCCCATCGCCGTCCAGCGCCTGGGATGGGTGGCGCTGCTGCACGAGATCGGGATCTCGGTGTCCCACACGGGTTTCCACAAGCATGGCGCCTATATCCTCCAGAATGCGGACATGCCGGGATTCTCGGCCGGCGAGCAGCAGACACTTTCGAACCTGGTGCTCGGCTGCCGCGGCGGCCTCGGCAAGATGGGCGCGACCCTCGACGACCGCGGTTTCCGCGCGATGCTGGTGGCGCTGCGGCTCGCCGTCGTGTTCCATCATGGACGACGTCCGATCCAGGCGCCGCGCATCGCCATCGAAGCCGGCGATGCCCTCCATTTCGCGGTGCCGAAGCGCTGGCTCAAGGCGCATCCGTTGAGCGATCTGCTGCTCGCACGGGAGCGCGACGAATGGGCGGCAGCAGGTCACGCCTGGCGAACCCTGCGGCGCTGACGGATCCCGGGCGCCGGTCGGCGCAGCCACTGTCTCGGACTGCGCCGCGGCGCGGCGGCACGGAATGGGGTCCGCGCCGGTCCGGCGGCTCAGGGCGTCGGCTGCATGTACGCCGGCAGCTCCAGGTGCCGGGAAAAGCCGTCATGGCCGCTCGCAAGGCGCGCCATCAGGTCTGCCTGCGCGGAGAACTGCGGCGCACCGGCGGCCGCCTGGACCTCGGTCCAAGTCCCGTCCGCAGCGAGCTCCCATGCGCCTTCGGTGTCGCGCAGGTAGATGTCGAGCCCTTCCGCGACCACGCGCTGGGCGAGCTCCGGGTCACGGACGGGAAACGCCACTTCGATGCGCTTGAACAGGTTGCGTCCCATCCAGTCGGCGGAGGACAGCCAGACGGAGGGGGTGCCGCCGTTCTCGAAACTCCAGACGCGGTGATGCTCGAGGAATCTTCCCAGGATCGAGCGCACGCGGATGGTCTCCGAGACGCCCGGCACGCCGGGGCGCAGCGAGCATGCGCCGCGGATGATCAGCTCGATCGGCACGCCGGCCTTCGACGCAGCGTAGAGCGCCTGGATGACGCCATCGTCGACGAGGGCATTCATCTTGGCCTTGATGCCGGACGGACGGCCGCTGCGGGCATGCCGCGCCTCGCGCCGGATCATCGCGATGATGCGCGACTGCATCGTGAACGGCGCGAGCAGCATGTGCCGCAGCCGGTTCGCTTTCGCGAGGCTCGTGATGTGCAGGAAGACTTCCGCGACGTCCGCGCAGATCCCCTGATCCGCAGTCAGCAGGCCGAAATCGGTGTACAGACGCGTCGTGCGGGGGTGGTAGTTGCCGGTGCCCAGATGCGCGTAGGAAACGAGCCTGGGTCGCCCGCGGGCGTCGGGTTCGCGGCGGGTGATCAACACCAGCTTGGCGTGCGTCTTGAGCCCGAAGACGCCGTAGACCACCTGCGCGCCGGCCTGCTCGAGCCGCTCCGCCCAGTCGATGTTGGTCTCCTCGTCGAATCGCGCCATCAACTCGACGACGACCGTCACCTCCTTTCCCTGCTGCGCCGCGTCCACCAGCGCCTCCATCAGCGCCGAATTGACGCCCGTTCGGTAGACGGTCTGCTTGATCGCGAGGACGTCGGGATCCTGCACCGCCTTGCGGATGAACTCGACGACCGGCTCGAACGACTGATAGGGGTGATGCAGCAGGATGTCGCGCTGGCGCATCGCGACCAGGACGTCCATGGTCGCGGGAAGCCGCGCCGGCAGTCCCGGGCGAAACGGCGGGTACTTGAGTGCGTCGATGTCGACCTGGTCGATCAGCGACTCGAGCCGCATGATGTTGACCGGACCGTTGCAGTGATAGAGGTCGTCGGGCGCAAGCTCGAAATGCCGCAGCAGGAAATCGGCGAGCTGCTTCGGGCAGCCCTCGGGCAGCTCGAGGCGCACCGCGCGGCCGAAACGCCGGTGCGAAAGCTCGCCCCGCAGCGCCTGCCTCAGGTTCTTCACCTCCTCCTCGTCGATCCACACGTCGGCGTCGCGGGTGACGCGAAACTGCGAATCGGCGATCACCTCCCTCCCGGGGAAGAGCTCGGAGATGTGGGTGTGGATGATCGACGAGAGCAGGATGAAATCGTGCCGGGCGCTGTCGCCGTGCCCCGGCACCGGAATGACCCGCGGCAGAACGCGCGGCGCGCGCAGGATGGCGATCGAGGTCTCGCGCCCGAAGGCATCCGAGCCGGACAGCTCGACGACGAAATTGAGCGACTTGTTGACGACCTGCGGAAACGGATGCGCCGGATCGAGCCCGATCGGCGTCAGCAGCGGACGCACCTCGCTCGTGAAGTAGCCCGCCGCCCAGGCGCGCTGTTCCGGCGTCCACTCGGCGCGCCGGATCAGGCGCACGCCCGAGCGCTCCAGCGCCGGCAGCACCTCGTCGTTCAGGACGCGGTACTGGTCCGCGATCAACGCCCGGACTTCGATGCCGATCTGGCCCAGCAGCGCCCGCGCTTCCTGGACCGAGATGCCGAAGCTCGGCGCGTTTTCGCTCAGCTGCTCCTTGAGCCCGGCAACCCTGATCTCGAAGAACTCGTCGAGGTTGCTGCCCACGATGCAGAGGAACCGCAGGCGCTCGAGCAGCGGGACCCGCGCGTCGGTGGCGAGCGCCAGCACCCGGCGGTTGAACGCGAGCGTCGACAGCTCTCGGTTGATGGGCGGGGGATGCGCAGGCACAGCAGAATCGGGAATCCGGCTCGATGCCGGGCGTCAGTGGCGGCCGCGTAAACGGTTCGAACGGCAGGATTCTGGTGGTCGGGGTGAGAGGATTCGAACCTCCGACATCTTGCTCCCAAAGCAAGCGCGCTACCGGGCTGCGCTACACCCCGAACTTGCCCATTATGCCACCGGGTGCCGGTACGCCCGTCCTGCGCCCACCTCGGGCAGCATGTGCTGGCAAGTCACGCCGCGTGGAACTTCCCCCGGGCTGGTAATCTCGTAAGGTAGTCTCTTAGTCCGCGCGCCGCTGCCGTTCGCGCAGACCGCGGTTCACCGCCTCGACCACCACGGATTCCCTCATGACCGCACCCCGCGACGTCGTCGTACTCGTCGGTAGCCTCCGCAAGGAATCGTTCAGCCGCAAGATTGCGAACGCGCTGCGCGAGCTTGCACCCTCATCGCTTGCCCTCGAGATCGTCGAGATCGGCCAGCTGCCGCACTACAACCCCGATCTCGAGGAAGGCGGCCCGCCCGCCGAATGGGCAGCGTTCCGGGCCCGCATCGCCAGAGCCGACGCCGTCCTGTTCGTCACGCCTGAATACAACCGCTCGGTGCCCGGGTTCCTGAAGAACGCGATCGACGTCGGGTCGCGCCCGCCCGGCAAGAGCGCGTGGAGCGGAAAGCCTTGCGGCATCGTCAGCAATTCGCCGGGCCAGCTTTCGGCCTTCGGCGCCAACCATCACCTGCGGCAGTCGCTGGTGTTCCTCAACATGCCGGCGATGCAGCAGCCCGAGGCCTACATCGGCGGCGTCGCCGCGCTGTTCGATGCGCAGGGCAAGCTCACCGGCGATTCCACGCGCGACTTCCTGAAGAAGTTCGTCGATGCGTTCGCGGCGTGGGCCGAGAGGAACGCGGTGAAATAGGCGTCACCCTCACCCGCCTCGCTGTCGCTCGTCACCCTCTCCCGCAAGCGGGAGAGGGTCGGGGTGAGGGGCCGCTCAGCGTCCGAACTTGCTTGCGCTTGGCTCCCTCCCCCGCCTGCGGGAGAGGGCCGGGGTGAGGGGCCGCTCAACGTCCGAACTTGCGGATGACGGCAAGCGCCTCGTCGATCGCGTGCGCGCCGTCGCCGGATTCGATCGCGTGCGCAACGCAGCCGTGCAGATGGTGCTCGAGCAGCTTCATGCCCAGCGCATCGAGCGCCGATTGCACGGCCGCGACCTGGGTCAGGACGTCGACGCAGTAGCGGTCCTCGTCGATCATCCTGCCGATCCCGCGGATCTGGCCTTCGATCCGGTTGACGCGCGCCGCGAGCGCCCTCGCGTCCTCGGCGGAGCGAGGCACGGCGGGACGCGCCGGATGCGCGCAGTGCCCACCCGCTGTCGCGCTCGATGCGCCAGGCGCAGCGCCCGACCCGTCCGCCCCATCGGCCGCCGCGACGGCGGGCGCCGGCGGAGAATCAGGCGCCGACGTCATAACCCGCATCGCGGATCGCCGCGCCCAGCGCGGCGACATTGGTGCGCGCCGGATCGAACGTCACCGTCGCGGCTCCGGGTTGCAGCGTCACCGCGGCCCCGGCCACGCCGGGGACGGATTTCAGCACCCGGGTGACGCTGGCCACGCAACCCTGGCAGGTCATGCCCTGGACGTCGAGTTTCACGGTTTCCATTCAACGCTCCTTCTGCAGTTCTAGCGATTGGGGCGGAAGCGCCGCAAGAGCAGCGCGTTGCTGACGACGGACACCGAGCTCATCGCCATCGCGGCGCCGGCGATCACCGGGTTGAGCAGGCCGAAGGCCGCCAGCGGTATGCCGAGCACGTTGTAGCCAAAGGCGAAGAACAGGTTCTGCCGGATCTTGCCGCGCGTCGCGCGCGACAGCAGGATCGCATCGACGACCGCGCCCAGGTCGTCGCGCACGACGGTGACGTCCGCGGCCTCGATGGCGATCGCCGAACCGGCGCCGATCGCGAAGCTCACGTCCGCCGCCGCGAGCGCCGGGGCATCGTTGACGCCGTCACCGACCATTCCGACGGTCCGCCCTTGCGCCTGCAGGTCGCGGATGGCCTGCGCCTTGGCAGCCGGGTTCATGCCGCCGCGGTGATCGACGATGCCGACCTGGCCTGCGATCGCGGCGACGGTTGCCGGGTTGTCGCCCGACATCATCACCACGTCGATGCCGTGGCTGGCGAGGCGCGCGATCGCGCTGGCCGACGTCGGTCGCACGCGATCCGCCAGCGCGATGAGGCCCGCGAGCGCTCCGCCGACCGCCACCGCGACGACGGTGTCGCCCGCCGCATGCAGCGCATCGACCTCCCGCGATTCGATGGCGATGCCCTCGTCGGCGAGGAACTGCAGCGATCCGACCAGCGCGGGTCGGCGGTCGGCACCGACGACCCCGCGCGCACCCCTGCCCGGCACCGAGACGAATTCAGCGACCACCGGCAGCGCCACACCCTCGTCGCGCGCCCTGGCGACGATCGCCTGGGCCAGCGGATGCAGAGCGCGCTGCTCCAGCGCAGCCGCGGTGGCGAGCACGTCGTTGCGCGTCGCTGCGCCGACAGGCCGCAGGTCGGTCACCGCGGGCATGCCCGCCGTCACCGTGCCGGTCTTGTCGACGACCAGCGTCGTCAGGCGGCCGGCGTTCTCGAGCGCGACGGCATTGCGGATCAGCACGCCGAGCTGCGCCCCGCGCCCGGTGCCGACGATGATCGCCGTCGGCGTGGCGAGGCCCAGCGCGCAGGGGCAGGCGATCACCAGCACCGCGACCGCGTTCACCAGCGCGACCGTCGGATCGCCGACGATCCACCAGGCGAGCAGGAAGGTCAGCAACGCGATCGCGACGACGACCGGGACGAATACCCCCGAGACGCGGTAGGCGAGCTTCTGGATCGGCGCCTTGGTGCCCTGCGCCTCCCCGACCAGGCGCACGATTCCGGCAAGCAGCGTCGCGCTGCCGACGCCGGTGGCCCGGCAGCGCAGGAAGCCGTCGTGATTGAGGGTGCCTGCGTAGACCCTGGCCGCGGCGGCCTTGGTCACCGGCAGGCTCTCGCCGGTCAGCATGCTTTCGTCGACCGATGATGCGCCATCGACGACGACGCCGTCGACCGGGACCGCTTCGCCTGCCCGCACGACATAGCGGTCGCCGACCTTCACCTCGGCGAGCGGGACGTCGACGACCTCGCCGCCCCGCTCGACGTGCGCGATCGCCGGCTGCAGGCGCAGCAGGCCTTCGAGCGCAGCGGACGTGCGCGCCTTCGCGCGCGCTTCGAGCGCCTTGCCGAGCAGCACCAGCGTGATGATCGCAGCCGACGCCTCGAAATAGACGTGCTGGTGCAATCCCAGGACAGTGACGACCGCACTGAAGATCCAGGCGATCGACGTCCCCAGCGCGATCAGCACGTCCATGTTCGCACCGCCGCCTCGCAGCGCATGCCATGCACCGACGTAGAAACGGCGCCCGATCGCGAACTGCACCGGCGTGGCCAGGGCGAATTGGATCCAGCGCGGCAGCAGTTCCTCGTGGCCCTGCCTCATGCCCGGCACGAGCATCGCGACCATCTGCAGCAGCAGCGGCGCCGTCAGGGCAATGGCGATCGCGAGCTCGCGGCGCAATGCCCGCCATGCGGCCTCGCGACGCGATGACTCGAGCTCGCGCTCGGCGCCGTCGTCGACCTTGAGGCGCGCCCCGTAACCTGCGCGGGCGACGGCGGCGAGCAGCGCCTCGACATCGGCGCGCGCGCGGTCGTAATGGACGGACGCCGATTCGGTGGCGAAATTGACGGCGGCCTCGACCCCGTCGATGCGGTTCAGGACCTTTTCGATGCGTGTCGCGCAGGCGGCGCAGGTCATGCCCTCGAGCGCGAGATCGGCGCGGGCGTCGAGCTCGCAGACCTCGCCGGCTGCGCCGGCCCCGCCCCCGTGCGCCGGGTTCAACCGCTCCGGGCCGCCATCGTCCGGCGTGAAACCGGCCTGCCTGACCGACGCATCCATGGCAGCATGCTATACCCCCACCAGGTATAAATCAACATACCCGGCACGAGTATGCGGCGGCCGCGACGCTACGCCTCGGGCTTGAGCTGCGGGAACAGGACCACGTCGCGGATCGACGGGCTGTCGGTCAGGAGCATCACCAGGCGATCGATGCCGATGCCCTCGCCGGCAGTCGGCGGCAGGCCGTATTCGAGCGCGCGCACGTAGTCGGCGTCGTAGAACATCGCTTCCTCGTAGCCCGCCTCCTTGG
>DATIQL010000123.1:0-10872 GCA_035470905.1 Casimicrobiaceae bacterium
CGCCCTGCCGCGCAGCGCGCGCCTGGCGCGCGAGGACGGGGCCTTCGGCGGCGCGGTCGGATCGACCGGCTTGCTGATTTTGAGCGTGATTCGGGCCATGGGTCAGAGGTCGGCGCCGCCAGCGGCGATCGCCTCGCATCATAGCGGACGCGCGGTGCCGCATCGCCAGCCTTGCACAGGGCAGCCCTTCCCGGTCGGCCCGATTGAATGCGTTGTTGCCATCGACGCCACGGCCGATCGCTCACGCGCCGGACCCTCGGGCGCGCATCCCGGTCGCGTCAGCACCGGATAGAATGCGCGCGTCTGCAGTGCAGCGCGCCGGCGCTGGGTGGCGCGTACCGGATCGCGGCGCAGGATCGATGGATGGCGCACGAAAGATTCCCCACGACCCAGGCAGTCCGCGTCCTGCGCGGGCACGGCGTCGACTTCACGCATCATCCCTACGCCTACGAGGAGCGCGGCGGCACCGAGGTGTCCGCACGCGAGCTCGGCGTCGACGAGCATGCGGTGATCAAGACGCTGATCATGGAAGACGATCGGAAGCAGCTGCTGATCGTGCTGATGCACGGCGACCGCGAGGTCTCGACCAAGAACCTCGCACGATTTCTCGGCGTCAAGAGCGTCGCGGCCTGCGCGCCCGCCGTCGCCGATCGTCATTCGGGATACCAGGTGGGCGGCACGAGCCCTTTCGGAACGCGCCGGACGATGCCCGTCTACGCCGAGCGGTCGATCGTGGAACTGCCGTACCTCTACGTCAACGGCGGCCGACGGGGTTACCTCGTAGGCATGCCGCCGACCGAAATGCTGCGCGTGCTGAAGCCGACGCTGGTCGACATCGCGGTCGCGCCGACGCACTGACCCGCAACGCCTCGTACGGCGCGCTGCCCCGCGAAACGGCCGACCCGCGGACACGAGCGCCGGCTTCCGGGGCCCGGAGCGGCGATGGCCACGGATGGTAATCTCGCCAGGTCGACGAACTTTCCGGCGAAGCCACTTCGCCTTCGCTGCACCGATGAGCATCAGTTCCGAATTCGAGCGCGCGTATCGCCTGCACCAGCAGGGCAAGCTGCGCGAAGCCTTCCTGCGCTACGACGCGGTCCTCGCCGCGGACCCCGACAACGCACCCGCCCTGCATTACTCGGGCGTCGTGCTGTTCCAGGCCGGCAAGCTTCCGGAGGCGGCGGAGCGCATCCGCGCATCGCTCAAGCTCGAGCCCGGCTCGGCCGATGCCTGGTCGAACCTCGCCCTGGTCCTCGATTCGGCCGGCCGCGGCGAGGCTGCGGTCAACGCGCTGAAGGAGGCCGCGAAGCTCGCGCCGAACGCTCCGGAAATCCGCGCCAATCTCGCCGCAGGTGAGCTCGGCCTCGGGCGCATCGCCGACGCCGAAGCCTCGGCGCGCGCAGCGGTTGCCGCCGACCCGGGCTATGCCGCGGGCTGGCACAATCTGGCGCTGGCGCTGCAGCCGCAGGGACGCGCGCTCGAGGCGCTCGACGCTGCCGGGCGCGCCGTCGGCGCGTCGCCCGCGGAGCCCGCCTACTCGGGCCTCAAGGCCCAGCTCGAGATCGCCGCCGGGATGATGGCGCGGGCGCGCTCGACACTGGACGCTGCGCTTGCGCGCAAGCCGCAGTCGGCGGCGCTGCGCCTGGAGCTTGCCGGGCTGCTGGAGCGCGAAGGCGACCTCGACGGCGCATTGGCAGCCTACGCGGACGCGATGCGCCTCGAGCCCGGTCATGGCGCCGCGCTGTCGCAACTGATGTTCCTGCGCCAGCGCAATGCCGATTGGCGCGATCTCGACCAATTGCGCAAGCGCTTTCGCGAAGGGGTCGCCGCCGGGGTACCGCTGCTGTCGCCGTTCGTGCTGCTGTCGCAGCCATCGACGCGTGCCGAGCAGCGGCGCTGTGCCGAAGCGTGGAGCGCTGCGCTCGCGCCTGCTGTTTCCACGGCCATTCCCGTGCCCGCGGCGCCGGCCGGCCCCCCTGCCCGGCCACCGGGCGGCGAGCGCTTGCGCCTCGGCTACCTGTCGGCCGATTTCCACACCCACGCGACTGCGTATCTCGCCGCCGGGCTGTTCGAGCAGCATGATCGCAGCCGCTTCGAGGTCATCGCCTATTCGACCGGTCCGGACGATCGCAGCGCGATGCGCGCGCGGCTCGTCCGGGGCTTCGATCGATTCATCGACGCCGCCGGGTTCCCTCCCGAGCGGCTCGCCGAAACCATCCGTCGCGATGGCATCGACATCCTGATCGACCTCAAGGGACACACCGAGGGCGCAGCCCCGGCCGTGCTCGGACTGCGGCCGGCGCCGATCCAGGTTCATTACCTGGGCTATCCCGGAACGCTGGGCGGCGGTCTCGTCGATTACCTGATCGGCGATGCGATCGTCACGCCGCCGCAGCACGCGGCCGACTATGCCGAAACCCTCGCCCTGCTCCCCGGCAGCTACCAGGTGAACGATCGTGCCCGCAGCGTCGCCGAGGCCCCGACCCGCGACGCGCTGGGCCTGCCGCCCGACGGCGTGGTCTTTTGCTGCTTCAACAACAGCTACAAGATAAACCCGGAAGTCTTTGATGCATGGATGAAAATTCTTGCAGAAATCCCGGGGGCCGTCCTCTGGCTCCTGGCCCGGGACGACGACTCGAATCTGACCGGCAACCTGCGCCGCGAAGCCGTCCGGCGGGGCATCGATGCGCGCAGGCTGGTGTTCGCGGCGGCGCGCCCGAACCCGGAATACCTGGCGCTCTATCGCGTCGCAGACCTGTTCCTCGACACCTGGCCTTACAACGCGCATACGACGGCGAGCGACGCCCTGTGGGCGGGCTGCCCGGTGGTCACCTGGCGCGGCGAGACCTTTGCCGGGCGCGTGGCGGCGAGCCTGCTGACGGCGGTCGGGCTGCCGGAGCTCGCCTGCGACGACGTCGAAGGCTACGTCGCGACGGCCATTGCGCTTGCGCGTGACGCCGGCGAGCGGCGCCGGATGCGCGAACATCTCGACGGGCCAGGACGCCAGAGCGCGCTCTTCGACACCACCGCGACCACTCGCGCGCTGGAGGCTGCATACCTGGCGATGGCCGACCAACATCGGCGTGGCGTCCGCGAGCCCATCCGCGTCGGCTTGCCCTGAGTCACCGCGTTCGGCGCGGCCTGCTTCGAACCTGCGCTGCGCGACGCGCCACCTCCGGCCGGACCGGCCTTTACTGGCGCAGGAATTCCAGTGCTTGATCGATCCGGTCGACGGAAACAATGCTCATTCCGTCAATGGCTTGCTTTGGTTTATTAAGGCTTGGTATCAAGGCTGCACGGAACCCCAGCTTGGCGGCTTCGCGCAACCGTTCCTGGCCACGCTGAACCGGACGGATCTCGCCTGCCAGCCCGACTTCACCGAAAATAAGAGCTTTCGTCGGCAACGCTTTGTTTTTAAGAGATGAACAGACTGCTAGCATCACCGCCAGGTCGGCGGCAGGCTCGAGAATCCGTACGCCGCCCACTGCGTTGACGAAGACGTCGAATCCGGCAGTGTCGACGCCGCCATGCCGGTGCAGGACGGCGAGCAGCAGCGCGAGGCGCTGGGGATCGAGACCGACGGCGAGCCGCCGCGGCGTCCCGCCCTGGACCGGGTCGACCAACGCCTGCACTTCGACCAGCAACGGACGCGAGCCTTCGAGCGTTGCCACGATCGCCGATCCGGGTACGCCCTCGGCATGCTGCGACAGGAACAGCGCAGACGGATTGGCGACGCCCTTCAGCCCGCGCTCGGTCATGGCGAAGACGCCGAGCTCGTTGGCGGCGCCGAAGCGGTTCTTGATCGCGCGCACCAGCCGGAAGCTCGAATGCGTGTCGCCTTCGAAATAGAGCACGGTGTCGACGATGTGCTCGAGCACACGCGGCCCGGCGATCGCGCCTTCCTTGGTCACGTGACCGACGAACAGCACGACGATGCCACGCTGCTTGGCCATGCGCGTCAGCTGCGCCGCGCATTCGCGGACCTGGGCGACGCTCCCCGGCGCCGACGCGAGCGCCTCGGTGTAGATCGTCTGGATCGAGTCGATGACTACGATCTCGGGTGCTGCGGCGCCGATGGCGGCGATGATCGATTCGAGCTGGACCTCGGCGAGGAGCTCGATCGGCGCGTTGACCAGCGCAAGCCGCTGCGCACGCAGGGCGATCTGCTCGGCAGACTCCTCGCCGGTCACGTACAGCGTGCGGTGTGCAGCACCCAGTGCGGCGCCCGCCTGCAGCAGCAGCGTCGACTTGCCGATGCCGGGATCGCCGCCCAGCAGGATGACGCCGCCGGGAACGAGGCCGCCGCCCAGCACGCGGTCGAACTCCTCGAGTCCGGTCGGGATGCGTTGCGTCGCGCGGGCCTCGACCGACGACAGCTTGGTGATCGCCGAGCGCGCGCCCGCGACGCTCTCGAAGCGGGTGGGCGCGGTGGCGGCGAGGCTTTCGACCAGCGTGTTCCATGCGCCGCAACCGGGGCACTGGCCCTGCCATTTCGGGGACTGGCCGCCGCACTCGGTGCAGGCGTAGACGGTCCTGGTCCTGGGCTTGGCCATCAGGCGAAGACCCGCGGCGAGTCAGACGAGCTCATCGGGGCTGACGGTCGCCGTGCCGAGCTTGCCGACGACGATTCCGGCCGCGCGATTCGCGATCGCGACCGCGTCAGGTAGCGGCGCACCCGCGGCCAGCAACGCGCCGAGCGTCGCGATGACGGTATCGCCTGCGCCGGAGACGTCGAAGACCTCGCGCGCCTGCGCGGGAATGGTCAGCGTGCCGGCGTCCGAGTAGAGGCTCATTCCCTCCTCCGAGCGCGTCACCAGCAGCGCGCCGAGCTCGAGGTCGCGCCGCAGCGCCTGCGCACGGCGCTCGAGGTCTGCCTCGTCGCGCCAGCGACCCGCGACCTGCCGGAACTCGCCGCGGTTGGGCGTCACCAG
Organism: Casimicrobiaceae bacterium; assembly: GCA_035470905.1. GTDB lineage: Bacteria > Pseudomonadota > Gammaproteobacteria > Burkholderiales > Casimicrobiaceae > VBCG01. The sequence continues at coordinate 4,932 of DATIQL010000123.1, forward strand.
GCTCGCACCCCGGTACTTGTCCCAGTCCTCGCCCTTGGGATCGACGAGCACGGGCTTTCCCGCGGCGCGCGCGCGCCCGATCATGGTCGCGATGTGCGCGAGGCCGCCCTTGCCGTAGTCGGAAAGCACGACGGCGTCGGTATCGGCGAGCAGCGCATCGAAATCGGCGAGCTTGGAGGCAAGGAGCTCGTGCGAGGGCGCGGTCTCGAAATCGATGCGCAGCAATTGCTGCTGCCGGCCGATGACGCGCAGCTTGACCGTCGTCGTAAGCGCGGCGTCGCGCAGGAACGAGGTGCGTACGCCGTCGGCCGCGAGCATGCGCAGCAGCGCATCGGCGGGCTCGTCGTCACCGGTCGCCGACAGCAGCGTCGCCTTGGCCCCCAACGCGCCGGCGTTGCGCGCGACGTTCGCCGCTCCGCCCGGGCGTTCCTCCGAGCGCGCGATCCTGACGACGGGAACCGGCGCCTCCGGGGAGATGCGCTCGACGTCGCCGAACCAGTAGCGGTCGAGCATCACGTCGCCGACCACCAGCACGCGCGCCGTTGCGACGCGCTTGCGCCAGGCGGCGAAACCCGAGCTCATCGGCGTCCGATCGCCTGGTATTCGAAACCGGCGCCGCGCACGACATCGGGCTCGTAGAGATTCCGGCCGTCGAAGATCACCGGTTGCTTCAGGTGCCGGTGCAGCGCGTCGAAATCGGGGCTGCGGAACTCTTTCCATTCGGTGACCACGATCAGCGCATCCGCCCCCTCGCAGGCGGCGAGCGGATTGGCCGCGAACGACACGCCGGGCGCGTCGCCCAGCACCCGCCGCGCCTCGTCCATCGCCACCGGATCGTAGGCGCAGATCGACGCGCCGCGGCGGGTGAGCGCGTCGATGATGACGCGCGAAGGCGCCTCGCGCATGTCGTCGGTGTTCGGCTTGAATGCGAGCCCCCACAGGGCGAAGCGCCGTCCGGTTAGGTCGGCGCCGAAATGGGCGACGATCTTGTCGACCAGCACCTGCTTCTGGGTCTCGTTGACGGCCTCGACCGCCTCGAGGATGCGCAGCGGCAGCCCGTGGCGCTGCCCGGTGAACTGCAGCGCCTTGACGTCCTTGGGAAAACAGCTTCCGCCGTAACCCGCGCCAGGATAGAGGAAGTGATAGCCGATCCGGGGATCGGAGCCGATGCCCTGGCGCACTGCCTCGATGTCCGCGCCGAGCCGGTCGGCGAGGTTCGCGAGTTCGTTCATGAACGAGATCCGGGTGGCGAGCATCGCGTTGGCCGCGTACTTGGTGAGCTCGGCTGAACGCAGATCCATCACCAGCAGGCGCTCGCGGTTGCGCTGGAAAGGCGCGTAGATGTTGCGCAGGATGGAGATCGCACGCTCGTTGTCGGCGCCGATGACGACGCGGTCGGGCTTCATGAAATCCTCGACCGCCGCGCCCTCCTTCAGGAATTCGGGGTTCGACGCGACCGCGTAGGGGACGTCGACGCCGCGCGCAGAGAGCTCCTCCGCAATCGCCTCGCGCACGCGCTCGGCGGTGCCGACGGGAACCGTCGACTTGTCGACGACGAGTGTCCATTGCGTCATCCGGCGGCCGATGTTGCGCGCCGCCTGCAGCACGTACTGCATGTCGGCGCTGCCATCCTCGTCCGGGGGCGTGCCCACCGCGATGAACTGGACGTTGCCGTGGCCGACCGCCGCGTCGACGTCGGTGGTGAAGCGCAGGCGTCCCGCGGCGACGTTGCGGTGGATCATCGGCTCGAGGCCCGGCTCGTGGATCGGCACACCGCCCCCCTTGAGCATCTCGATCTTGCGGGCGTCGACATCGAGGCACAGCACGTCGTTGCCGACTTCGGCGAGACAGGTCCCGGTGACGAGCCCGACGTAGCCCGTACCGATCATGGTTATCTTCATTCAGGAATTCCCAGCGAGCGGTTGATACCGGCGAGTGCTGCCACCGGATCGGGGGCCGCGGTGATCGGCCGGCCGATGACCAGATACGATGCGCCGCGGGCGAGCGCCTGTTCCGGCGTGACGATGCGCACCTGGTCGTCCTTCGCGCTTCCCGCGGGACGGATGCCCGGCGTCACCAGATTGAATTCGGGGCCCAGTGCGCTGCGCAGCGACGGGGCCTCGAGCGCCGAGCAGACGACGCCGTCCAGCCCGCAATCGCGCGCGAGGGTCGCGAGCCGCAACGCCTGCGCGCCGGGGTCCGCCGTGATGCCGGTCTCGGCGAGCGCCGCCTGGTCGAGGCTGGTCAGCACGGTGACGGCGACGAGCAGTGGCCGCGGGCTGCCGCGTTCGGCCGCGGTCGCGGCGACGGCGTCGCGCGCCGCAGTCAGCATCGCGCGCCCGCCGGCGGCATGCACATTGACCATCCAGACACCGAGCCGGGTGGCGGCGGCACAGGCCTGTGCGACGGTGTTCGGAATGTCGTGGAACTTGAGATCGAGGAACACGTTGAACCCACGCTCGACCAGCCAGCGCACGGGCTAGGGGCCGGCGATGACGAAGAGCTCCTTGCCGACCTTGACTGCGCACTGCCGCGGATCGAGGCGATCGGCGAGCGCCAGCGCATGCATCGGATTGGCGAAATCGAGCGCGACGACGACGCGCGGCGGGATGACGCTCGCTGGAGGTGGGCTCTTGCTCATGCGTGGCGGTCGGGCATGACCATCGGGGTTCGGGAAGGGGTGCGGCGATCAGGCATAGCCATCCGGCATCTCGGTGCGCCGCGGCGGATAGGTTTCCCATTTCTGGCAGCCGGGACAACGCCAATAATATTGCTTCGCCCGGAATCCGCAGTGGTCGCAGCGGTAGAAACCCAGGCGCTTGATGTGCTGCCCGACGAGACCCTTCACCAGCTCGAGATCGTGCCGGCGGTCGGCAGGTGCCGCCAGAAGCTGCGCCTCGAGCAGCCGGTCGAGGCCGATCAGCGTCGGATTGCGCGCGAGCTCGTCCTTGATCAGCGCGGCGGCGGCGTCCGGCCCTTGCTGCTCGAGCACCAGCGCGAACAGCGCGTTCAGGATGTCCAGCGACGGATATTGCTGCTGGTAGCTGCGCAGCACCCGGATGCCCGCGGGCAGGTCGCCCAGCTTGCGATACGCATCGGCGAAGCGGTCCGCCGCGAGCGCGAGGAACGGGGGATTCTGCGACTCGATCCGCTGCCAGGCCTCGACCGCACCGCGCCAGCTCCCCTCCTGGAATTCGAGGTCGCCGTGGACGAGGTTGGCGCGCGTGCAGCCCCGATGCAGCGCCAGCGCCCGCTCGAGCTCGGCAAGCACGGTCGCGCGGTCGGACTTGACCAGCGCCGCCTGCGCGAGCTCGCAGTGGTACTGCGCGATTTCCTTGTGGTACGGCTGCTTGGCGAGCCCCTCCATCCGCTGCGTCGCGAAGATCGCTTTCGGCCAGTCCTTCTCGGTCTCGTAGATCGAGATAAGGTGCGACAACGCGGAGTGCTCGAACGTGGTCCCGTCGAGCTTGCGGAACAGGACCTCGGCGCGGTCGAGCATCCCTGCACGATGGAAATCCTGGGCGAGCTCGTAGGTCGCCATCGTGCGCTTGTCGGCGGGCAGCGTCGGCCGGTCGAGCAGGTTCTGGTGCATGCGGATCGCCCGGTCTGTCTCCCCCTGGCGGCGAAACAGCGAGCCCAGCGCGAAATGCAGGTCGATCGTCTGTGGATCCACCTTGACGACCTCGATGAACGATTCGATCGCCTTGTCCGGCTGCTCGTTCAGCAGGAAGTTGAGACCCTTGAAATACGACAGCGGGAGCGCCCGGGATTCATGCAGCAGGTGCTTGATGTCGATGCGCGCGGCGATCCAGCCCAGCGCGAAGAACAGCGCAGGAATCGGCAGCAGCCACCACAGCTCGAAATCCATCGGCGGGAGATCCGGCGTCGCGCGCCCCGGTCAGACGCCGCCGGTCGGCGGCTCGAATCCCGGCCCCGACGCAGGAGTCGTCCCGGGAGCCGCGCCGTGCGGCGAGGGCGTTGGCGGATGCGCGCGGTGCTCGCGGCGCATGCGGCCCATCTGGCGCTTGAGTCGCGCGACCTTGAATGCCGCCGACAGCAGCCCGAGCGCGACGCCCGCCGCGAAGGCGATCAGGATGACGAACACCAGGGGCGCCTGCCACGAGTAGAACGTGAACACGCGCACGGTGACCGGGTCGGCGTTCTGCAGCGAAATGAACAGCAGCGCGACGAATATGACCGCCGTGAAGATCCAGCGCAACACGCTCATGGCCGTTGTCCGAAAAAAAAGGCGGCCCGCGCAATCACGCCGGCCGCCCGTTCGAGAATCATCGCCCGGGTCAATCCTGCGCGGCGTCGAAGTCGACGCGCTCGCGCAATTCCTTCCCGGCCTTGAAATGCGGCACGTACTTCTCCGGCACCTGCACCTTCTCGCCGGACTTGGGGTTGCGGCCGGTGCGCGGCGGCCGGTGGTTCAGGCCGAAGCTGCCGAACCCGCGGATCTCGATGCGTTCGCCCTTCGCGAGGCTCTCGGCCATCGCGTCGAGCACCATCTTGACCGCAAGCTCTGCATCCTTGGCGACCAGTTGCGGGAACTGCGCCGCGAGGCGGTCGATCAGCTCCGATTTGGTCATCGCACCGTCCCCGTCGTCAGCCGTTGGCCTTGTTGTCGAGCTTGGCCTTGAGCAGTGCACCGAGGTTGGTCGTCCCGGTGCTCGTGCCGGCGTTCTCCGCGGTCATCCGCTGCATCGCCTCGGACTCGTCGGCGTTGTCCTTCGCCTTGATCGACAGGTTGATGCTGCGGTTCTTGCGGTCGACGTTGATGATCATCGCGGTCACCGCATCGCCTTCCTTCAGGCGGGTGCGAATGTCCTCGACCCGGTCCCGCGAGACTTCCGAAGCCCGCAGGTAGCCCTCGATCTCGCCGCCCAGCGAAACCACGGCGCCCTTGGCGTCGAGGCTCTTGACCGTTCCCGTGACGATGCTGCCCTTGTCATGGGTCGCGACGAAGTTGTTGAACGGATCGCCCTCGAGCTGCTTGATGCCGAGCGAGATGCGCTCGCGCTCGACGTCGATGGCCAGCACCACGGCCTCGACTTCCTGGCCCTTCTTGTAGTCGCGCACCGCCTGCTCGCCGGGGTTCGCCCACGACAGGTCCGACAGGTGGACCAGGCCGTCGATGCCGCCGGGCAGGCCGACGAACACGCCGAAATCGGTGATCGACTTGATCTGGCCCGATACCTTGTCGCCCTTCTTGTAGTTCATCGCGAACTCGTCCCAGGGATTGGCCATGCACTGCTTCATCCCCAGCGAGATGCGGCGACGGTCCTCGTCGATCTCCAGGATCATCACCTCGACCTCGTCGCCCAGCTGCACGACCTTGGTCGGATGGATGTTCTTGTTGGTCCAGTCCATTTCCGAAACGTGGACCAGGCCCTCGATTCCCGACTCGATCTCGACGAATGCGCCGTAGTCGGTGATGTTCGTGACCTTGCCGAACAGGCGCGTGCTCGGCGGATAGCGCCGCGACAGGCCGACCCACGGATCGTCGCCCAGCTGCTTCAGCCCCAGCGAAACGCGGTTCTTCTCCTGGTCGAACTTCAGGACCTTGGCGGTGACCTCGTCGCCGACCGCCAGCACTTCCGACGGATGCTTGACGCGACGCCAGGCGAGGTCGGTGATGTGCAGCAGGCCGTCGATGCCGCCCAGATCGACGAACGCGCCGTAATCGGTGATGTTCTTGACGATGCCCTTGACGGTCGCGCCTTCCGACAGCGTCGAGAGGAGCTTCTCGCGTTCCTCGCCCAGGCTCTCCTCGAGCACGGCGCGGCGCGACACGACGACGTTGTTGCGCTTGCGGTCGAGCTTGATGACCTTGAAGTCGAGCTGCTTGTTCTCGTAGGGCGTCGTGTCCTTGACCGGACGGATGTCGACCAGCGATCCGGGCAGGAACGCGCGGATGCCGTTGATCATCACGGTGAGG
>DATIQL010000124.1:0-6115 GCA_035470905.1 Casimicrobiaceae bacterium
ACCCCTACGCGGATACCACCGCACGCCGCTAGTGCGAATGGCGCCTTCGGGCGCACCTTCGTACGATCCCCGCCGGTCACGTTGGCGGGCGGGACGGGGCAAGGATGCGGAATTACAAGCGCGGAGCCGATCGATGAGCAATAAAGGGCAAATGCTACAAGACCCGTTCCTGAACATCCTGCGCAAGGAGCACGTGCAGGTCTCCATCTATCTCGTCAACGGAATCAAGCTCCAGGGGCAGATCGAATCGTTTGACCAGTACGTCGTGCTGCTCAAGAACAACGTCACCCAGATGGTGTACAAGCACGCGATCTCCACGGTCGTGCCGTCGCGCCCGGTCACGATGCCCCACCAGAACCACGCCCACGAATCCGAAGGCTGAGTGCCGCGCGCAGCGGGCGGCCCGGCCGCTCGCTCGGCCGCTGAGCCGCCGGCGGGCGCGGGGCCTCGCCCCACTCGACTCTTCCGCCGGCGCCCGCTGATCTTGTTCGAACGCCCCTCCTCCGGCGACAGGGCCCTGATCGTCGCGCTCGACTTCGGGCGCGAGCGCCACGACGAACGGCTGAAGGAGATATCCGCGCTCGCCACCTCGGCCGGCGCGATCGTCGTCGGCAGCGTCGGCGGACGCCGGGCGCGCCCGGATCCCGCGCTGTTCGCCGGCAGCGGCAAGGTCGAGGAGATCGGGCAGCTGCGGCAGGAGTCCACCGCCGATCTGGTGATCTTCGACCACACGCTGTCAGGCGTCCAGCAACGCAACCTCGAGCGCGCGCTCGAATGCCGCGTCGTCGACCGGGTGAGCCTGATTCTCGACATCTTCGCGCTGCGCGCGCGCAGCACCGAAGGCAAGCTGCAGGTCGAGCTGGCGCAGCTGAAGCACATGGCCACGCGGCTGGTCGGCGGCTGGACCCACCTCGAACGCCAGAAAGGCGGCATCGGCCTGCGCGGACCGGGGGAGACGCAGCTCGAGACCGACCGCCGGCTGATCACCCAGCGCGTCAAGCTGCTGCAGGAGCGGCTGAAGCGTGTCTCGAAACGCCGGGCGACGCAAAACCGCGCCCGCCACCGCGCGGCGGTACGCACGGTCGCACTGGTCGGCTATACGAATGCGGGGAAATCGACGCTGTTCAACCGCCTGACGCGGGCCGGCGTCTATGCCGCCGATCAACTCTTCGCCACCCTCGACACCACGCTGCGCAGGGTGCACGTGCCCGGTGCACAGGCCGTCGTGCTGTCGGACACGGTAGGCTTCATACGCGACCTTCCCCACGATCTCGTCGCGGCGTTTTCGGCGACGCTCGCCGAAGCCGCCGACGCGGACCTGCTGCTGCACGTCATCGACGCCAGCGCCGAGGATCGCGACGAGCAGATCGAGGCCGTCGACGGCCTGCTCGCCGAGATCGGGGCGACCGAGGTCCCCCAGATCCGCGTCCTGAACAAGTGCGACCTCGCCGGGATCGACACCGGGGTCGAGCGCGACGGCTGTGGTAACATTTCGACCGTCCGCGTGAGCGCGGTCACGGGCGCGGGGCTTGCCGATCTGCGTGCCGCGCTGGCCGAACGCTTCCCGCTCGAATCCGTCTTCGATGCCTCGGCAATGCCGGCTCAGTCCGGCTGATCGTCTCCGCGTCGCCCAACCATTTCGCAGGTCATGCTGAAAACCGGGATTGCATCGTCATGTCGCTGAACGATCCGCAGTGGGGAAAGCGTGGAGGAGGTGGTGGCGGCGGCGGTGGCGGTCCGCCCGACCTCGACGAGATCTGGCGCAACGTCAACCGTCGCCTGGGCGAGATCCTCGGACGCAAGCCGCCGCGCGAGCCCCAGGACAGTGGCGAAGGGCCCCGCCCTTCGGGCGGCCTGCCATTGAGCGCCCTGGGCTGGCTGGTCATGCTGGTCGTCCTGGTCTGGCTGGCGAGCGGCTTCTACATCGTCGACGCTGGCCGCCGCGGCGTCGTGACGCGCTTCGGCCGCTACACCGAGACGACGCAACCCGGACCCCGCTGGCACCTGCCCTACCCGATCGAATCGGTCGAGCTCGTCGATTTCTCGCAGGTGAAGACCATCGAGGTCGGCTACCGCAACACGCCGAAGAACAAGATCGACAAGGAAGCGGTGATGCTCACCGACGACGAGAACATCATCGACATCGAGTTCGCCGTCCAGTACAACCTGAAGAGCGCCGAGGACTACGTCTTCAAGAACCGGAACCCCGACCGGATCGTCGCCTATGTCGCCGAATCGGCGATCCGCGAGGTCGTCGGCAACAGCAAGATGGACTTCGCGCTCTACGAAGGGCGCGAGCAGATCGCCAAGCAGACCGAGCAGCTGATGCAGCAGATGCTCGATCGCTACCAGACCGGCGTGTTCGTCCAGAAGGTGACGCTGCAGAACGTGCAGCCGCCGGACAAGGTGCAGGCGGCGTTCGACGATGCCGTCAAGGCCGGCCAGGACCGCGAGCGGCTCAAGAACGAGGGCCAGGCCTACGCCAACGACGTCGTGCCGCGCGCGCGCGGGATGGCCGCGCGCCTGCTCGAGGAGGCCAACGGCTATTCGTCGGAAGTCGTCCAGCGTGCGCAGGGCGATGCCGAGCGTTTCGGCAAGGTCCAGACCGAGTACGACAAGGCGCCCGGCGTCACCCGCGAGCGCCTCTATCTCGACATGATGCAGTCGGTGCTGGGCAGCTCGAGCAAGATCCTCGTCGACCAGAAGGGATCGAACCTGCTGTACCTGCCGCTCGACAAGCTGATCCAGCAGTCGTCCGCCGGAGCGGCCGCGGCCCCGGCGACCGACGGGGCAACGCCTGGCGCCCCGCGCGCGCCGGCCGCTGCCGCCGACGGATCGACGTCGGGTGCGTTCGATCCATCACGTTCGCGCGACGCGCTGCGCAACCGCGAGGGCCGCTGAGATGAAGGTCACGATGCCGATTCTCGCGGCTGTCGTCGCGCTCCTGCTCGTCGCGTCGCAGTCGATCTACTCGGTCGACCAGCGCAAGTCCGCGATCAAGTTCCAGCTGGGCGAGATCGTCGAGACCCACTCCACGGCGGGCCTCTACTTCAAGTGGCCGCTGATCCAGAACGTCAAGTTCTACGACCGGGTCAACCTCACGCTCGACAATCCCGAGCCGGACCGCATGACGACGTCGGAGAAGAAACCGCTGCTCGTCGATTTCTTCGTGCTGTGGCGCATCACCGACGTCCGGCAGTACTACGTTTCGGTACAGGGCGACGAAGAGGCCGCGCGCCGGCGCCTGACGCAGACGGTGCGCGCCAACCTCGCCCAGGAATTCAACAAGTACGACGTGCACGAGGCGATCTCGACGGCGCGCGACAAGATCACGACGGTCACGCAGCAGAAAGCCAATGCCGATGCGAAGTCGATCGGCGTCGAAGTCGTCGACGTCCGCTTGCGGCGCGTCGAGCTTCCCCCCGACGTCACGGGTCCCGTCTACCAGCGGATGGAATCGGAGCGGCGCCGCGTCGCCAACGAGCTGCGCTCGACCGGCGCCGCCGAATCGGAGCAGATCCGCGCCGATGCCGACCGCCAGAAGCAGGTGATCCTCGCCGACGCCTACCACCAGGCGCAGAAGATCAAGGGCGACGGCGATGCCAAGGCGTCGGCGATCTATGCGCAGGCGTACGGCAAGGATCCCGAGTTCTACGCCTTCTACCGCAGCCTCGACGCCTACAAGGCGACGTTCCACAGCAAGACCGACCTGATGGTGCTCGATCCGAGCTCGCAGTTCTTCCAGTACTTCAAGCAGTACGGCGCCGGTCGCACGCCGCCGCGCAGCGCGGCGAAGTAGCTTGCCGGGCGAATCGCAGCGAGGGGGATCGGCGTGGGCGAAACGCTCTGGACCGCATTGGCGCTGCTGCTCGTCCTCGAGGGGCTGCTGCCTTTCATGGCGCCGCGCCTCTGGCGCGATTCGTTCCGCCGGCTCACCGAGCTGACGGACGGACAGCTGCGATTCATCGGCATGGTTTCGATCGGCATCGGCCTCGTCGCGCTCTACCTGACGCAAAATGCATAAGTGGCTGCTGCCCGAGGCGATCGACGACGTGCTGCCGTCGGAGGCCGCGCAGCTCGAAGCGCTGCGGCGTGCGTTGCTCGACCACTTCGCCGCACACGGCTACCGTCTGGTCAGCCCGCCGCTCATCGAGCATCTCGACTCGCTGCTGACCGGAAGCGGTCGCGATCTCGATCTGCAGACGTTCAAGGTCGTCGACCCGATGTCGGGGCGGCTCGTCGGCGTTCGCGCCGACATCACGCCTCAGGTCGCGCGGATCGACTCGCACCTGCTGAACGAGTCGGGCGCGACGCGCCTCTGCTATGCCGGGAGCGTGCTGCGCGCGGTCGCAGGCGGTCCCGGCGCGACGCGCGAAGTCATGCAGATCGGTGCCGAGCTCTTCGGGGTCCCCGGCATCGATGGCGATCGCGAAGTCATCGGGCTCGCCGTGTCCTCGCTGCGTGCCGCGGGCCTGCAGGGGCTGCACCTCGATCTCGGGCACGTGGGCATCTACCGCGCGCTCGAGAGCGGAGCCGGGCTCTCGGGGGGCGGCGAGGCGGGCGACCTGTTCGACGCGCTGCGTTTCAAGGATCGGCCCGCGGTCGTCGCGCTGACCGAGCGTCTGCCGCGCGTGTGGCGCGACGCGCTGGTCGCGCTGCCGACGCTCTACGGTCCGGCGGCGGAGGTGCTGGGGGCGGCGCGCGACGTGCTGCCGGACACGCCGGCGATCGCCAATGCGCTCGCGGCCCTGGACGCGCTCGCGACTGCGGCGGCCCCGCTGGTCGACGCGCTGCACGTCGATCTGGCCGACCTGCGCGGCTATCATTATCACAATGGTGCGATCTTCTCCGTGTTCATCGCGGGCGAGGCGAACGCCATAGGCACCGGCGGACGCTATGACGGCATCGGCAAGGCGTTCGGCCGGTCGCGTCCCGCGACCGGATTCACGCTGGACCTGCGGCAGCTCGCCGACGTGCTCGGCCGCAGATAGCGCCAACTTTTCACGAAGCGAATCGAATGGGCAAGAACGTCGTCGTCATCGGCGCCCAGTGGGGCGACGAAGGCAAGGGTAAGGTCGTCGACTGGCTGACCGACAGCGCGCAGGGTGTCGTGCGCTTCCAGGGCGGGCACAACGCCGGCCACACGCTGGTCATCGGCGGCCACAAGACCGTGCTGCGGCTGATTCCGTCGGGCGTGCTGCGCAAGGACGTCGCGATCCTCATCGGCAACGGCGTCGTGCTGTCGCCTTCGGCGCTGCTGCAGGAGATCGGGGAGCTCGAGAGCGCGGGTGTCGAGGTGCGCTCGCGGCTGAAGATCTCCCCGGCCTGCCCGCTGGTGCTGCCGATCCACGTCGCGCTCGACCAGGCGCGCGAAGCGGCGCTGGGGGACGTCAAGATCGGCACGACCGGCCGCGGCATCGGCCCCGCCTACGAGGACAAGGTCGCGCGCCGCGCGCTGCGGGTGCAGGACCTGCTCGACCCCGCACGCTTCGCCGAAAAGCTGGAGAAGCTCCTCGAGCTGCACAACTTCATGCTGGTCAATTATTTCAGGCGCGATCCGGTCCCGTTCGGGCCGACGCGCGATGCGCTGCTCGCGCTGGGCGGGCAGATCGCACCGATGGTCGCCGACGTCGCCGCGGCGATCCAGGTGGCGCGAAGCCGCGGGGATTCGCTGCTGTTCGAGGGCGCGCAGGGTGCGCTGCTCGACATCGACCACGGCACCTATCCGTACGTGACGAGCTCCAACTGCCTCGCCGGAGCCGCCGCCCCCGGCAGCGGGATCGGCCCGGGAATGCTGGACTACGTGCTCGGCATCGTGAAGGCGTACACGACGCGCGTGGGCACGGGCCCCTTCCCCACCGAGCTGACTGACGACACCGGCGCCACGCTGGCAAGGCGCGGCAACGAGTTCGGCTCGGTCACCGGCAGGCCGCGCCGCTGCGGCTGGATCGACATCCCTGCGCTCAAGCGCTCGTTCCAGCTCAACGGCGTCGACGGCCAGTGCATCACCAAGCTCGACGTGCTCGACGGCCTGCCCGAGATCCGCATATGCACCCACTACGACGTCGATGGCGTCGCGATGGACCTGATTCCCACGGGGGCCGAGGCGGTCGCG
>DATIQL010000125.1:0-8684 GCA_035470905.1 Casimicrobiaceae bacterium
AGCGCGACTACCACGAGTGGGAGGCGCGGCACCAACCACTGGTGACTCCGCCTCGGTCGGAGGAGTTCGGTCTGACCCAGCGCTCCTTAGACCGCTATTTGGGTCGTGAGTGGCGGCTCGCGCGCTTGATGTAATCGAACCGCGTCGTCGCGTACGGCCAGTAGCTCTCGACGGTCTTGATCGGCGCCTTCTTCGGATCGTCGTTGACCAGCGATCCGCGGCCGCCCACCAGGCGGTCGCCGATGCCGCCCTGGAGCTTGTCGCCGTGGCAGGACGCGCATTGTCCCTGGAAGAGCGCGGCGCCCTGGGCGACGGTGCCGGAGCCGGCGGGCAAGCCGCGCCCGTCGGGCAGCGGCGAGGTGAAGGCGGCGAGCTCGGACTCGGTGGGCGTCGTGCCGAAGCCGTAGCCTGCATAGGCAAGGTGGCTCGCACAGGCGGCGGCCGCCAGCGCCAGGGCCGCGATTGCGATGCGGGGGCGGGTTCTAGTAGTAATGGACATTCGACACCTTTCCATCGTTTGCGACGCGCCAGCTCTGGATCGCGTTAAGGTGATAGATCGAGCCGATCGGACCATTGAGGCCGCGCATCGCGATCACCTGCCCGAGCGTCGGCTGGACGTAGCCGGTTTCATCGACACAGCGGCTCTGCAGGACCGCCTCCTTGCCGTCCCATTTCCACGGCAGGCGGAAACGGGTGTGGCAGATCGGCAGGATCGGCCCCTGCAGCGCCGCCTGGCGCCAGGTCCTGCCTCCATCGGTGGAGACGTCGACGCGCCGGATGGCGCCGCGTCCGGACCAGGCGAGGCCGGTGATCTCGTAGAAGCCGGGCCCGTCGAGCGTCATTTCTCCCGACGGAGAGGTGATGACCGACTTCGCCTCCATCTCGAACGAGAACTGCACGGCCTTGCCGCTCGGCATCAGGTCCGTGTACTTGGAGGTCTCCTCGCGCGTCATGAACGGCGCGTCGGACACCTCGATCCGCCGCAGCCACTTGATGTGGACGTTGCCTTCGAAGCCCGGCACCATCAGGCGCAGCGGATAGCCCTGTTCGGGGCGGATCGCCTCGCCGTTCTGCCCGTAGGCGAGAAAGCAGTCCTTGAGCGCCTTGTCGATCGGGATGCTGCGCGTCATCGCGGCCGCATCGCCGCCTTCGGCGAGCAGCCACTTGGCGCCGGGCTTGAGGCCCGCCTCCTCGAGAATCGTCCGCAGCGGCACCCCGGTCCACTCGGAGGTCGAGGTCAGGCCGTGGGTGCCTTGCACGGTCTTCATCGTCGGCTTCGACCATTCGGTCAGGCCGTTCCCCGAGCATTCGATGAACATGGCCCTGGAGATCGAAGGAAAGCGCTTGATGTCCCTCATCGAAAACTTCTTCGGCGACCGCACCATGCCGTGCACGAACAGCTCGTGCCTGCCTGGATCGATCACCGCGGTGCCGCCGTGGCTGCGCTCGAAGTGGAGCCCGGAGGGCGTCACGATGCCGAGGCCGGCCTGCAACGGCGTGAAAGTCCAGGACGACAGCGGCGTGGCCGTCTTGAAGCGGACCCGGACCTCGGTTTCGAACTGCGACCGGCTGCCGTAGCTTTCATCTGCGAGCGGGTATCCCGGGACCTTCGTTGCGTCGGCAGGGACGTCATGCTCGTCGGATCCGAGCGAACCCTTGGCTTGCGCCAGCCTGGGCAGGCTCGCGACCGCACCCACGGCAGCCAGCGAGCCGAACATGAAGCGTCGGCGACCGCCAGGGGCGTCCCTCGAGTCAGCGTAGTACGGTGAAAGGGCGTCGGTTCGCTCGGCGGTCAGCGCGCGGTCCTCGGCGTCGCGCAGCATGGCTGCTACGGCATCCTGCGGTCGGGGCGTCCCCGCAGTTCGACTGCGTTCCGTCATCGTCATGCCTCCTTTGTGTTGTTGTGGCGCGCGGCCGGAGCCGCTCGTCCCGATCCCCGATTTCCAGGCATGAGGCCGTGCTTGTGCGCCGCGATCATCGGCCCCCTGCGATGGTCGGGGCCGCGACGGGATCCTACTCCGGCGCGTTGCGAACGCAACATGCGTGCTGCGCCGGCATCTCGCATCGGCCGTACGACCGATGTTGTGACTGGTGCGCGCCCGCTAACGTATGCCGGCCAGGTCGAAGTGCCGCCGCCATGAGACATCTCCCATTCGATCCACTCGGAGCGACCCGCGAGCTTGCGTATCGCGTCTCGGCCGCGACACGCTGCGGCGCTCCGGCCTTCGCCGATTTCGCCTCGGGCGCGGCGGTGGCGGCCGAGCTCGCGCTGATGCAGGCGTCGGGGCTCTGGGACGTCGTCGCGTGGGTGCTTCTGCCGGCACGCTTCGACGCACTCATCCTGCTGCGCCGCGGAGATCTCGAGGACACGACCGCCGCGTTCCTCGCCCGCGCCGCGTTGCGCGTGATGCACGTTCGCGACCTCGCCTGCCCGGTCTGGGACGGGCGCTACACCTGGCATCGGATCGCCGACGACACCCAATTGGCGGCCGTTGCCCGGGCGCTGCTGCGCCGCCCGCTGCGGGCCCATCTGACCGAGCGCCTTGCCGATTACCCGTTCTGGGACAGTTGCTGGGTGTGCGCCGGGGCCCGGGTGGTGGCTGCGCCCGGTGGGCCAAGCGCCGGATCGATCATCGCGCCGACGCCGTCCCCGTTGCCCGCGTCGGCGGGGCCCGTGTCGGGATCCGGGCCCGGCCCGGGCGGGGCGCCTGCGCTTGCGCCGTTCCCGATGGCGCCCGTGCCGCCGCGGGCTGCCGTCGAGCTTCGTTGACCAGAATCAATGGCTTGTCCTCGCCGCCCGGGGGCCGCTGCGGTAAAATCCGCTTCGCGTGCCGGTTGTCAGCGCAACGCGGGGTTGTTCCCGCGGCGAACCGGCTGCACGTATCGACCACCATGGCGCTCTTTACGCTGGGCCTCAACCACACGACCGCACCGCTCGACGTCCGTGAGCGGGTGACGTTCGCGCCCGATGCGCTGTCCGACGCGCTGCGCGAGCTGACGGCCAAGGGCGCGGTCCGTGAAGCGGCGATCCTGTCGACCTGCAACCGGACCGAGGTGTATTTCCACGGCGGCAGGCCGGATTCGGTCGCCCGCTGGCTGGAAGATGCCCACCAGCTGCCGCGCGCGGCCCTCGAGCCCTACGTCTACACGCTGCCGCGCGAGCGTGCGGTGACGCACGCGTTTCGCGTCGCGAGCGGTCTCGATTCGATGGTCTTGGGCGAGCCGCAGATCCTCGGCCAGATGAAGCAGGCCGTGCGCTCGGCGCAATCCGCAGGGTCGCTGGGCCTGGTGCTGAACCGCCTGTTCCAGCGCACGTTTGCAGTCGCCAAGGACGTACGCAGCCAGACCGACATCGGCAGCGCGTCGATCTCGATGGCCGCGGCCGCGGTGAAGCTCGCCGAGCGCATCTTTCCGTCGATTGCCGAGCAGCGGCTGCTGCTCGTCGGCGCCGGCGAGATGATCGAGCTCGCGGCGACCCACTTCGCCTCGCGCAAGCCGCGTTCGATCACCGTAGCCAACCGGACGCTGGAGCGCGGTGAAAAGCTTGCCCAGCGCTTCGGCGCCGATGCGATTACGCTCACCGAGCTGACCGGACGTCTCGCGCAGTTCGACATCATCGTGACCTGCACGGCGAGCACGCTGCCGATCATCGGCAAGGGAACGCTCGAACGCGTCATCCGCGAACGCCGCCATGCCCCGGTGCTGATCGTCGATCTCGGCGTGCCCCGCGACGTCGAGGCCGAGGCTGCAGCGCTCGACGACGTCTTCCTCTACAGCATCGACGATCTGTCCGAGATCGTGAAGGGCAACCTGCAGGTCCGGCGCGAGGCGGTCGCGCAGGCCGAGCAGATGATCGCCGCGCAGGCAGCGCACTTCCTGCACTGGCTGCAGGGACGAAGCGTCGTTCCGACGATCGCCGCGTTGTCGCAGCACCACGATGCGCTGCGCAGCGCCGAGCTCGAGCGCGCGCGGCGCCAGCTCGCCGCCGGGACTCCGGCCGAGGCGGTGCTCGAATCGCTCGCTCGCGGCCTGACCAGCAAGGTCCTGCATGCACCGCTCGTCGCCCTCAATGCTGCGGGGGATGCCGAGCGCGCCGAAATGATCGCGCTCTTCGCGCGCGTCTACGGCCTGTCCGAACCCTCCGCCGATCGCGAGTCGTAGCGGCGCTCCCGCCGCCTCGGTCCCGCAACCTGCGGGGCGGAGCGGCACCGGCGCCCGCGGAAATCCCGTCGGGCCGCGCTTTCCCGGCCGACCCGGCGCCGGTCCGCCAGCCGACCCGATCCTGAATCATCCGAAGCACCCGCTGCACCGACCCAGATATCTCCGGACCCGACGCATTCGATCCGCATGAAACAATCGTTACGCACCAAGCTCGACCAACTCGCTGCGCGCCTGGCCGAGCTCGATGCGCTGCTCGCCTCCGAGGATGCGACGCGCGATCTCGAGCGCTACCGCTCATGGTCGAAGGAGCGCTCCGAGCTCGACCCCGTCGCCGCGCGCTACCATGATTTCGGGCAGGCCGAGGCCGATCTCGCGACCGCAACCGAGCTCGCACGCGATCCCCAGATGCGCGATTTCGCCGACGAGGAGCGGCATGCCGCCGAGATCCGCCTTGCGGCGCTCGAGGGCGAGCTGCAGGCAATGCTGCTGCCCCGGGACCCCGACGACGAACGCAACGTCTTCCTCGAAATCCGCGCCGGAACGGGCGGGGACGAATCGGCGCTGTTCGCGGCCGACCTGTTCCGGATGTACGCGCGCTATGCCGAGCGTCAGCGCTGGAAGGTCGAGGTCGTCTCCGAATCGACCTCGGACCTCGGCGGCTATCGCGAGATCATCGCGAGCATCGCGGGCAGCGGCGTCTACGCGCGGCTCAAGTTCGAGTCCGGCGGGCACCGCGTGCAGCGCGTGCCGCAGACCGAGGCGCAGGGGCGCATTCACACGTCAGCCTGCACGGTGGCGATCCTGCCCGAGGCCGACCCGGTCGCCGACATCGAGATCAGTCCGGCGGACCTGCGGATCGAAACCTTCCGCGCATCGGGTGCGGGTGGGCAGCACATCAACAAGACCGATTCGGCGGTTCGGATCACCCACCTGCCGACCGGACTGGTGGTCGAATGCCAGGATGATCGCTCGCAGCACCGCAATCGCGCCCAGGCGATGAGCGTGCTCGCGTCCCGGCTCGTCGACCGCGACCGGCGCGAGCGGCAGCAGAAGGAAGCCGCGCAGCGGAAGAGCCTGATCGGATCGGGTGACCGCAGCGAGCGCATCCGCACCTACAATTTTCCGCAAGGCCGCGTGACCGATCACCGGATCAACCTGACCCTCTACAAGATCGACGCGATCATGGATGGCGACCTCGACGAGCTGATCGGCGCGCTGGCGCAGGAATTCCAGGCCGAGCAGCTCGCGACGCTGTCGGGGGAGGCATGAGCGCCACCGCATCCGTGGGGATGCGATGAGGAAATCGACCGCGTGGCTCACCACGCCGCGCCTCGCGCTGCACGACATCACGGTCGGGCACGCCAACGAGCTCCACGAGCTGGATTCCGATCCGCGCGTCGTGCGCTACGTCGGCAACGGCCGGCTGTCGACACGCGAGCAGGTCGACGACGCGATCCGCCGCGTGTCGCGGGCCTACGCGCTCTATCCGGGGCTCGGGACCTGGCGCGCGACCCGCCGCGACAACGGCGAGTTCGTCGGCTGGTTCGCGCTCAAGTACGTACCCGGCACCGCCGAAGTCGAGGTCGGCTACCGGCTGCGCTTCGCCGCCTGGGGCAGGGGCTATGCGACGGAAGGGGCGAGCGCGCTCGTCCGCTACGGCTTCATCGATCTCGGGCTGTACCGGATCATCGGGGTGACCCATCCCGACAACGCCGCATCGCAGCGCGTGCTGCAGAAGGCGGGTCTCGCCGACGTCGGCTGGGGCCGTTACTACGGGCGCCGGCTGCGGCTGTTCGAAGCGCTGCGCGGCGACGCGGGATGCGACGGACGCGGATGACGCGATGACGCCCCCGACCGTGCGCCAGGCGCTTGCGCAAAGCAGCCTCGTTCCCGTCGACGGTCAGGTCCTGCTCGCGCACGTCCTGGGGCGCGATCGCGCGTGGCTGATCGCACACGCCGGCGATCCGCTTTCGCGCGAGGACGCCGATCGTTTCTTCGCGCTGGCCAGGCGGCGCCGCGAAGGCGAGCCCGTGGCCTACCTGACGGGATGGCGCGAGTTCTGGGGATTGCGCCTCGCCGTCGATCCTTCGGTGCTGATTCCGCGGCCGGAAACCGAGACGCTGGCGGAGGTCGCCCTGGCGCGGCTCCCCGCCGACCGTGCATTGCGCGTGCTCGATCTCGGGACCGGGTCGGGGGCGATCGCGCTCGCGATAGCCAGCGAGCGTCCGCTCGCCCAGGTCGTCGCAACCGACCGTTCGCCGGCCGCGCTTGCGGTCGCCCGCGCCAACGCGCAGCGGCTTTGCATCGTGAACGTCGCGTTTGCGCAGGGCGACTGGTACGAAGCCCTCCCGCCCGAGGGTTCGGGCGGCTTCGATCTCATCGCCAGCAACCCCCCCTATGTCGCCGCGGGCGACGCGCACCTGCGCGAAGGCGACCTGCGTTTCGAGCCGATCGGCGCGCTGGCGGCGGGCGACGACGGCCTCGATGCGCTGCGCTCGATCGTCGCCGGCGCACCGGTCCGGCTCGCGCCCGGCGGCTGGCTCGCCGTCGAGCACGGCTACGACCAGTCCGGTGCGGTGCAACGCCTGTTTGCCGACGCGGGGTTCCAGGGCATCGTGCCGGCGCGCGATCTCGCCGGCATTCCGCGGGTGGTCGCCGGCCGTCGCGCCTGAAGATCCGTGGGCGGACCGCGCCTTCCCGCGTGAATGCTGCGAAAAAGCGGGACGGACCCCGCTTTCCCCGGGGCTGAACTTCCGGCCGTCACCGCCGGTCATTCGTCCACCGGACCGGATCCCTGCCGACTGGCTACAATGCCGGTCCCTGCATGGGGCCGGTCACGAGCCGGTCTCGTCGATTCCCTGCGGAGGACCACTTCGTGCTGACCCGCTTCGCCATTGCCGTCTGCGCCCTCGGCATCGCCATCGCTCCCGCGTTCGCGCAGCCGAAACCCAAGATCGAGAAGGCTGCAGACCTTCCCCGTTTCACCTACAAGATCGACGGCCGGGTCGAGGACATCGTCCGCGACGCGGCGAAGTTCAAGCCATTCGCAGCCGAAGTGCGTCGCGACACCGAGTCGGTGCTCGCAAGATACGAGATCGACGACCGCGCGACGCTGCGCCAGCTCGAAGGCGAGCTCGCGCTGCTCGACTATCTCGACGGCAACTACGGCGAGGCGCTGAAGCGCGCGGCCCACATCCAGGAGCTGCAGGACAAGCCCGCCGAAAAGCTGCTGTCGGGCATGCAGCTGCGCGCAATGGTCGATGCGCAGCGCGTGGAGGGCGGCAGCACCTCGGACGCCTATCGCAAGGAAGTCGGGCGGCTGATCGGGGCCGATCTCGCGAAAATGCCCTACGCGCTGGTGCAGAACGAGGTGAAGGAAGCGAAGGCGGGCGCCGAGATCGCGAGCGAAGCGCTGATGCTGGGCTACGTGCGCAATGTCATCCAGCCGACCGTCGACAAGACCGGCTCGCTGAGCTCGGATCTCGCGCCGGTGGTCGTCAATGCGAGGTTCAGGCTGGTCGCGACGCTGCCGCTCAAGGACACGCTGGTCGCCGCCTATGGCGCGTACATCGCCGCCCACCATGTCGACAAGCCGGACATCTGGGCCGCGCGCGATGTCTCGCTGCCGCCCGGCAAGCCGTACGCGCAGGTCAACGTCGGCATCTGGGACAGTGGCGTCGATCTGGCGCTGTTTCCCGGCCGGGTCGTGAAGGACGCCGCGGGCAAGCCCGAGGTGATCGCGTTCGACCGCTATTCCGAGCCGGCGACCGGCGAGCTTCAGCCGATCCCGGCCGACCTCAAGGGCCGCATCCCGCAGATGAAGGCGCGGCTCAAGGGGTTCTCGGATCTGCAGTCGAACATCGACAGTCCGGAGGCGAGCGCGCTCAAGCAATACCTGTCGGCGCTCAAGCCCGACGAGTACAAGGGCGCGGTCGAGGAGCTCGACCTGTCCGGCAACTGGATGCACGGCACGCACGTCGCGGGCATCACGCTGGCGGGCAATCCCTACGCGCGGCTGGTCGTCGGCCGCATCGAATTCGACTGGCACCTGCTGCCCGATCCCTGTCCCAGCAAGGCGCTGGCCGAGCGCGACGCGCGCAATTCCCTGGCCTATGTCGATTTCTTCAAGCGCAACCACGTCCGGGTCGTCAACATGAGCTGGGGCGGCAGCGTCAAGGGCGTCGAGGAGGCGCTCGAGATGTGCAACATCGGCAAGGACGCCAACGATCGCAAGGCGATCGCCCGCGAGCTCTTCGACATCCAGAAGAACGCGCTGACCCGGGCTTTCGCGAGCGCGCCCGGCATCCTGTTCGTCACGGCCGCCGGCAACAGCGACCAGAACGCGTCGTTCGCCGAGGACATTCCCGCCGACATCTCCCTGCCGAACCTGATCACCGTCGGCGCGGTCGACAAGGCCGGCGACGAGGCGTCGTTCACCAGCTACGGTCCGACGGTGGTCGTCGACGCCAACGTCTACCAGGTCGAGAGCGTCATCCCCGGCGGCGAGAAAATCGCCGAATCGG
>DATIQL010000126.1:0-4054 GCA_035470905.1 Casimicrobiaceae bacterium
TGAGGATCAGGGCGCGGATCGGGCGTGCCGCCGATAGCGGCGACTTCGGCGGCACCGCGCCTGCGGCGCGCGAGGACAGCCGCTGCAGCATCGGCAGCACGAATCCGGCGGTCTTGCCGGTGCCCGTTTGTGCGCCGGCGAGCAGATCGCCGCCGGCGAGAACCGCGGGAATGGCCTGCGCCTGCACGGGCGTCGGTTGGGTGTAACCGTGCTCGGTGACGGCGCGGACCAGCGTCTCGGACAGGCCGAGCGTAGAGAAGGACATGAAGGCTTTCGGAAAAGGATCGGCCTGTCCTCCCCGGAGGGAGGCCAGTCGCAGGCAAACGGAGGAACTGCAGGAAGTCGGAATCGACAGCGGCCAGAAGGACTGGAACCCATGCCGCGTGCGGCCAGTATAACAGCTGCCCCGAGCTGGCAATTGGTAATGCCACTTGACCAGTCAACCGGGTGCGCGTAGCCTTGGCCGATCCGAAGCAATGCGCTCGGCCAACGCCCTGCAGCGCCGGGCCCGGTCCCATGCCGTTCCAGAGCATCGAACCCCGTCGGCTTTACCGGCAGATCGCGGACCAGATCCGCGCGCTGATCCGGAGCGGCGAGTATGCGACCGGATCTCGCCTGCCGCCGGAGCGTGACCTCGCGAAGCAACTCGGCGTTTCGCGGCCATCGGTGCGCGAAGCCCTGATTGCGCTCGAAGTCGAAGGGCTGGTCGACGTGCGCATCGGTTCCGGCATCTACGTCCGGGCCTGCGACGACGCGCAGGTAGCAGCGCCGGCCGAAAGCGAAGCGGGTCCGTTCGAGCTCCTGCGCGCGCGCTACCTGATCGAGTCCGAATGCGCCGCGCTGGCGGCGAAAGCGGCAATGCGGCCGCAGGTGCAGGCGATCGAGGCGGCGCTCGACGACATGGAGCGCGAAATAACCGAAGGAATGCAGCCGCTGCCGGGCGACCGCCTGTTCCATCTGCGGATCGCCGAAGCGACGGGCAACGGCGCGCTGGTGCACGTCGTCCGGATGCTGTGGGAGGAGCGCGCCGGGCCGCTCTACAAGCAGCTCGAGCACCATTACGATTCGCCCGAGCTGTGGCGCTCCGCGGTGGCCGAGCACCGTGCGGTGCTGAAGGCGATCGCGGCGCGGGATTCGCGGGGCGCCCGGGCCGCGATGCGTCGCCATCTGAACCAGGCGTTCAAGCGGTTCAGCACCGGCTGGGATATGCTCCACTGAGGCTCCACTGAGGCTCCACTGAGGTTGCGCCCAGGTTGCACCTGGGCCGCACCGAGGCCGTACCGAGGGATGATTCGATGCTCACGCGCTCTTCGTTGACGATCCGGCTGCATCTGGCCGACGACGTCGTCATCGCGCGCTCGCAACTCGTCGGAGGCACGACGCTGATCGACGAGAACGTCGTCGTCGCGGGTCTCGTGCCTCCCGGGCACAAGGTCGCGACCCGTGCGCTCCGCGCCGGCGCGCCGGTGCGCCGCTACAACCAGATCATCGGTTTCGCAAGCCGCGACATCGCCCCCGGCGAGCACGTGCACCTGCACAACCTGGCGATGGGGGCGTTCGACCGCGACTACGCATTCGGTGTCGACGCGAAACCGACGGCACGCATCGAACCCGCGGCGACGTTCATGGGCATCGTCCGCCGCGACGGGACGAACGTCGGGAAGGTGGCGACGCGCAACTACATCGGCATCCTGTCGACGGTCAATTGCTCGGCGACGGTGGCGCGCGGCATCGCCGACCACTTCACCCGCGAGCGCCTCGCCGCGTTTCCGAACGTCGACGGCGTCGTCGCACTGACCCATGGCTCCGGCTGCGGCATGGACACCCAGGGCGAAGGCATGCGGATCCTGCGCCGCACGCTGGGTGGCTACGCGAAGCATGCCAATTTCGCGGGCGTCCTGGTCGTGGGGCTCGGCTGCGAGGCCAACCAGATCGGCGCGCTGCTGGGCGCGGAGGGGCTGCGCGAAGGGCCGCTGCTGCAGACGTTCTCGATCCAGGACACCGGGGGCACCGCGAAGACGATCGCGCGCGGCATCGCGATGATCGGCGAGATGCTGCCGCACGCGAACGCGATCGTGCGTGAGCCGGTGCCGGCGTCGCATCTGACGATCGGACTCCAATGCGGCGGATCGGACGGCTATTCGGGCATCACCGCGAATCCTGCGCTTGGCGCGGCGGTCGACCTGCTGGTGCGACACGGCGGGACGGCGATCCTGTCGGAGACGCCCGAGATCTACGGTGCCGAGCATCTGCTGACGCGGCGCGCGGTCTCGCGCGAGGTCGGCGAGAAGCTGATCGAACGCATCCGCTGGTGGGAGGACTACACGAGGCGCGAGCGCGGGGAGATGAACAACAACCCGTCGCCCGGCAACAAGGCCGGCGGGCTCACGACGATCCTCGAGAAATCGCTGGGCGCGGTGGCGAAAGGCGGGACCACGAACCTGGTCGCCGTCTACGAATACGCGGAACCGGTGACCGCAAAAGGGTTCGTCTACATGGACACCCCCGGCTACGACCCGGTGTCGGCGACCGGGCAGGTCGCCGGCGGCGCCAACATGATCGTATTCACCACCGGCCGCGGGTCCGCCTACGGATGCGCGCCTGCGCCCTCGCTCAAGCTCGCGACCAACACGCCGCTGTGGGTGAGGCAGGAAGAGGACATCGATCTCAACTGCGGCCAGATCGTCGACGGCGACGCGACGGTCGCCGGAATCGGCGAGCGCCTGTTCGGGATGATTCTCGACACCGCGTCGGGCACCCGGACCAAGAGCGAGCACCACGGCTACGGACAGAGCGAGTTCGTGCCGTGGTATCTCGGCGCCGTCATGTGATGCTCGCCGCGAGGCCCGGCTGATGGCGAAGGCAGGACCGAAAGCGAAGCCGGGGCGCAAGCTGCGCTCCACCGAATGGTTCGGCAGGCACGACCGCGATGCGCTGGTCCACCGGTCGTGGATGAAGAACCAGGGCATCCCGCACGACCAGTTCGACGGCCGGCCGGTGATCGGCATCTGCAACACCTGGTCGCAGGCGACTCCGTGCAATGCGCATTTCCGCGAGCTCGCGCAGCACGTGCGCGACGGCGTCCTCGACGCCGGAGGTTTCCCGATCGAGTTCCCGGTGATGAGCCTCGGCGAGACGCTGATGCGGCCGACGACGATGCTCTTCCGCAACCAGGCGGCGATGGACGTCGAGGAGTCGATCCGCGCCAATCCGTTCGATGGCGTCGTGCTGCTGATGGGCTGCGACAAGACGACGCCGGCGCTGCTGATGGGCGCGGCAACCTGCGACCTGCCGACGATCGGCGTCTCCGGCGGGCCGATGCTGAACGGCAAGTTCCGCGGCCAGGACATCGGCTCCGGCACGCACGTGTGGAAGTTCACCGAGATGCTGAAGACCGGCGAGATGAAGCCGTCGGACATGCTGGAGGTCGAGTCGTGCATGTCGCGCTCGGCCGGACACTGCATGACGATGGGCACCGCGTCGACGATGGCGTCGATGGTCGAGGCGCTCGGCATGGGCCTGCCGACCAACGCGGCGATCCCGGGTGCCGACTCGCGCCGCAAGGTGCTCGCCCGCATGGCGGGGCGGCGCATCGTCGAGATGGTGAACGAGGACCTGCGCATGTCGAAGATCCTCACCCGGAACGCGTTCGAGAACGCGATCATGGTGAACGGCGCGATCGGCGGGTCCACCAACGCCGTCGTGCATCTGCTCGCCCTGGCCGGACGCATCGGCGTGGACCTCACGCTGGAAGACTGGGATCGGCTCGGACGCAAGATGCCGTGCCTCGTCGATCTCATGCCGTCCGGCCGCTTCCTGATGGAGGATTTCTACTACGCGGGCGGCCTGCCGGTGGTGATGAAGGAGATCGGCAAGTTCCTGCACAAGAAGGCGCTGACGGTCAACGGGCAGACGATCTGGGACAACGTGAAGGACGCGGTCAACTACAACGCCGACGTGATCACGCCCATCGCGAAGCCGTTCAAGGCGCAGGGCGGCATTGCGGTGCTGCGCGGCAACCTCGCCCCGTCCGGTTGCGTCATCAAGCCCTCGG